>JAZAGZ010000089.1:0-9723 GCA_036231525.1 Pseudomonadota bacterium | reverse complement strand
CAAAAACTAAGCCAACGTCCCTAATCACCATGCAATATACAGGTGAAACGCCTTAGCACAGATCAGTTACCCAATTGATAATAGTGTCCGTCCGAGTACGTGATTCGATGAACCCAGCCCAAGTTTGGATCTTTATGGGCTATGATCCCAGTCACCGTGACCAGCTCACCATCCCCGATCAACATGGCTCTAGTGATCTGACCTTTACGCAGAAACGCGGTAGGGAGAGTCTCAAGCCGCCAGGGTGTGATATTCCCAGACTCATCCGCGACGTCGAGATGCAGATACACGTGAGGATTGATCCACTCCACGTCCATGATGACACCCGTGATCTCGAATGTTTGTTCGGCATCAAATACTCCCGCAACAGAATGGTGTCCCCAAACCAGCGTAGCCGCAACAAAACCGGTAATGAACGTAAAGATCCGGACCCAAAGCTGAAACCGCACAGCCACACCCCCTAATGCAACACAGATTCTATATGATTCTCCTCCCGACAAGCAGCAAAAAAACTCGTTACTTAGGAGTGTCGATCAAGATGCCCGACTCGCAGCGTAACCGAAGCGTGGGGTAGTATCGCGCACAATGAATAGCCTGATAGAGTCAAAACTCAACTCTTTTCTGGAAAAACACCAGCTACCCTCTGGGTTCCGAAAAATCATTACCGATCATTACCTACCCCTCGCCCATTGGATCCAGCAAGTTAAAAAGCCTTACCCTGAAATCATCGGTATCAGCGGAGCACAAGGTACAGGAAAATCGACTCTTGCTGATTTTCTCCGGATAACACTGGAAAACGAGCATAACTGGGTTGTTGCTACGCTATCCCTAGATGACTTCTATCTTACTCGGGCAGAACGCAAACAACTGGGCAAAGAGGTACATCCGCTACTTCGTACTCGTGGGGCACCAGGCACCCACGATCTCGAAGCATGCATGTGTTGTCTCACTAAACTCAAAGCATTAAAAACCGAGCAAGAACTGGCACTTCCCAGATTCGATAAAGCCGAAGACGACCGCGCCCCTGCACACAAATGGCCGAAGATTACAGGTCCCATCGATGCCATAATCCTCGAGGGATGGTGCCTTGGAAGCCAACCTCAAGAACCAGAACAGCTTAGTCAGCCTGTAAATAGTCTTGAAGCAAGAAGAGACCGAGATGCAACTTGGCGGACTTACATTAATAACCAACTCCGAGAAAAATACTCAAAGCTTTTCCAGTCGATTGACCATTTAGTATTTCTTCAAGCTCCTGATTTTGAAGCAGTACACCGCTGGAGACTTGAGCAAGAAAAAAAATTAGCCCGAACAGCCGGAAAATTAAAACCGGGGATCATGAATGAGACAGAGATTTCTGAGTTCCTTCAACACTACGAACGCCTGACCAGAGATAACATTGAACTGCTGCCAAAAATAGCTAACGTCACCCTAGAACTCGATCGCAATCACCAGATCACATCAACTCTTTACCGACAATAGAACACTCAAGGGAAGACTTCTGCGAACTTCCTCAGATTGACCCAATCCCCTTTGCAAAAAAAGAATGTCCGAACCTCAGAACTCACTCTGATGGATTTTCCAAAAAGAAATCCGGTGGGGATTCCATACAAGGCCCCTCGGAAGATACGCGAGGTTGTCCCGTCACACGAGGAACACGCAACGCCTCAGATTCGTCCGGAGGGTCCAAGTCATTAGGAATTTGAAGCGATGCGACCTCATAGCTGCTCGCATAACGTTCCGAATCTTCACAAAGCAATGCAGGATCTCCAAAACACCCGACGAGGCAACTCACTAGAACGAGGCTAAGTAAAAATACTCGGTTCATTATTCGCTTGTTATTGAGTAACAATCTCTACTCCAGCCGCAACCATCGCTGCTCTGACCATATCGTGGTATTCCTCAGATAACATAGTGAGCGGCAGCCGAATACCAGCACCAGTAAAGCCAAGCTGCTGTACGGCCCACTTTACAGGGATGGGATTGCTTTCAGCAAAAAGAGCTTGATGGAGTGCTCTAAGTTGACCGTCAATATGCTCTGCCTGTACCTGATCGCCAGAACAAGCCAGATCACAAAGTATCCTCATTTTCGCAGGAGCAACATTAGCTGTTACAGAAATGACTCCGTTACCCCCCTCCAGCATGAATTCACAAGCCGTAGCGTCATCACCACTAAGAAGTGAAAACTCGGAGCCGCAACCTTTACGCAAAGTAGCCACTCGATCCAATTCTCCCGTAGCCTCCTTTATCGCGTTGATATTGCCATGGGACGCCAACCGTTCCACAGTGTCCGGATGCAGATCCACTCCCGTTCGTCCGGGCACATTGTAAAGAATAACCGGTCGCTCAACGGCATCAGCAACAACAGAAAAGTGTCGGTACATCCCCTCCTGAGTCGGTTTGTTGTAGTACGGGGTAACGACGAGAAACCCCGATACAGAAAGGCGGTCTACGGCTCGCGAAAGATCTAGTGTCTGAGCTGTTGAGTTGGAACCGGTCCCAGCAATGACTGGAACCCGCCCGCCCACCAGTTCGCAAACACTCTCTACCAACCGGACATGTTCATCTCTGCTAAGGGTGGCAGACTCACCCGTCGTACCAGCAATAACAAACGCCTCAGTACCAGCTTCAAGGTGAAACTCAATAAGCCGCCCAAGCTGGACCACATCGATCTCACCATCGACATCCATCGGTGTCGTCAGTGCTACGATGCTACCGGAAAAGATCATACATACCTCACAAAACAACAGCCGCGATGGTACTTATGCCCTCTCAGTGGTGCAACCGCAAGAGCTGAACCCCCACTAGTCTGGTATTACATCATCCCTGATCAAGGTACACTGACCCGGCGCCAAACCTAGCTAGGACAAGCGTTGCATGGAACAGCTCATAGTCATCTCTGCCGTTGGCGGTGATCGTACGGGGGTCGTACACGATCTCACTCAGATCATAATGGACTGTGGCGGCAGCATAAAAGATAGCCGGATGACGACCTTAGGCGAAGAATTTGCAATGCTGCTACTAGTTTCAGGAAATTGGCACTCTGTCAGCCGCATGGAACAAGATCTTACCCGCTTTGCTGATGATAAAGGGCTGGTTATCCAGTTAAAGCGAACCCAACCCAAACAACCCAGTAAAGAACTTTTGCCGTATGCGATCGAAATAGTCTGTCTTGACCAGCTTGGGATCGTACATAACCTAGCCGGATTTTTCGCAGGACACAGTATTGAAATCGTAGAAGTAACAACTCGAAGTTATCCTGCTGCACACACAGGAACAACTATGTTCTCCGTGCAAATGTTTATTAATATACCTGCTGCGATCCACATCGCAGTATTAAGGGAAGAGTTTATGGAATTTTGTGATCGACTCAATCTGGATGCCATCATGGAGCCAGTTAAAAACACATAATATTAGGGAGGCTTGTGAATGCCGATAGTATCCGAGGGGAAAAAAATCCCGGCGTTTAGCGCGGAAGCTACCAGTAGCAAGGAAATCGAATCCAAGAACCTACTGGGAAGACCCGTAGTATTGTACTTCTACCCCAAAGACAGCACGCCGGGCTGTACTCGCGAAGGCGAAGACTTCCGGGATAACTATCAGCGTTTCAGAAAGAAAAAAGCCGCCATTTTTGGGATTTCTCGCGACAATCTGAACTCCCACGAGAAATTTAAGACTAAATATAAATTCCCTTTCGAGCTAATCTCCGATACAGACGAAAAACTCTGCAAACTATTTGACGTAATCAAAGAGAAAAGCATGTACGGAAAAAAATATCTCGGCGTCGAACGCAGTACCTTTCTCATAGATGCGCAAGGTGTTCTCCGTAAGGAATGGCGAGGAGTTAAGGTTAAAGGACATGTAGAAGATGTGCTTAATGCAGTCAAGGAGCTATAGTTAGATGGAATGTGGAACGCGCTCTTATTAACCTGATGCCGAAACCATGAGACAACGAATTGCGATTCTCTTAGCCCTGACTCATTGCGCAAACGCAACGGCGCAAACCTCCACTCTGCCCGACTTCAATCTACCTGACTTCGGGAGCCCAGCTGACTCCATAATGAATAAAGCCCAAGAGGCACAGATTGGACGTAGAGTGGTTGCACAACTTAGGAATGCCGGGGCAATCATGGAGGACCCGCAAGTCACTGAGTACATTCAAACTCTAGGCGCTCAGTTAGCTGGCCACGCCAATGACGGGGATCAAAGTTTCGAGTTCTTCATGGTAGATGATGATGCGATTAACGCTTTTGCCCTTCCTGGAGGTTTTATCGGTATGAACGCCGGACTCATCTTGGCGAGTGAAACCGAGAGTGAGGTAGCCGGTGTGTTAGCACATGAAGTCGCTCACGTTACCCAGCGCCACATCGCACGCTCACTCTACGACAACCAGAGAAGTAGCATCATTTCCATGGCAAGCATGCTAGCGGCCGTGTTACTTGGCATGGCATCAGATTCCAGAAGTAATGATGCTATGTCGGGAGTCCTCGCTGCAGGTCAAGCAGCTACCATGCAACGTCAAATTAATTTTACACGTTCAAACGAACTCGAGGCCGACCGAATCGGCATCGGGACACTGTCCTCTGCTGGGTTCGATCCGTCGGGTATGGCCACTTTCTTTGAAAAGCTGTCCAGACGATTCGGCTCTCGTAGCGCTCCAGCATTCCTTTTAACTCACCCGACGTCCCCCGAGCGTATTGCCGATGCGCGAGTACGCATCCGGCAGCTACCACCCGCGGTAAACGTTGAAAACAGTATTAGCTACGAGACTGCTAGAGCCCGATTAGAGGTATTACGAGCACCACGAGATGATGTGGCTCTCAACATCTTTCGGACCCGTGTGGAATCCGGCAGCGATAGTGTCGGTGATCTGTATGGCTTGGCTTTGAGCCTCTCAAAGGCCGGCTTAGATGATGACGCACAGCGATATTACAGTGATCTCATCAACGCCTACCCCGGAATCCTCGCGTTTCGCATTGGTGAGGCCGAGTCCCTGCTGCAAAACAGGCAAACAACCGCTGCTCTTCAACGTTATGCAGATGCCATGGAGATTTCCCCTAGAAACGTGCCTCTTACCACCAGCTATGCAGAAGCCCTGATTCTTTCAGGTCGCCCGGACATAGCGCATAACATTCTGTTGGATTTGCTGCATAACACATCATCACCAACCGCAGGACAGTTTCGCCTAGTTGCTCGTGCAGCCAATGCTGAAGGAGACGTCGGTAATGCGCATCACTACATGTCTCACTATTACACCAGCATCGGTAGTTTCTCCGATGCACTAAACCAAATTCAAATGGCAATTGAGTCCCCTGGAGTCGATGCGGTGGACTTCGCACGTTTTCAATCTGAATTTGCAGATCTCAACGCAAATATGTCGAGCGAACGACGTAACCGTCGATCAGAATCAGTACCGAGAGAAGAGCCACCTAGATTCTCCTACCCTTAGAACCCACTGACTATTACCTCTCCCTCTTCAGTCGCCAAGATGCAGTACTTTGCACTCAATTTTGAGTCACGCTTTAAATAGTACTAAAATGGTCCTCTTTAACCTGAGGTGGAGACCCACATGCTTAGAATGAGCAAACTCACCGACTACGCTACGCTGGTGCTGGCTCAGCTTTCCACCTTCGATGGGGAACTCTCTAGCGCCCATCAGCTTGCTATCGATACCCACTTAGCCCAGCCCACCGTAAGCAAGCTTCTCAAGGCACTGGTTCGAGCAGGCTTGGTGGTATCGGAACGCGGCGCGCAGGGCGGATACGCCCTCGCTCGCCCCCCTAGCGAAATCAGCGCTGCACAGATTATCGATGCTCTGGAAGGTCCGGTGGCCATAACCACATGCAGTTCCGAGCGTGGTCTCTGCGACTTTGAGTCGGTTTGTCGAGTAGGCGGCGCGTGGCAGCGAATTAATGCGGGTATACGGCAAGCATTGATGGAGGTCAGCCTGACTGATCTCCAACATCACGCTCATCCCCTACCCCGACCGAACCTGCGAGAAGCACTAATACCTCCTTCAGTCTTTCAATAAAATACCTTTTATATCAAAAGCATGTCTACTGAATCTAAAGAGTTATCTAAACTGGTAGAGAAAAAATACCAGCACGGCTTCGTTACTGATATTGAACAGGATCTGGTACCACCAGGACTAGATGAAGATGTCGTCCGCCTGATCTCGCGAAAGAAAGATGAGCCGGAATTTATGACCGAGTGGCGACTTAAAGCCTATCGACACTGGCTCACGATGGCAGAACCTGAGTGGGCTCATGTCCATTACACCCCCATTGATTACCAGTCCATCTCCTATTTTGCCTCTCCAAAAAACCAAGACGACGCTCCCAAAAGCCTTGATGAGGTGGACCCAAAACTTTTGGAGACCTATGAAAAACTCGGCATTCCATTGCATGAACGGGCAAAACTTGCCGGAGTGGCTGTGGATGCTGTCTTCGACAGTGTTTCCGTGGCAACAACATTCAAGGACAAACTTGCTGATGCCGGAGTTATTTTCTGCTCCTTCTCGGAGGCTGTGCGCAATCACCCTGCGTTGGTCGAACAATATTTAGGAACTGTCGTACCGCAGCGCGATAACTTCTTTGCCACACTGAATTCGGCAGTCTTCAGCGATGGTTCGTTTGTGTACATCCCAAAAGGCGTGCGCTGCCCCATGGAACTGTCGACATACTTCCGCATCAATGCAGCGAATACAGGACAGTTTGAGCGTACGTTGATCATTGCAGATGAAGGTAGCCACGTCAGCTACCTCGAAGGCTGTACGGCTCCAATGCGTGATGAGAATCAACTCCACGCTGCTGTTGTTGAACTAGTCGCCCTGAAAGATGCAGAAATCAAGTATTCCACAGTACAAAACTGGTACCCGGGAGACGAACACGGTGTTGGCGGAATCTACAATTTCGTGACGAAACGCGGGGATTGCAGAGGTGCTAATTCAAAAATCTCCTGGACCCAAGTAGAAACGGGTTCAGCGATCACTTGGAAATACCCCAGTTGCGTCCTCCGAGGCGAAAACTCCATCGGGGAATTTTATTCCGTTGCTGTCGCCAATAATTACCAACAGGCAGACACCGGCACAAAAATGACTCATATTGGCCCCAATACCCGTAGCACTATTATTTCCAAGGGCATCTCAGCAGGAAAAGCTGAAAATTCTTACCGTGGGCTAGTTCGCGTCATGCCATCGGCTCGCGGCGCACGAAACTACACACAATGTGACTCGTTACTGATTGGTGATCAGTGCGGTGCTCACACTTTCCCATATGTGGAAGCGCGCGAACGTAGTGCTCGTGTTGAGCACGAAGCCACCACATCAAAAATCAGTGAGGATCAACTCTTTTATTGCCGTCAACGAGGACTCACCGAGGAAGACGCCGTCAACATGATCGTAAATGGATTTTGTCGCGAAGTATTTAAGGAATTACCCATGGAATTTGCTGTTGAGGCACAAGCTTTACTCAACGTCAGCTTGGAAGGTGCGGTCGGTTAATAATGGAAAAAAGTATTATTTTGCAAATCAAAGGTCTGCACGCGCAAGTTGAAGACAGAGCGATTCTCAATGGATTGGATCTAAAAGTCAGCTCTGGTGAGGTGCACGCAATCATGGGGCCAAACGGATCCGGTAAAAGCACGCTGGCGCAAATCCTAGCAGGTCGGGATAACTACGAAGTCACGAGTGGGACGATTGAATTCTGTGGAAAGGACCTGTTCAGTCTATCAACTGAAGAACGTGCCCGGGAAGGGTTATTCCTAGCCTTTCAGTATCCCGTAGAGATTCCGGGGGTCAATAATGCTTATCTGCTTAAAGCAGCCCTCAACGCTCAACGTGCAGCTAATGATCAGCCTCAAGTAGATGCATTTGAATTCACCAAACTCATTAAGGACAAGATGGAGTTGATGCAAATGTCATCGGACTTTTTAAACAGAAGCGTCAATGAAGGTTTTTCAGGAGGTGAAAAAAAACGTAACGAAATTCTACAAATGTTGACGTTAGAACCACGACTTGCGGTATTGGACGAAACAGATTCTGGTCTGGACGTCGACGCACTTAAGGTCGTTGCCTCAGGCATCAATAGCCTCCGAGACTCCAAGCGAGCAATCATTCTAGTTACTCACTACGAGCGTCTTCTGGAACTCGTAGTTCCCGACCACGTCCATGTTCTGTCCGAGGGATGCATCGTTAAATCAGGCGACAGGGAACTCGCTAGAACACTCGACAAGCAAGGATATGACTGGGTGCGAAAAGAGGCAGCCAATCTGTGACTCCTGAGACGTTACACAGCACATTTGAAGCCAGCCTGAACCGACTGGAGACATCTGACCCCTCTCGCACTTTAAGAAGTGAGGCGATGGCTTTATTCAACAAATTCGGCTATCCCACACGAAAACACGAAAACTGGCGATACACAGACCTAAAACCGATTGTCAAAGCAGAACTTGACCCAACACCCAAATCGCTAACAACGAATCAAATAAAACAATCAAACCGACTTCTCGACACATCACTGCTAGATGATGGTGCCGCACGCTTGGTTTTAGTAGATGGAGAACTCCTCCCAAATGCACAAACTCTTGACGGTATTCAGGGTCTTACAATCCTAGGACATGAAGAAACATGGCAACGCATCAGCGAGCTTCAAAGCGTGGAGCTTTTCCAGCGCCACCCCTTAGCCGCGCTGAATACTGCTTTCGCCTCATCTGGAATACTCATCAAACTAAGTGAAAATACAAATATCGAACAGCCTTTGCATCTTATTTTTACTAGCACTCAAGCTGCTAATAAGGCAATACAACCAAGAATTCTCATCGATATCGGTGCAGGCAGTAAACTGACAATCGTGCAACATTTTGTCGGGGAAGACTCGGTAGCTAACTGGACAAATCTAGTTACGCAGATAACACAGAGCAAAGAATCTCACCTAACCATTTACCGATTCCAGGAATATGGCAACGAGCAATTTCATACGGAACTTCTCGATGCAAAAATTGCACAAGATGCGAAACTCAAGCTCGGTTACGTAGATCTTGGAGGAAAACTCGTACGCAACGATGTTCAGGTCGATCTGGCTGAACCGGGCGCGGCCTGTGAAATCTTTGGCGTTTTTCTTGCCACACAGGGACAACACGTGGACAACCACACACGCATTGACCATACGGCACCCCAAACAACGAGCCGAGAAGCGTTTCGGGGGATCATCGGGGAACGCGGTCGAGGAGTGTTCAATGGCAAAGTTGTTGTTCACCGGGGCGCACAAGGTACTGATGCACAGCAATCAAGCGACAACCTATTGTTGTCAGAACGCGGTGAGATTGATACGAAACCAGAGCTTGAAATATACACAGATGACGTCAAGTGCGCGCATGGAGCAACTGTAGGCGAGCTTGATGCCGAACAGCTTTTTTACATCAGATCCAGGGGCGTTGATGAAGACACAGCAAAAGGTCTTCTGACATTCGCTTTTGCCAACGATGTACTCAGACGCATAGAGGTTCCTGAGGTCAGGGAACGAGTGGCATCGTGCGTCGCTGGACAACTGCCAGACTATGAAAACTGGGGTGGGCTCCTATGAGTTCCGTGCTCGAATCTCAGAACACGCTATCGCACGCTCATGCTGACATTTCTGCACTCCGGAAAGACTTTCCAGCGCTTCAACAAGATATCTACGAAAAACCACTTGTCTACTTAGATAGCGCTGCGTCAACTCAGCGACCACA
>JAZAGZ010000088.1:0-37274 GCA_036231525.1 Pseudomonadota bacterium | reverse complement strand
TACCAGAATAACGGGAGCTTCGGTTGCCATACAGAGAGTCGTCAGGAGATCCCCGGCTAATCCGGCTGCCAACGACCCCATACAGTGCGCGGTGGCCGGCGCCACCAATACCAGGTCGGCCCATCGGGCCAACTCAATGTGTCCCATGGCCGCTTCAGCGGCCTCATCCCAAAGATCGTCTCGAACCCGTCGAGCCGAAACAGCCTGGAACGTCACGGGTGACACGAACGTCCTGGCGCCCCGGGTCATGACAACCTGGACCTGAGCACCCCTCTCCCTAAACCTTCGAACCAGCTCCAGGCTCTTGTAGGCGGCGACACCGCCGGTTACACCCAGGATAATCCTAGGTCCATTATCGTTCATGGTTTTGGACACGCCATAAGCCTAAACTGCAGAGCAGCTTATCCCCAAGGAGCCCGGTTTTCCAGAGTTGCACCTATTTTTCTCCGAGACTCAGAGACTTATCCACGCTGGTGAATCGATTCTAGCCCCTAGATGATGGGGCGAGGGGATTTTGGGGCTGCACTGCCATTCAGTGCACAGAGATTGTTGGCGATGATAGCAACCGTATAATTACGCCTCTCAAGAAAGCGGATGAGATCATGAGGATGACAGCGGCAGAGTTCATGGACTGGCCTGGCAAGGCTATCACGCTACTCGGTATGTCGGGTGTCGGCAAAACCACGCTCGCCAATAATTTGCCCAAGTCCAAATGGTTTCACTACTCTGGCGATTATCGAATCGGTACCAAGTACCTAGTGGAACCGATACTCGACAATATCAAGCATCAGGCGATGCAAGTAGATTTCCTGCAAGACCTCCTGCGTAGTGATTCCATATATATTGCCAGCAATATTACAGTTCACAATCTCGCTCCGGTCGCAACCTTCCTCGGCAAGATCGGGCGCAGTGACCTAGGGGGGTTATCAGTCGAAGCTTTCAAAGAGCGTCAACGACTGCACAGACAGGCCGAGATCGGCGCAATGCGGGACGTTGCGCAATTCATAGAAAAAGCAAAGCAAATCTACAACTATGAACACTTTATTAACGACGCAGGTGGAAGCATTTGCGAACTGGATGACGAAGAAACCACCCGTGTCCTAGCCGAAAACACTCTGATTCTCTATCTCAGTGCGGACAAGACGATGGAGAAAGAAATGATTCAACGGGCGATCGATTATCCAAAACCAATGTACTACCAAGAAGAATTCCTCGACAAACAGTTGGACGAATACCTAGCAGAAAATGACTTGAAAAGCCCAGATGAAATCGTGCCGGACGATTTCGTACGATGGGTTTTTCCTCATCACGTAAAACATCGGCGTCCAAAATATCAGTCCATCGCCGATGCCCTCGGCTACACAATAGACGCTCGAGCCGCGGAGCAGGTGAATTGCGAAGCAGACTTTCTCGAACTCATCGCTGACGCACTCGGCTGACCTAGTACAGCAATCCAGCGCCTAAGGGAACACCTCCAAAGAATCTTTGCTTATGTGAAACGTCCTAGGAGCTGAAGGCTGCCAGCCATGCCAGAACCAGGCTTCCGATTGTTATCGTGCCCCAAAGCCTCTGCACCTGAGAACCCTCCGGCAATTGCATCCGCGCCATCAAAATGCCTACGCAAAAACCGGCAATAAATCCCGTTAGATGCGCCAGGATATCGACGTTCCCTCCATCCACTCCTGACCCAGTACCCGTAAAAGCCAGGAGCCCAATTCCAGCAGTCACGGGCGCAATACGAGTCCGCCAAGGCGTATTTTTCCAGAAACCATGTTGCCAGGTATAAGCCACAAGCAGCCCCAGAGCGGCGAACACCGCCGTCGAGGCACCAATGGATAGATGCCGAGCGGGTTGCATTAGCACGTTCAACGCGTTACCCAGAGCACCGCCAGCTACTATTCCCGCCCAGCCGATCCCTGAACCAAGATAACGGCCCACATAAAGTCCGAAGAAAGCACCAAAAACAATGTTGCCTGCGAGATGACTAAGATCTATATGTAGCATGAGTGCGGTCAATGTGCGCCACCACTCACCCTCCAATACCCGTGTAGAATCGATTCGCCCCAATCCCAACCAGTCGTAACCAAACTCATAACGGCGCGCCATCACAGCGACTAACACCAACACCCCTGCATATATCAGAACACCGCTCCACCCATTTCCACGCTCTGCCATAGGTCGTGCCCCCACTGGCGGAGTACGATTTTCCTGTGCATATTCGGCGAGTTCTATGCCGGCCTGAGGTGCAAATTTCGCTGGTACACTGACCATCCAGTTTCCTTCCATGCTGGTAACCTCGTATTCAATTTGGAGCGCTGTCAGCACCAGACCCGCCTCAGTGGACTGACGCTGATCCCGCGTCTTCAACACAACTACCCATGCTTCCGTAACCACCGCGACTTTATCCTTGATTCATCTCGATCCTGGACTATATTGTGCAAAGCATAAGGTCATACGGGCCCGACGTCATGAGCAACCAGCTATCCTGCTACCGCTGCGGGCACTCCCTGAAGACTCTCCCACTTCCGCTGGGGCGTCGTGACGAGTGCCCGAACTGTATTGCAGAGTTACATGTGTGCCTGATGTGCCAAATGTATGACCCTCGAGAACCGAATGAATGTACTGAAGAAGACGCACTTGAGGTAATGGACAAAGAACGCGCTAATTTTTGTGACTACTACAAACCAAATCCTGATGCTTACTCCCCAGGCTTCACAGAAGCCCATACCCAGGCTGAATCTGAGCTTGCCGCACTCTTTGGAGATGCCTCCCCCGATACTGCAGCAGACAGCCCTGCCAAGGAGACCCTCGGAAAAGTGGAGGAAGATGGCACCTTGAGTAGCGCCGAAGATTTGTTTAAATCCTAGCCAGGTGTATTGACATAAGCGCCGTCGTGCTCAAACTACAGCTTCTGGGCATTCATGAACGGTGGGAGTTGTTATGAAAGTTCTACAGCGGCTCGCTATGTGCGCCCTTGTTCTGTTGTTGGCCGCATGCACCAACCTCCGATCCCAGCCCCAGCCCCAGCCCCAGCAACCTATCACCGCACAGCCTTATCAACAGGAATCGATTCTTCTTGAGGCGGAAGTTTTTTTTGGCCGCGGTGCCCAGGGTGTTGCCGATGCCATCAACCGGGTATTTACTGACAACGGCCCACCAGACGCGTATATCAAAGGCGAGGAGGGTAGCGGCTCCCTAGGCTTTGGGCTGCGTTACGGGCATGGAACTCTCTATCTCCCGGATGGGACTACGAGCCAGGTCTACTGGAATGGTCCTTCAGTGGGATTTGATATGGGGGGCAGCGTTTCCAAGGTTTTTGTTCTTATTTACGGCTTGCAGACGGTCAATGATCTCTACCGGCGTTTCAGCGGAGTTGAGGGAAGCCTGTTTTTTGTGGGTGGCGTTGGGGTCAATTACAACCGCCAAGACAATATTACACTTGCACCGGTACGCCTTGGTGTCGGTTGGCGGATGGGTGTCAGCGTAGGCTATTTACACCTGTCACCAGAGCGCGCCTGGTTTCCCCTTTAACCGAGCGGGAATTTGTATCCTGGGCTCTTCCCACTAGGAGGGTCTAGTCGGTAGCATAGTGAGCAACGGCATCCTCATCCCAGATCACACCGGTTCCCGGATCCTCGGGAACTTTAGCATTTCCCTGAGAAATTAAGACAGGAGCCGTGATAAACGCCTCTGCCCAATCCACATATTCGAGCCAGTGAGCGGTAGGCGTTACGCCCAGCAGGTGAGCGCTGACCTCAGGATAAAGATGGGATGACATTGGTATACGCGCCTTCTCCGCTAAAGCTGCTGCTCGCAGCCAACCACTCACGCCCCCGATACGCATCAGATCAACCATTACATAATCCATCGCGGTCATAGTGATCGCTGTCGCTAAAATATCCGGTCCCCAGAAATTTTCGCCGGTCTGAATAGGCGTCCCCAATGCTTGAGCCACCTCTGAGCTACCCGCAAAGTCGTCGTGTGCGACCGGCTCCTCAATCCAATATAAGCTCTCTTCTTCTAGCTCTCGGCCGCGTTCAAGCGCCTCTTCAACGGATAATGCCTGATTGTAATCAGACATTAGAAAAGATTCCGATGGAATTGCGGATCGAACAGCGCGAACCGCAGCGAGGTCCTCGCGGGAATTGTCTCTGCCGAGGCGGATCTTAAGCGCATTAAATCCGAACTCCAACAGCTCATTGGCCTCTTCTGCAATTTTACCCGGATCGCCATCAGATCGACGTACACTGAGTCCATTACTGTTATAGGAGGGGATCGTCTCTGTAGCCTCTCCTAAATATCGGGCAAGAGGTAACTTGGCAGCATTCGACAGTGCGTCCCAACAGGCAACGTCAAGTGCCGAAACAACCATAGCGACAACTCCGTGGACACCTAACAGAGCGAAGTGATCCTGACACACGCGCCTGATTCGTTCGGGATCCAGTGGAACACCAACGATCAATTCGCCCGCCGTCTCAAGTACTCGACGCATCATTGGAGCTGCTATATCCAGATAACAGAACGCGTGTGCGCGCCCAGTAATCCCTTCCTCAGTGTAAAGATCCACCAGCAGAAAGGGTGCTGCAGTCATCATAGTCGCGCTGGTACCCAATGGGCGCCGCATGGGAACACTGACGGTGCGCGCACGGACGCCCCGTACAGTAAGCTGAGGATGCTTCATGGTTTCCCTGTAGCGTGCGGCTCCAGCTTATTAAAAATCATCTGATTAACTGGAGTCGGTATACCCGCATCTTGACCAAAACGAATTACTGCTCCGCTCAACCAAGCCAGTTCCAGCGGATTACCGTTCTCAAGATCATGATGCATAGAAGATGTCATATCGGTCGGAAGCCCATCGGCGAATTCGAGTCGATTTTCGGCATAGTCTTTGGGAAGAGCCACACCCCGAGCCCGACCAACAGAAACAGTTTCCCTCATGACATCGAGGAAAAGTGCTCGGTTCTTAAGATCCTCTCTAATAGGCCCCAGCGGGGTGCGTAATAATGTTGTTGTAGCACTCAACCCCACCAGGAAAACAAACTTCTCCCAAACAGTTCGCTGAACGTCATGACTTATCTCCGCTACAACCTCTCCTTTCCGTAGCGCCTCATGCAAAGCTTCAACTCGAGACGAAGAACCACCACTATGCTCACCGATGACGACTCGCTGCATGGTACCGATGTGCTTAATAACGCCCGGCTCAGCTATAGAACTAGCGATGAATGCGGCCCCACCAATGAGTCTTTTGGCGCCGACGATATCGGCAAGAATCTCATCAGCCTCAACGCCATTTTGCAAAGATAAAACAGTTGTCTTGGGACCAAGCATTGGGAGAATTGTTCGGCCTACAGACTCGGTATCCCACAATTTCACGGCTACAATAATGTAGTCAACGGCCCCGACTTCCTCTGGATTATCAGTAGCCTTTGCAGGATTCACTACCACATCACCCATATCACGGCTTGCTATCTTCAAACCATGACCACGGATTGCCTGCAAATGTTTGCCGCGTGCGACAAATGTCACATCGCAACCACCAGCTACTAGTCGTCCTCCAAAATAGCCGCCGACCCCACCGCTTCCCATCATCGCAATATGCATGATCTTATGTGCTAGTAGTTGTGGACATCAGGCTGCAAATCGTCCGCTCATTAAAGACACTCTAGATATATCTCGCGCGACTCACTTGATCATATCTCGGGGAACGGCTAGATATCTGTGGCGCCGCATCTATCGGAAGTGCTGCTGAAGTGTTTCGAGCGCTTCCCCGCCCGGACACAATTTTTCGAACGGCACGTCATTTAATGGTGCTTTGATAGTTCGATTGATTCCATGCATGTCCGGTTCGCTCTCATCTATATACAATAAGCCAGTTACTATTTCCCCTTTCCTGTGATGGGATCGAATGTAGTCGATGGCGGCTCCTCGATTGTGCAGACTATAGTCCTTGCTTATCTTACGAAGCAGAATCCTACTACCATCGTGCAACTCTACTGGCATCACTTCACCCTCATTGTAGGCTGCTTTGATTTCCTCGGCTGGCGGTACGAAATCCGCATGCATCGCCGGATGAAAGAACTGACGAGCATAAGCATAGCTTTTCGTCGAATCTTCATGATCGTTGAATGTGACACAAGGTGAAAGCACATCGATTAATGCGAAACCATTATGTTTTATGCCGGCCTTTATGAGAGGTATGAGTTGTTCCTTATCACCAGAGAAGCTTCGGGCAACGAACGTTCCCCCAAGAGCCATGGCCGTCTGAACCGGATCAATCGGTTGCTGTTTGTTAACCTCACCTTTCTTTGCCTTTGTCCCAACATCAGCCGAAGCGGAAAACTGGCCCTTAGTCAGACCGTAGACCCCATTGTTCTCAATAATGTAGAGCATATTCAGATTTCTGCGTACAGCATGCGCGAACTGCCCGAGTCCGATGGACAACGAATCGCCATCCCCCGAAACGCCTACCAAAGATATCTCGCTGTTTGCCGCATTAGCCCCCGTTGCAATCGAGGGCATCCTGCCGTGCACGGCATTGAACCCATGAGACGCACTCAGGAAGTAGGCCGGTGTCTTGGATGAGCATCCGATGCCGCTTAGCTTGGCAACTCCGTGCGGTGGAACGTCTA
This sequence comes from Pseudomonadota bacterium, assembly GCA_036231525.1. Classification (GTDB taxonomy): domain Bacteria; phylum Pseudomonadota; class Gammaproteobacteria; order Steroidobacterales; family Rariloculaceae; genus UBA6522. Next base: position 30,645 of record JAZAGZ010000088.1, on the reverse strand, counting down.
ACTCAAAAAACGACTGTACAATGGCTGAAGTTACGGAATCATGCCCGCAACCCGCGCATAGCGTCGACATACGGCCTTCATAGTCTCGGATCGTAAGCCCCAATGCGTTGCGTGCCATGCCTTCATGAACAATTTTTGGCTTTGTAATGAATGTCACGCTGCTTCCCCTTTCGCCGCATAACTCTCAATTGCCTCAATTATGCAGCGGCAATCAAGGGGTAGCCCGCTGTAATTAAGAACCGATTCCATACGATCCTTCCGATAATCTGTCTCCAGCAACAGCAATCCCTTGAGCTGAGCATCCCTATTTTGCTCCACAACGAAAACCCGCTCATGCTGATTTAAAAACTCTGTCACCTTATCGCCAAAAGGAAAAGCCTTTATCCGAAGATAATTGAGATGAATGCCCTTACGTGCTAGCCGATCAATTGCTTCCAGTACCGCATAATCACAGCTACCGACAGAAACAATACCCAACTTAGCTGACCTGCGCGTTTTGATAGCCGGTTCTGGAACCAACTTCGCTGCGGTATCCCATTTTATTTTCAGCCGATCGACAACCTCTTTATATTCATCTTCGTCCTCCGTGTAGCCACCGTATTTATTGTGGCCAGATCCACGAACGAAATACGCGCCCTTAGCCGACACTCCTGGATACGTGCGATAAGGGATACCGTCACCATCTAAATCCAAATAACGGTGAAAGCTCTCTGCTTCTTCAAGTTCTTTGACACCAAGCACCTTGCCCCTGTCTGGTCGATAGTCTTCATTCCATTCCAGGGTCTCGGACATCCAGTCGTTCATACCGAGATCAAGATCTAACATCACAATTACGGGCGTCTGTAAACGATCTGCAAGATCGAAGGCTTTAACCGCAAGCTCGAAACACTCTTTCGGGTTCGCAGGGAACAACAGGACGTGGCGCGTATCACCATGGGAGGCGTATGCCGCGGCAAGTATGTCGCCCTGCTGCGTCCGGGTTGGCATGCCAGTCGAAGGACCAACACGTTGAACATCAAAGAGGACAGCGGGCAACTCCGCAAAATACGCGAAGCCAATAAACTCGCTCATTAACGAAATCCCAGGACCGCTAGTAGGCGTAAACGCACGAGCGCCATTCCATGAAGCACCAAGAACAATGCCTATTGCAGCTAGTTCATCCTCTGCCTGAACTACGCAATAATTACGTTCGCCAGTCTCGGGATCTACGCGAAATCTCTCACTGAAAGATTTGAAGCTGTCCATAAGAGAGGTCGATGGCGTGATGGGGTACCAGGCCCCTACTGTTGCTCCCGCATAGACACACCCCAACGCCGCTGCAGTATTGCCATCAATCATAATGTGGCCAGCGGTCTTGTCCGCAGGTTTCAACCGGGTGGCTAGCGGGCACTTAAAGTGCTCCCCGGCATAGCTTGCCCCTAGATCAATGGCTTCAAGATTGGCTTGGATCAACGCCTGTTTGGAGGAAAAAGTTTCTTCAACGAGATTTTTGATGACCTGTCTGTCCAAATCTAGCAACGCCGCAAGCGTCCCTAGATAGGCCATATTCTTCATAAGAATACGGGTTCTAGCATTACTAAAGTGCTCATTACACATCTGCGCAAGCGGCACACCAAGTATAGTAACGTCCTGTCGCGTTAGAACACTGTTTCGTGGCCAGGTCGAATCGTAAATTAGTACGCCTCCAGGACTTAATGATTTGAGATCTTGTTGATAGGTCTCTGCATTCATGGCCACCATAATGTCAATTTCACCCGAACGGGCTAGATTACGATCCTTCGTTACGCGAATTTCATACCACGTAGGAAGCCCTTGAATATTGCTGGGGAAGAAGTTCTTGCCTATTACCGGAATCCCCATCCGGAAAATAGTCTTCATCAATAATCCATTGGCGCTAGCAGACCCCGTACCATTGACGTTGGCCAATCGAATGACGAAGTCGTTTATCCTGCTTTTCGCTCTGGCTGGCACTTGGCTACGTCCTCTAACGCTTCGTCAATTGCGTATGGAATTACTAGACTCGATTTCCGCATGTCCCACGCGGCTGTTGGGCATCTCTCAGCACATAAACCGCAATGCACACAAAGATTTTCATCCTTGACCATGACACGAGACGTTTGCTTCAGCGGTGCTGAAACATAGAGTGGCTGGCTGGGCTCAAGAATTGGAGCCTTTAAGCTCTTTTTCAAGGTGTCCTCGTCTGTGTTAGGCGTGATCGTAAGGCAATCTACAGGGCAGACATCTATGCACGCATCACATTCGATGCATAAATCAGCGAAAAAAACCGTCTGAATATCACAATTCAAACAACGCTCAACTTCGGTTACAACCTGCTCCACAGAAAAGCCCAACTCAACTTCGATATCTAGTTTCTTAAACCGCTCCTTGAGATCCACATGGGGCATCATCCTCCTACCCGCAGGGTCGTAATCGTTACTGTAACTCCACTCGTGAATGCCCATCTTAGCGCTTTGCAGATTTACTCCTCGGGGCAACCGCTCATCGAGAGGTCTCTCATGACAGTGCTTATCTATGGAGATCGCAGCCTGATGCCCGTGCTCCACGGCCCATATAATGTTCTTAGGCCCGAACGCCGCATCACCACCAAAAAATACTCCGGGCAAAGTTGACTCAAACGTCCCCTCATCTACGACAGGAACATTCCATTTATCGAAGTCTATTCCGATATCTCGTTCTACCCAGGGGAAGGCGTTGTCCTGCCCGATTGCTAGAACAACATCATCACAAGGGAAAAACTCTTCCCCCGTAACTTTGGTATCTTTTATTCGACCTTTTTCATCAAGGTCGTACTCCATCTTCTCGAATATCATACCGACAAGCTTCCCGCCCTTGATAACAAACTCTTTTGGAGAGTGGTTAACAATAATCTCAACTTGTTCCTCTTCGGCGTCTTCGAGTTCCCAGTCTGATGCTTTAAAAAAGCCCCTCGGTTTTCGTGCCATAACCTTCACATCTTTCGCACCGAGTCTCAAAGAGGTACGACAACAGTCCATGGCTGTGTTACCAACCCCTATGATCAAGACTTTTTCGCCAATTGCCTCCGTGTGATCGAAAGCAACAGACTCAAGCCACTGAATCCCGATATGGATTCGATCGCTCTCGTTACGGCCTGGTATGTCTAGGTCCTTCCCTTTCGGAGCACCACTACCCACGAAAATTGCATCGTAGCCTTCCTTAAGTAACCACCCCATACTCTCCACTGGCGAGTTCAATTTCAGATCGACGCCCATATCCAGTATGTAACCCATCTCTTCATCTAGCACCGTGGCAGGCAAACGAAATGATGGGATGTTAGTGCGCATCAACCCGCCGATCTCGTCCAGTGCCTCGTAAATGACACACTCGTAGCCGAGTGGCATAAGGTCATTGGCAACAGTAAGAGACGCGCAACCTGCTCCGATTAGAGCAATTCGTTTTCCATTCTTCTGTTTGGGTGCGGTAGGCAGCCGATCTCGTATATCTTCGCGATTGTCCGCAGCTACCCTCTTTAATCGGCAAATCGCGACTGGTTTATCTTCGACGCGGCTCCTGCGACAAGCAGGCTCACAGGGACGATCACACACCCGGCCCAAGATGCCGGGGAAAACGTTGGACTCGCGATTCAACATGTAGGCGTCGGTAAATCGCCCCTGAGCGATGAGGCGGATGTATTCCGGAACATCAGTATGGGCGGGACAGCCCCACTGGCAGTCCACCACCTGGTGAAAATACTCGGTTCCTTCCGTTTTGGTAGGGTCCATTACGGTCTAAACTCCCAATCCGCGCGCCATTATAGACCTCGAAATCTTCTCTACAAGCCCTTATTGACGTCCTTAATCCTCCCCGGATTCCGGCATATAAAGGAAAGTGAAGTCTCGGACCAATCCATTGGCTTCAATAATTTCACCATCAACCATCCTGGGACGAAAGCGTGACTGGATTAAAGCGCGGATGGCCGCCTCATCCTTAAAACCGGGCGGCTGAGATTCAACAACCTCTACGTTTGCTGTTCTGCCATTTGTTGTAACGTCAAACGTAACAAGTACATGTCCCTGCTGGGCACCGGGCGTCCCGATGCTTGTAAGCCCGCGGGTACTGGGATTCTCTTGAAACACATAACGAGGCTCGTAAAACCAGCGCCGCTGCACCCTTTCTCCGTCCTCAACTTCGTCTAAGAGCGCCCAGGCCTCTTGATACTCGTCCCCTATCCCACCAAAACCAAATGCCGTATCCCAGTCACCCATATCTCTCAAAGTCCGCGCTAACTCCAACTTGTCAGGCTCAGGTTGTTCTTCAAGAATCGCTAGCGCCCTCCTCAGCGAAGAAATACCACGCCCGTCCGTGTACTTCTGCACTCGGAGACTATTACCTATCTCCCTCAGCGGGTGTGCAAGCAATGCGCTATCTCTTCCTTCTATTTCTCGGATGATTTCTATAGCCCGCTGGTAGTAAGCCCGCTCTGCTATGAACCGGTAGGTTCTACGCAACCAGCGCGCATACTTGTAAAGGGTTGGGAGGATCTCGATGTTATCTGTTCCGAGGGTACGGAACATGATCCTCATCCCTTCTAATTTTTGATCTTCGGCCTCCGAATAAAGCTGCATACTAACCAGAGCATTAGCCAAACGATCGAGAATCGGAATCTGCCCCTCATTCAAAAGGCCAAAAACCCTACGGTTAACAGTGCGCGCCTCGCGGAAAACTGCAACAGCCTCAGGGTAGGCACCCAGCGAGTTATACGAAGCCCCTAACCCTACCAAGGGCTGAATAACTGATTGAGTAAATGCCCCCTCATTTGCCCGAAGAAGCTCTACTGAAGCAAGAAAGTTCTGTGTCGAATCCTCGTACAGCCCCGCCCTTCTTTGGGCCTCCGCAAGATTTGAGATTGAAAGAGCAGCCTCTGATGACTCGGACCCGAACACTTCTTGGGTAAGTTCAACGATACGTTCGGCTACCGAAGCAGCCTCAACATCCCTGTCTTGGTCCAAAAGATCTCGGAACCTAAGTTGTGCCTCTAACAACGTGTTGAATTCGGTATTGGACGTCTGCTGTTCAAAAGAGGCGCTGTCCGTATTCGCCGGGATAGGAATACCCTCCAGTATCTGCGGCGTGAGTTCATCTACCTCTTCAACTGCCTGAGAAGAGTCTTCCACTTCCAACAGAGGATCGAATACCGGCGCCTCAGACTCGTCTATCGTATAGATTCGAGCATTCTGCGCGCCCACAGATCCTACGACTCCAACACAGAGCGCACAAAAGTACGCGAACCTATTGAAACAGGTGGGAGCGGGAAAAATTGGCCGTTGCTGAGCCATCTGGGGATAATTCTATAGAAAACAATGGAGCGCTGCGCTCAAAATGCATTACAGCAAAGTCCGTGCTGGGTGCTGGGCTTCCGAAGCACCCCGGTCCCGGCCTCTAACAGAGCCGGGACCGAAGGATACCTTTCGAACGTAAACGTAAACATGGGTTCTCACTGGTTCGGTTCATCCTGTTTCGATGCAAGCCCAGTTAGACGCTCAGTCCCGGTTAGACGCTCAGTATTACCGAGATTGGCTCTGCTACCCCCATGACTAATCGCGTTGCTGGGCCTGCGATCAGATCGACGATCAATGCGGCGCTCAAAACGATTGCCTTGCTGATCAGCGGAGCCTGCCCTACTCTTGCGCCGATCTAAGGGCCTGGGCGGTCTATCCCTCCCCACGTCACTAGCGCGTTCAGATCTGCGGTCCCAACGATCGTTAATCCGATTACCTCGACGATCAAGCCTTTCGTCAATACGGTCACCGCGATCATCAAGCCTTTCGTCAATACGGTCACCGCGATCATCAGCCAGTACACGACCGCCTATCAAAACCAAAGCCGCTATAAGCCATACCGTTACAGATCTCATTTTGTTTCTCCTAGCATCTGCCTAATTTCTGTGCTTTTAACGAACTGCGGTGGGCTTGGTTGACAGCGTTGCAAAAATGGCAGCCTTATCCATTCGCTAATGCATTGCGCACACCCTCAAGGCGAAAGAGCTTGGTAACAAAGCTCTTATAGGCTCACTGTACGTGAAGCGATCTTAGGTTATCGCATCGGAAGGGGCCTCGAAGTTTCCTTGAGACCCCCCCGACAGACAGTTGGAACTAGGGGTTGTAACCCCTCTCCTTGTGCAGCACGAGATCTAGCCCTTCAGTTTCTTCATCATCTGAAACGCGCAGGGGCGAGATGACATTCACAACCTTCAGCAATACAAAGCTTGCGATCGCTGTCCAAGCAACCGTGGCCAGAATTCCCAGTACCTGGGTCACTAACTGATTTGAAATGGTTACACCTTCATCCAAGCCAAGGCCATCCAAAGCTGTAGCCGAGAATACGGCGGTGAGCACCAGACCTATCATTCCTCCCACACCGTGAACCGGAAAAACATCCAGCGAGTCATCAATCTTCAGTGTCCTCTTAATGAACTGAGTCGCCATGAAACAACCAAGTCCGGCGGCCAGCCCAATAATCAACCCACCAATCGGCCCAACGTACCCGGAAGCTGGCGTAATTGTCGCAAGTCCGGCAACCATTCCTGTCACAATGCCCACTACGGTAGGCTTCCCATACTTGACCCATTCGGCGGCCATCCACGTCAGCGAGGCCACCGCCGCACTTATGTGGGTGACGAGCATTGCCATACCGGCTGCGCCATTCGAGCCAACCGCGCTGCCGGCATTAAACCCAAACCAACCTACCCACAGCATGCAAGCGCCGGTTACTGTCATCGGCAAATTGTGCGGGGGCATTGGGGTGTTAGGGAATCCTCGCCGATTACCCATGACAAGAGCCGCTACGACAGCCGCAACACCTGCTGTTACATGCACCACTGCTCCACCTGCGAAATCTCTAAACCCCATATCTCCCAACCAACCACCGCCCCAAACCCAATGCGCAACGGGAAAGTAGACCACCACGACCCAAGCACCGGCGAAAAGCAACAGCGCGGAAAACCGCATGCGCTCTGCGAAAGCCCCGACAAACAGTGCTGGCGTGATGATCGCGAAGGTGAGTTGGAACATAACGAAGACCGTTTCGGGAATTGTGCCCGCCACAGTATCCAGCTCAACACCACTCAACCAGGCCTTTGAGAGATCACCAACGTACCCGCCGATGCTCCCGCCGAACGCAAGGCTATAACCGCAAACGAGCCATATCACCGATACTAGGCAAGCAATGCTGAAGCATTGCATAACCACTGAGAGGACATTCCGACTCCCTACGAGGCCCGCATAAAAGAGCGCAAGGCCGGGCAAGGTCATAAACAAAACCAAAGCTGTTGATGTCAACATCCACGCTGTGTCACCAGTATCGATTGCCTGGCTCCAGCCAACTGCGGGCCAGACACTAAGTGCTACAGGTAAAATCGTTCTTCTTATTAGCGCGTTCACTGTATTCCCCTTGCTGGTTTTTCAAATTGCTTCGTTACCAGTTTCACCGGTTCTTATACGGTAGACTTCTCCAAGCTCTGTGATGAATATCTTTCCATCTCCTACTTTCCCAGTCTTTGCAGCTTCAACGATTACCTCAATCGCCCGATCGACAAGATCGTCCGTGAGAGCCACTTCCACTTTTACTTTGGGAAGAAAATCCACGACGTACTCGGCACCCCTATAGAGTTCGGTGTGGCCTCTTTGACGACCGAATCCCTTGACCTCGGTTACAGTCATACCCTGAACACCCACTTCGGCCAGAGCGTTTCGGACATCCTCTAGACGAAAAGGCTTGATGACGGCGGTTATAAGTTTCATTTGTGTCCCCTGGAAGGAAATGTAGATGAACCCGTCTTCTTTAAGCTACTCCTAGCTAACCCGATTGATTGTACCGGGTATGACCGCAGGTGCCCATTGAGAACCTGTTCTACCACACATAACAACTGACACTAGCCATTTGGGCTTAAGAGTTGCAACATTACCCCCCATCAAGCGGTCTTACCCTGAAGGACGGAACAATGTTGATAAAACGACCCCCCACAATCAGGCCTTCTGAGATCACCCCAGAATCGATGTTTCGACAGCGCCGCACGCTTTTAAAGACAGCGCTAGCATTGGGTTTGATACCCACCGCTAACACATATGCCCAAGAATCTCAGGACGATCTCACCGCAATCACTCATAACGACCCTGCGGCCCGGAACTCACCTTTTCCCGAGAACGGGCGGTTAACCAATCTTAAAGCTTGGCCCAGCAAAGTTGATGCTGCGCTGACTCCTTTTGAAGACGTTACGGGATACAACAATTACTATGAGTTCGGTACTGGGAAAACGGATCCCGCAAGGAATGCGCATACCTTGGTACCCCATCCCTGGACGGTTACAGTTGAAGGCGAGGCCGAAAATACCGGTACGTTCGCTCTCGAAGATCTGATAAAGGGACACGCACTAGAGGAAAGAATCTATCGGTTTCGCTGCGTTGAGGCATGGTCCATGGTGGTGCCCTGGGTCGGGTTCCCATTAGGCGATTTATTGAAACGCTTCGCCCCTACCTCCCAAGCCAAATACGTACAATTCTTCACGCTGAACGACCCCGCACAGATGCCTGGGGTACGCTATCCGGTACTGCGTTGGCCCTACCGCGAAGGGCTGACCATCGCAGAAGCGATGCATCCGCTATCCCTGCTGACTGTTGGTCTTTATGGACAGGTTTTGCCCAACCAGAACGGCGCGCCTCTCCGACTCGTAGTACCTTGGAAATACGGGTTCAAGAGCATCAAATCTATTGTCCGAATTCGATTCATGGCAAGACAACCGCAAACCAGTTGGAATATGGCGAATGCGCGGGAGTACGGATTCTACTCCAACGTTAACCCAGACAAAGACCACCCACGATGGAGTCAGGCCACCGAGCGGGTCCTGGGAAGTGGATTATTTTCTGCCCGGGTACCTACGCTGTTGTTTAACGGTTATGCGAACGAGGTTGCAGGACTATATGCAGATCTTGATCTAATGAGGAATTATTAGTCCCATTGAAAAATATCAGAGTACGCGAGATAAAAGGACGCGGCACACACGTACACGCATGGGTATCTCTTTTGTCATTAAATCGATTCCCAGAGCTGTCTCATACCGTCTGAGGGTTGTCTGGAGATGACTCGCCGATTCCTTGCGCTGACAAAAGCGTTAGTCCTCTTCTGTTGTTTGATACCCCTTGGACTGCTCATCGCACGAGCCTCCGGGCTCGGTGATTTGGGTGCGAACCCAGTTCAGGAGGTGCTCCACACATTAGGCAAAACGGGGCTGAACCTCGTCCTAGTTACACTGATGATAACCCCAATCCGAAAGGGTACCGGGCTCAACTGGCTGGTTGGATTACGTCGAACCCTTGGGCTTTCTGCATTCGGTTACATTATTTTGCATGCAACAACTTATGCGGTACTGGATCAGGGGCTTGCGTGGAGTTCTTTACTCGTAGATGTGACCCAAAGACCCTACATCACGCTCGGGTTCTCAGGCTTGGTGTTGATGGTGCCCCTGGCAATCACTTCTACCAACGCCATGCAACGACGACTTGGGCGTAAGTGGTCCCAACTGCATCGGCTGGTCTATGTCATTGGTATCCTCGGCGTCACCCACTTTTTTTGGCAGGTCAAAATCGATGTTTCCGAACCCCTACTTTACGGTGCCGTATTATCTTTATTATTGGGCTATCGGGCGGTTGGCTGGTTCAAGAAACGATGGCAATTCAGTACTGGAACTCAGGGAAGAGCGTGAACCCAATTGACGAGTTCGTTCAGAAGCTCCTCACCAGGCCCGCGATGAGCATCTGGAGTATTCACCATGGCGGTAACCACGTAAGTTTTTCCACTGACTGCGTGAACGTACCCAGCAAGAGCTGTCACATGATCCAGGCGCCCGGTTTTGATATGAGCTCGCCCTTCCTCTTGGTTGCTGAATCGCCCACGAGTTGTACCATCCAGACCCCCAATTGACATCGACGCCACAAATTCCGCTCCATATGGGCCTCCCTCAGCAAGTTGCAAGACCTCTGCTAGCAAAGCCGCCGATATTCGAGTTTCACGGGAAAGGCCCGCACCATTATCAATAACAAGTGACTCGGGGCTCAGCCCACGGTCTACGAGGTAACTGCGGATCACTTCCACGCCATTTTCGCGCGTTCCCGGCGCGGCTATGTTTTCAGCGCCCAATGTATAGAGCAATTGTCGAGTCATCACATTGTTGCTGTACTTGTTAATGCTGCGAATAACTTCCGCTAAGGGCCGAGATTGCCAGGTAAGAACAGGCCTGATTTCATCACTCACTACACCCCGACTCAGACCACCATGATGTTGACCACCTAACTCTCGCCACAAAGTACCAAAAACCCCAAAAATGAAGGTGTCATGCTCCAAAACAGTGCGACTCAGATAATAGGGCGAACACGCTTTTGGAAAAGACCCCGAAAACACAACCGTCGTAGCAGTCTCCGGGTCACGCACATCAAAGCTAATTCCGGCTTGATAGCCCCTACACGGGCCATCAGTTAGGCTGAGTTGGTTTACAACATTGAGGTTCTCTGGCAAGGGATCCAATGTAATGATGGCATCGCGACCGTTGGGGCCAGTGAAAAACTGAAATCGAATTGCCTTAAAATTAACCAATAACGCATTTGGTGAAACGTTGTACGTGCGATAAGGCTGCCCATCAAAATCTCCAGGACTCCCAGTGACGTCATCGAAAAATGAGTCGTCGATGATCAGATCCCCGTTTATTTCCTCCAACCCGATCCGTCGTAGCGCTCCCAAAAGCTTCCAAAATTCCTCCGTAACCAAGTAAGGATCGCCGTAACCTTTTATAGCAAGATCGCCGTTGAGTTGCTGCCCATCCCAATCCCCGAGAAAATAAATCTCTGTTGGCCAACTGTAAGTCGGTCCTAGTACTTCCAGTGCAACCCAAGTGGTGAGCAATTTAATTGTTGATGCGGGGTTGCGAGGCACGTCAGGAAAATGAACAAGAACAGACTCATCCCTACCAACCTCTCGCACGACTACGCTCACATCCTCGTATGGAATACCGTGAGCCTGGCGAATGCGATCTAGGCCGGAGGGCAGTTGTGCTTCAGAGACACTGTAAGCGATGCAACAGAATGAAAAAATGAGTAACCGGCGCATAGACACAATTGTGCCTAAATCACTCAATCGTGGATAGGTGCCGACTGAAGGGCTTCAAAGAACCTCGCAATAGTCCCCCAAAATATGGGGGATCAACTAGCAGAGGAGAGAGATTTCTTTGACGACTTCTTTGAGGTGCCCACTACTCTTAGAGGCGCAGAACGCTGATTCTTTTGAAAAAGCTCAGAAAACAACAAAAAAATTGTGCGTGCGTGATCACCAGCCTCTTTGGATGACATCTTCCGAATGGTAGCTTTGACGCAAGGCTCTCTACCAATCGGCTTAACGCTGTGCAGGGCAGCGTGTAGCTTAATGAAGGCAGGTCTTAGCTTGATGGGGAGTTCGGAACTTTCCAGATCATCTAGATGCTCAGAATAGGCGGCTGTGAGCCTTTGCTTTATAGGGCCATCTGCAACGAGAACAGATACGGCTGCTTCAAATCGCTTACCTAGGTATGACATGCACAAGCCTTCTTATTATTCTGGGCTTCACCCCAGAGTGTATGCGCTTAGCAAACAACACGGTACGAGGGATATATATAACAAATTTTGCAAACCTTATACAACTACCCGACTAACCAGTATTTCAGTTGACGTTATGATTGATTAATGTGGTCGTCAAGTGACAGCCGATCGGGACTTTCGCGGCTTTGTAAGTTCGAGTTTTTTCATCCTATCCGTGAAAGTTGAGGGCTTGAGACCCACAAGTTGGGCAGCCCCGTCCGGACCGGAAACACGCCAGTTTGTAAGCTGTAACGCGGCGAGCATGTTTTCTTTCTGTAGTGTGGCAAGCTCCTCCTCTGTCATTACCACGGGGCTAGTGCTGCTACCACCATCGCCTGGGAGTACAGGCGCCGAACGCAAGATGTCAGCCATCGCAAGATCAAGCCTTAGTACTTTACCCTGGGAGAGAATCACAGCTCGCTCAATCACATTTTTCAACTCACGTATATTCCCAGGCCAATTGTATTTTTTTAGTAGATTCACCTGCTGACGTGAAAGCGTCAACGGGCGGTGTCCAAAATCCTGGCATATGCGCTCCAGGAAATGACTGGCAAGCTGCACAATGTCCTCCCCACGTTGACGCAACGGTGGCACTTCAATCGGGAAGACGCTGAGACGATAGTAGAGGTCTTCACGAAAAGCGCCTTCTCTAACCGCCTGGTCCAGATCTCGGTTCGTCGCTGCAATGACCCGAACATCCACAGAACGCGTCTGGTCGTCTCCGACTTGCTCATACTCGCTCTCCTGCAGCACCCTGAGGAGTTTTCCTTGCAGGTCAAGCGGAATCTCGCTGATCTCGTCCAGAAACAAAGTACCGGCATCAGCCAGCTGGAAGCGCCCGATTCGGTCTCGATGGGCGCCAGTAAATGCTCCCTTCACATGACCAAAAAACTCACTTTCAAAAAGTTCGTGAGGTATAGATGCGCAGTTAACTTTGACTAATGGGCCATCACCTCGAACGCTTCGTGCATGAATAACGTGGGCGACAAGCTCCTTGCCCACACCAGACTCGCCCTGAATCAAAACACTAGCTGAGGTCTGGGCCACAGCCTCCAGTTGCGCAAGCATTTTTTTTAGTACTTGGCTCTCGCCAATAATGCGCCCGAAGTTCATGGAAACTTGTACCTCCTCTCGGAGATAGTCACGCTCCTGCTCAAGTTCCTCCCGTAATTTTGCATTTTCTTCAAAGGCTGCTCGGAGACGACGTTCGGACCGATTTCTTTCGGTAACGTCCTTTAGCGCCACGTACATTCTGTTCACTGTACCGTCAGCATTTCGATCAGCGTGTGAAGACGCCAAGACCTCTATAATCTCGCCGCTTTTCGTAACGTAACTTCGAGGCTCGTTGTCAAGGTCGCCATGGGCGATAATATCTATTAGAGAACGCTGGTCTAGTCCGGATTTTTCCGAAATGAAATCGGTGATTCCTCTACCGATAACCTCCTCACGCTGGTATCCGAGCTTGTAAAGCCAGCGATCACTCACGTGGACAATCCGAGCCTCGCTGTCCACGGTGTGCATCATGGCCGGCGTATCGTGATAAAGGGTCTGGTAGTGCTGCTCAATTTGAGCCTCTTCACCAACCTCAGAGTAAACAGCGACGGTCCTCAAATACTCGTGGCCGTCGCCTCTCTCGATCACAACGTTAGCCAGGCAATTGACCCTTTCACCAGACTTTGCACGCAGATCTATGGGAGCGTTGGAAAGTCGACCCGTTCGCCGGAGCAACGGAAGATAATCCTCTACGATTCGCTTGGCCGACGATGGGCTTGCTAAGTCCTGTGGTCGAGTCCGAATAATGTCATCACGGGTGTACCCGAAGCGCTCGAGCCACGTATCGCTAGCATCAGTGAAGTAACCATCCTCCCCCAAGGCGGTCGCCAGAACTGGGCTTTTTCGAAACAACCACTGGTATCGATCTTCCACAATAAACAATTTACGTAAAACCGTTAATTTCGTCAACGGTAATCCGTTATTTCACGGTTTACCGTGTCGACCTTATATGTCTAACCTATTGTTATTTAATGAATAGTAACTTGGCACACGTTTTGCATATAAGTGTACAAGTACCATATCTAAAGCTAGAGATGGATTATCGAAGTTTCGTCAATGGAAGGACGAGGATCATGTTTAGAGAATTGACCAATGGGGTGGGACGATTGCCAAGTTGCCTGGCATTGGGCCTCACTTTGATATTCGCAAGCCAACCGCTTGCGGCCGTGGAAGAGATTATCGTTGATGGAGCGAAGGAAGCTGCTCAAATTAGAGCATATCAAGCGTTCTTCGAGTCCCAGATGGAAGTCTACGGTAAAACCGTAAGCGTTGAATTTAAGGATCTTGTAAATGCGGAATTGAAGAACTTGGTGAGCAGTGAGGCGTATCTCACAGTGATTAGCCCCAACCGCTCTTTACTTACAGCTATAGCTAGATGATCCCGTTAGGATTTTTGTTGAGACTACTGTTTTCTGATTAATCGGGGTTTACCGAGGCGGTCACCGGGGGGCTCCCCCTCCCCAAAAGTGTGATCGCCGGCTTGGCCGGGAGGCCATTTGGGACCTGGGTTCAACCCGGCGTTGGATCTGAGGTGATAGTCACCGGACTAAGGATGTCCAGCCCGGGTCCCTTTTTTATCTCGCCTTTTGTTCTTCAACGACCGAAACCATGAGGGCGGCTGAAAATAGTTCAAGGCCAAGCTCGGCGGCGTCATACTCAGGCGCGCTGACGCGCATTGCGCCGGCGTTCTCCCTCGGTGAGCAACTTCTTGCGCAAACGAATACTCGCCGGTGTTACCTCTAAGAGCTCATCGTCATCAATAAATTCCAGCGCCTGCTCCAGCGAATAACGTAGCGGTGGTGTCAATACAATATTCTCATCTGATCCAGCAGCACGAATATTGGTCAGCTGCTTGCCCTTGGTCGGATTTACAGATAGATCATCATTGCGTTTGTTGACGCCGACAATCATACCTTCATAGACGGCCTCTCCATGGCCTATCAATAAGTTGCCGCGTTCCTGCAGGTTGAATAGAGAGTAGGCGAGAGCCTTTCCTTTAACGACGGAGACCATCACGCCGTTATTGCGCTGGCCGATTTTTCCCGGGGCTCGATCATCATAACGGTCAAACACATGGTGAAGCAGGCCCGTGCCAGCCGTTGCTGTCAGGTACTCAGTGCGAAAACCAATGAGGCCGCGTGCCGGGATTCGATAGTCGAGCCGCACCCGGCCGCGTCCGTCAGGCAGCATCGATACGAGTTCACCTTTGCGCTCTGCCAAGCGTTTCATGACAGCACCTTGATAGTCCTCACCGAAATCAACTGTCAGCTGCTCCCATGGCTCGTAGATTTCGCCGTCGATCTCGCGCTCGATAACCTCCGGCCGCGAGACAGCGAGCTCGTATTGCTCACGGCGCATAGTCTCAATCAATACCGACAAGTGCAGCTCACCACGACCGGAAACGCGAAACTTGTCCGGATCCGCCGTGCTCTCAACGCGCAACGCGACGTTGTGCTTGAGCTCCTGGTCGAGACGCTCCCGTATCTGCCGGCTGGTCAAGTACTTGCCCTCGTGGCCCGCGAACGGCGATTTGTTGACCTGAAAGGTCATGCTGATCGTCGGCTCGTCGATCTGCAGGGTGGGCAGCGCCTCGGGATGTTCGCGCGCGCAAACGGTGTCGGAGATCCTGAGATCCTCAATACCGCTGAACATCACGATATCACCGGCGCCAGCAGCGTCAATTTTGTTTCGTTGCAGCCCCTCGAAGCCATAGAGTTCGAGCAGTTTTCCATCGCGCGTCGATCCACCGGGACTGACGATTGCTACCGAATTATCGGCGTTGACGTTGCCGCGCGTAATTCGCCCGATACCGAGTACGCCTACGTAGGGATCGTAATCAAGGCTGGATACCTGTAGTTGCAGAGGACCATGAGCATCGACGTTGGGCGCGGGCACGTGCGAGACGATTGCTTCGAATAAAGGTTGTGTGTCACCGCTGCGCACACTTGGTTCCGTGCCAGCATAACCTTCGAGCGCTGAGGCATAGATCACGGGAAAATCGAGTTGTTCATCGTTTGCACCCAACTTATCGAACAACTCGAACGTCTGGTCGAGGACCCAGTCGGGCCGTGCGCCGTCACGATCGATCTTGTTGATGACGACGATGGGTGTGAAGCTGCGCGCGAACGCTTTCTGCGTCACGAATCGTGTCTGCGGCATAGGGCCCTCGACAGCGTCAACGAGCAATAATACGCTATCCACCATAGATAGTACGCGCTCTACTTCGCCGCCAAAATCCGCGTGCCCCGGCGTATCGACTATATTGATTCGCCAGTCACGCCAGGTGATCGCCGTGTTCTTCGATAGGATAGTGATCCCGCGTTCACGCTCCAGATCGTTCGAATCCATCGCCCGGTCGGGAAGTGCAGTGCGTGTGTCCAGCGTGCCCGCTTGTTGAAGCAACTTATCAACTAACGTCGTCTTACCATGATCAACGTGGGCGATGATGGCGATATTTCTGAGACGATCTTGAGCAAACATGATGGTTTGTGCCGAAGAGTAGCAGCAGAGATGAGCGCGAAAAAACTCCGCGCCAAAATACGGTGACAGAATTCTAGTCGAATTCAGTATGGAAAGGGGGGCGTACTACAATTTCTTAAATTCGAGACGCCGACCTTTAGGTTCTTCTATTGACACTCCGTCGCGAAATACGACATCTCCATTGAGAATGGTCATGTGAATACTAGAACTAAAGCACTCACCCTCATTAACCAACTTACTGTTGATCAGCAACTTTTTCATCACAGTAGTCATTTACCACTCAGAAACATGTCGGTGGCAGAAACAAGCTCATGGGTAATTCCTGGTTCGTAAGCCGAGTGGCCTGCATCCCCAACAATGCGTAAGTCTGCCTCTGGCCAACGGTCGGCAAGTTCCCACGCGGTTATCATAGGACAGACAACATCATAACGGCCCTGAACAATTACGCCTGGAATATGGCGGATACGGTCCACCCCATCTAGCAGCTCATCCTCGCTGGGGAAAAACCCCTTGTTTACAAAGTAATGTGCCTCAATGCGCGCCAATGCGAGCGCAAACTCTGTTGTTCCGAATGGTTTGGTCCGCTTAGGGTCGGGTTTTAAAAAACTAGTGGCGCCCTCCCAAATGGACCAAGCCCTAGCAGCGGTGAGCTGGACCTCCGAGTCCCCACTGATTAGCCGCCGATGATAGGCAGCCAGCAGATTGTGACGCTCCTCGGGAGGAATGGGCGCGAGAAAATTCTTCCACTGATCAGGATAAATTTCACTGGCACCGGACTGGTAAAACCAATTGATTTCTTTCTCACGCAGCAAAAAAATGCCCCGCAGAATTAGCTCACTGACTGACTCCGGATGACGCTGCGCGTACGCGAGCGAGAGGGTACTACCCCAAGATCCACCGAAAACAAGCCACTGTACAATACCAAGGCTTTCTCGCAATAATTCCATATCCGCAATCAGGTGCCACGTGGTGTTATCAACCAACGAAGCCCCAGGCCGGCTTCGACCTGCTCCACGCTGGTCAAATATTATGATTCGATAACCAGACGGGTCGAAAAAACGTCGCGCGCCAACATCGCCACCACCACCAGGCCCTCCGTGAACAAATACAACAGGCTTTCCATTGGGATTACCGCATTGTTCGTAATAGACCGCGTGCTCCCCACTCGGCTCAAGAAACCCGTAATCGAATGGCTCTAGTGAGGGATAAAGAGTACGCCGGATCATAGTTGCAACACCTTGATGCATGGAAGATGCGCCGTCCCGTGCTCTATACTGAACAGCTCAGGAATTATGTATAACCTCATGGATACTCTAAATCTGCCTTGTTCTGGTATCTGTGAGTCATCGTTGCATCACATGATGCGCACGTAAAGGGCTATAGAAATAAATCATGAAACAATCAATTCCCCTCCTATGTTGGCTCACGTTTTCGGCTGGCGGATACGCCCAAGATGGTGAACTCGACATACCGTTTGAAGAGTTTTATTTAGATAATGGACTTCGTGTCATCGTTCATGAAGATCATAAAGCTCCGATTGTAGCGGTCACACTCTGGTACCACGTGGGCTCTAGAAATGAGAACGTTGGTAAAACGGGGTTTGCCCACCTTTTCGAACATCTCATGTTCAACGGTAGTGAGAATTATGACGGTGAATATTTCGCACCGTTTCAGGAGGTGGGTGCCACGAGTATGAATGGCACAACAAATACGGATCGCACAAACTATTTTCAAACTGTGCCTACTAGTGCTCTGGATCTCGCAATGTGGATGGAATCCGATCGCATGGGGCACTTGCTCGGGGCTATAGACCAAGAAAAATTAGATGAACAGCGTGGCGTCGTTCAGAACGAGAAACGACAGGGCGAAAATCAGCCTTATGGAAAAGTCTTTGACTACATTACCGAAAACATTTTCCCAGAAGGGCATCCATACTCTTGGACAACTATTGGTTCAATGGAAGACCTTAACGCGGCTAGCCTTGAAGATGTGTATGAATGGTTTCAGACCTATTATGGACCGAACAATGCAACGTTGGTTTTAGCAGGTGACATTGATATCAACACAGCTCAGGATACGGTCCGGCGTCACTTCGCACACATCCCGCCGGGTCC
Source organism: Pseudomonadota bacterium (assembly GCA_036231525.1). Taxonomy (GTDB): domain Bacteria; phylum Pseudomonadota; class Gammaproteobacteria; order Steroidobacterales; family Rariloculaceae; genus UBA6522. The sequence goes on along the minus strand of JAZAGZ010000088.1, from coordinate 12,362 downwards.
ACCGCTCGCACGTATGGAAACTTGGATACCAGAACTAGGTCAAGATCAACGCATGGTTATCGAGGATCGCGTCCCTCAATCACGCATCTATAAAACCTGGCCAATACCCGAGTGGGGAAATGTCGACTCAGAGTGGTTGACGCTCGCAGATGGGGTTCTAACAAAAGGTCAGACATCGCGTCTTCATCAGCGACTAGTTTATGAGGAACAAGTTGCCACTGATGTCGGCGGGTACGTGTTTATGGGGGAAATCTCCGGGGCGTATGCCATCTGGGCAACCGCTCAGCCCGGGCAAGACCTGAGTGAAGTCGAACGTATGATGGACGAGGAACTTGAACGTTTTCTTAATCGGGGCCCGACGAACGAAGAGCTTGGTCGTGTCATCTCCGAAACACGGGCTAGTTTTATCCGTGGCATAGAAAGAGTCGGCGGATTTACAGGGAAATCTGGAATATTGGCTGAAAGCGCGGTCTTTGGGGGGCGCCCAGACGCCTTCAAAGACTCACTCGAGATTTTAGAGTCGGTCAGACCAGAAAATCTACGTGATGCAGCGCGCGAATGGCTCTCAAAAGGCTCTTTCATACTTGAGGTAAACCCATTCAATGAGCAGCTTATAGCTTCTGGTGCTGATGTAGACCGTTCCGAACCCCCTATTCCGGACACCTTTCCTAATTCCCCCTTTCCGGATTTAGAAAGGACGAGCCTTTCAAACGGTATGCAATTAATTGTCGCACGGCGTGACGCCGTGCCAGTAATAAACTTTAGCTTACAATTAAATGCTGGCTATGCATCAGATCAGTTCGCCGCACCAGGCACTGCGGGGTTAGCAATGACCATGCTCGATCAAGGAACCGTAACCCGTGATACCCTCGAGATCAGTGAAGATCTAGCGCAGCTAGGTGCGCAGCTTGGTTCGGGATCCAATCTCGATTACTCCTTCGTTAGTCTCTCCGCACTTAAAGAAAACCTCAATGAGTCCCTAGCCATTTATAGTGACGTCATTCTCAATCCAGTTTTTCCCGAAGAGGAGCTAGATCGTCAAAAACGCTTAAGTATCTCTCAGATTCAACGGGAAAAAACCACACCAATGAGCATGGCTCTTAGAATTTTTCCTGCTCTTATCTATGGCGAAGGGCACGCCTACTCTATGCCGATGACTGGCTCAGGAACAGAGGAAGCCATCACCGCGCTTACGCGCGAAGATCTATTAGCTTTCCACAATACTTGGTTCAAACCCAATAATGCGACAATGATCGTGGTAGGCGACACCAGTTTGGAAGAGATAGTACTCACACTAGAGTCTTTATTTTCTAATTGGCCCACGGGGGACGTCCCACAGAAAAATATTCCATCGGTTGCCTTGCCCGAATCTTCCCGTTTAGTACTCGTAGACCGTCCTGGATCAGAGCAAAGTATCATCATCAGCGGCCAGCTTGTATTTCCAAAATCTGATGAACGAGAACTCGCGCTGCAGACTCTAAACGATATTTTTGGCGGCAGCTTCACCTCCCGCATCAATATGAATCTCCGTGAAGATAAGGCGTGGTCTTATGGCGTACGTTCCATGTTGTTGGATACCATGAATCAGCGTCCATTTATCGTCTATGCGCCAGTTCAGAGCGATAGAACAGCAGATTCTCTAGCGGAATTAGACCGCGAGCTCCGAGAACTACTTCAAGAACGCCCGGTCGGTGAAGAAGAGGTGCTTACCTCGAAAAAACGTAACACGCTGACACTACCCGGGCGCTGGGAAACCGCGCGAGCAGTCGCTGGTGACATCGCACAGATGGTGCGGTTTGGATTTTCTGATGATTACTGGGAAAGGTACGCGGATCTGGTCGGCGCCGTCAGCGCAGAAGAAACGAATGCGGCCGCTCGGTCAGAACTGAAACCAGACCAGTTAATTTGGGTTGTGGTAGGAGATTTAGCAACTATCGAAGATGAAGTGCGCGCACTCGAATGGGGTGAGATCGATCTTATGGATGTCGACGGACGCCTCCTCACTGTCCACTGACTTAGCAGATTTATTCAAGAACTTGAAAAAAACCACGCCATATGGAAAATTTCCGCTCGCTCGCAATATTGCAGTGATCATGCTCCCCAGAGAGCACGTGCCGACATCGGTGCTTACTAATGATTGATTGTCAGAACTTAACTAAACAATACGGCCCTCTAATTGCAGTCAACAACCTGAGTTTTCAGGTCCGTCCAGGCGAAGTCCTTGGCTTTCTCGGGCCTAACGGTGCTGGAAAAACCACAACGATGAGGATCATAGCCGGTTTTCTTCCGCCCACTGCAGGAAGCGCCTCGGTTTGCGGGTTCGATGTCGAAAGACACGCCACAGAAGCTAAGCGAAAAATAGGGTATCTGCCAGAGGGGGCTCCAAGTTACCCAGAAATGAGTGCGCAATCATTCCTAGAATTCATTGCTGATTCCCGGGAACTTGTGGGCCCTCACCGTGATAAACGACTAAAAGAGGTTTTCAACCTCCTTCATCTTGAACCAGTCCTCGAACAAACGATTGATACCCTATCCAAAGGCTATCGACGTCGTGTTGGGCTAGCTCAAGCCATTCTCCACGATCCCGAAGTTCTAATCCTCGACGAACCCACGGACGGGCTCGATCCGAATCAGAAACATGAGGTACGTGAACTAATCAATCAGATGGCTGAAAGCAAGATAATTATCATATCGACTCATCTTCTGGAAGAAGTCGATGCGGTATGCAATAGAGTCATTATCATTGATCGTGGGCAAATACTCGCAGATGATACGCCCCAAAATCTTGAGGCGAGATCCAGATTTCATAATGCCGTATCCATAAGATTCGCTGATCGTTCCCAGCTGGAGAGTGCCCGCACGGAGATCAGCTTGCTTCCGGGGGTACTGAATACGGAGGTAAACCAGAATATTGATCGCTTGACTGCTTTCCCTGCTGATGGACAAATGTTGCTGAAAGTTATTAGCGAGCTCGCAAATACCAAAGGGTGGGATCTCTCCGAACTTTCCCTAGAGTCTGGTCGATTAGATGAGGTGTTCCGGACGATCACGAGGGGAGCAGCTACATGAATGGAACTCTTACAATCATGAGACGCGAACTGAGGAGTTATTTCTCTACCCCACTCGCTTATGTTTTTATCGTTATCTTCCTGGTTCTTTCGAGTTGGTTCACGTTCAATTTTGGAAATTTTTATAACGGTGGGCAAGCGAATCTTGCGCCATTTTTCGGTTACCACCCTTGGTTATATCTCTTTTTAATCCCTGCATTGTCAATGCGATTGTGGGCTGAAGAACATAAAACTGGGACCATTGAACTACTGCTTACATTGCCATTAGAACTCTGGGAGTCGGTCGCAGGCAAGTTCTTAGCTGCCTGGGCCTTCACTGCGCTCGCCGTTGTTCTGACTTTTCCTATTTGGATTACGGTGAATTACTTAGGGGCCCCTGATAACGGGGTAATTATGGCTGCTTATCTGGGCAGCCTGATGATGGCTGGTGGGTTTCTAGCTATTGGTTCATTCATTTCTGCTACAACCAACAACCAAGTTATTGCATTTATTTTAGCAGTAGTTATCTGTTTTGCTTTCCTTCTAGCCGGATTCCAACCTCTGCTTAGCCCATTAGTTGGATGGGTCCCTCAAACCATTATTGATGCCATTGCAAGTTTGAGTTTCTTGACTCATTTCTCGAACATCAGCAAAGGGGTTATTGATCTTCGCAACATTATTTATTTTGCGTTACTCATCGGAACGTTTCTCTATGCAAATGTTTTGGTGCTGCACATGAAAAAAACAGGCTGAAATAGTATGACAGCCAAAAGACAACAAAATATTGGAACAGCCTCGCTGATTTTACTCGGCTTAGTGTTCGTTGCGGCAGTGACAGCAAATAATACTCTCCTAAGAGGGTTACGCTTTGACCTGACGGAAAATAACCTCTACACAGTATCCCCAGGAACCCGTGCACTCCTTACAACTATTCAAGAACCGATAAACCTGTATTTCTTTTTCTCCGATAGTGAAACAGCAGATATTACTCCGTTAAGAAATTTCGCAACTCGAGTACGAGAGATGCTTGAGGAATTTACGGCAGCCTCAGACGAAAATCTCCGCTTACATATCATAGATCCTATCCCGTTCTCCGAGGAAGAAGATCGCGCTTCACAGTTTGGTTTGCAGTCCATCAGCTTGGGAATAGGGCAAAACCTCTACTTTGGTCTAGCTGGGACCAATAGTGTGGGTGAGGAAGAAATCATTGCCATCTTCAATCCTGAACGAGAACGATTTCTAGAGTACGAGCTTGCACGAATGATCTACAGCCTGGCACGCCCAGACAAAGTAGTTGTCGGACTGCTTTCGGGGATTTCTATGGCGGCTGAATTTAATCCGCAAACTCAGCGTATGACCGAACCCTGGGCTGTATACAACCAAGCTGGACAGCTATTTGAAATTCGCCCCCTAGTAGGCCCCGAACTAGTCTCAATAGATGAAGACATAAACGTCCTGTGGCTGGTGCACCCTAAGAGTCTTGAATCCAGCACGCTATATGCCATTGATCAATTTATCCTCCGTGGTGGAAGAGCCCTGATTTTCCTCGACCCATTTGCTGAAATAGATATGGCTGCCGCTGGTATGGACCCCGCGGCACTCGCTCAGGGAAGTGGCTCCAACCTTGAACCGTTATTGAGCGCTTGGGGCATTGCCTTCTCTGGTAGTGAAGTCATTGCGGATAACCGATACGCGCTTAGCATTAGCACAGGAACTGGGTTACGGCCGGTGCGACACCTAGCACTCCTGGGCATTACTGGGGACGCTATGGACGGTGAAGATGTCATCATCGATGGTTTGGGAGATCTGAATCTAGGCTCAGTAGGTCATTTCACCGTTATTGAGAACAGCACGGCGAACCTTAGCCCACTTCTGCGCTCAAGTACCGAATCAGCAACGTTACCTGCGATCCAAGTTCAGATGCTAGCGGATCCAGAAACACTGCAAGATGGCTTCACGCCGACAGGTGAGTCTTACGTACTCGCTGCACGCCTAAATGGTTCACTAACGAGCGCTTTCCCAGACGGCCGACCAACCGACGACGAAATTAGTCCGGATGCTGAGGGGGATACCCAGAATGACGGCAGAGAAACACTTACAAGCAACCACCTGAATTCCACCAACAACGCTAATGTTATTTTGGTGGGTGATGTCGACATCCTAAGTGATCGTCTGTGGGTTCAGCGGCAGAATTTTCTTGGGCAGCAATTGGTAACAGCATTCGCAAACAACGGTGATTTTGTGATCAATGCTCTAGATAACCTATCAGGTAGTGCTGAACTCATTGGTATTCGTGCACGTGGCACTTATTCCCGCCCCTTTACACGGGTGGAAGAACTTCGCAGAAACGCCGATGCCGAGTTTAGACAGACTGAACAATTCTTGCAGGCAGAGCTTGCCGAAACCGAGAGTAGGTTGGCCGAATTGCAAGCTGCACGGACAGATCAGGGGTCACTGCTGATAAGTGATGAACAGCAGGCTGAAGTTCAGCGTTTTTTAGATCAACAAGCACGCATACGGCAGGATCTAAGAGCCGTACAACGCAATCTCGATCGTAGCATTGAGCAACTTGGTGCCGTGTTGCAAATAATTAATACGGCGCTGGTGCCTATCTTGCTGACCATACTAGTTCTAATAGTGGTTGGTGTTCGACGGCGTAGAGCGGAGAAATAATTATGACCCCCCGAACACTTATCATACTCATCAGCGCACTGGTGATTTTTAGTCTACTCGCAATACTAGGACAACAGGAGCAACAGCCTGAAAATGCGGGTGCCATAGTCTTTCTACCAACACTTAAAGATAATCTGGATAAGATTAACCAAATGGGATTGGTTGGGGCCGGAGGAGAGATGATCGCAACACTCAATCGTGGTGTGGAGGGATGGTCTATCATGGAGCGAGATAATTATCCGGCCGACTCTCAAAAGATCCGACACACATTGCTGAGCCTCGCTGAAGCAAAAATCATGGAAGTTAAAACATCGAATCCAGAATGGCATGATCGCCTTGGTGTGGAAGCAATTGAAAATTCAAACGCGGGCGGTATTTCTGTCTCCTTGGTAGGAGCTGATATGCCAGTCAATATAATTCTTGGTAATACTGTTGGTAACAACCAAGCCTACATTCGCCAAGTAGATGAGTCTCAGAGCTACTTGATTGACCAAGATCCAAAAGTGGGCGGTTCCGTAACGGACTGGCTAAATGCAGAGATACTAGCAATAGCAAGAGAGCGTATACAGCGGATCACGGTAACTCACCCTGACGGTGAAGCCCTGACTGTCTTCAAAGCAGATACTGAACAAGCGAATTTTACAGTGGATAACATACCAGCGGATAGAGAACTTCAGTACGACAGTGTTGCGAATGTCATAGGTAATGTGCTTTCAAGCCTTAACCTGCAGGATGTTGAGTTAAGAGCCGATGACGATACTCCTGTAACCATAACTGAATTTAGAACTTTTGATGGACTAGTCATAACCGCAGAGTCGATTGAGCGAGAAGAAAATGCCTGGGTCGCCTTTCGTGCTAGTTACGAATCCTCATCCCAATTAACAGGAGAGGAGGGCCCATCCACTCAAGAAATAGCTCTAGACGTAGAAACTGAAGCCCGCGAACTTGACCAGAGATTAAACAATTGGCGATACCACGTTGCCACCTACCAAGCTGACCAGATGTCACGCCGCATGAGTGATCTGTTAAGCCCTCTACCCGATGGGTCGTAATTCAAAAATATTTCAACATCTTCGCACCGAACCCAAAATCCATGGAAACAAAGCTCGGTGAGCCTTAAAAAGACCAACTAGTTACTAGTCAGTATGGCTCCACAAACTCTATTTATACGTACACCTTGCAACCTGAAAACATCGTATTTAATGAATCTTCGCAGCTCGTGGACTAACACCAGCTTTCTGCTGGAAGCCTGAACGTTTAGAATTCCACAGTTTAATAACTCCATGACGTCCGCTGAAGGAAAACGCGGCGAGGAAACCCCAATCGGCAGATAAATCTTGACGTTTGAAATAAGCCTCGTTCTAACCATTCTGACCGCCTCGCTGGTTCTGTTTGTCAGCGAAAAAATCCGAATGGATCTGATTGCGCTCATGGTAATGGGCACTCTTGTCCTCACTGAGCTAGTTACCCCCGAGGAAGCCGTTGCTGGATTTTCAAATGCAGCGGTAATTGCTGTCTGGGCAATGTTTATCCTAAGCGACGGCCTGACACGTGCAGGCATTGCTAATGCTATTGGGCGCACAGTCCTACGACTCGCTGGAAGGCGGGAAGGTCTCATGATAGTTGTGGTCATGCTGACAGCCGGTGCGCTCTCTGCGTTCATGAATAATATTGGGGTAGCCGCACTGATGCTGCCAGTGGTTATCGAGATCGCTCGACGTACCCGGATCCCCGCCTCAAGACTACTCATGCCGCTCGCCTATGGATGCCTGTTGGGAGGATTGACAACGATGATCGGTACGCCGCCCAACCTCCTGATCAGCGGTGCGTTAGAGCTGGCTGGAGAATCCTCTTTCGGGCTTTTTGATTTCACTCCGATCGGTGGAGCAGCGCTCCTCTGCGGGACGCTATTCATGGCCGTGGCTGCGCGCTACTTTCTGCCACGTATAAAACCGGAGGAAGCGACTCAAAGGCGCAGTCAGCGCAATCTTCGGACCCAGTACGGGTTGCACTCCCGGACCTTTGAGATGAGCGTTCCTGAAAATTCAATTCTTGTGGGAAAGACCCTCGGTCAAAGCCGCATCGGCACCGCGGCAGGCTTGATTGTAACTGCCCTAGAGCACAGGGGCCGCACTGAACTCATGCCTTCACACCAAACTATACTCCAGAGCGGACAGAAACTAATCGTGCAGGGCAGGCTCGATCGCTTCCGGGAATTTCAGCGCTGGAGCGAATTAGTGATCGAGCGTGAAGCGCCAGTACTGCAGGGACTAATGGCCGGACAAGTTAAGCTAGTGGAGGTTGTCGTGGAAGAAAGCTCTCCGCTAGTAGCAGAGCCACTTCATCACTCAGAGTTCCGAAAAACTTACGGCGCCAATGTCCTTGCCATTCGCAGAGGTGAATTGGTTCGTCGTGTCAATCTCGCCCACGTTCCTATCAGGCCAAACGACACCCTGCTGCTTCAGGCCAGCCCGGAAATTGTAGAGGAGCTCGAACGCTCAGCTGAGTTCTCGGAGTGCCGTGAAGTCAATGAGAAAGAACTTAGCGACACGTATCGGCTTCAAGAACGCATCTTCGTGGTTCGCGTCCCACGTGAGTCTCAGCTGGCCGGTGACACTCTCATGCGAAGTCGTTTGGGAGACGCTTTTGACTTCAGGCTGCTCGCACTATTTCGGGAAGGAGAACTCAGCATAATGCCCGAGCCTGATCAGGCTCTACGGAGCGGTGATTTACTACTCATCCAAGGACGCGAGGAAGACCTAGACGTTCTACGAGGTCTCCAAGAACTGAAAGTAGAACGCAGCTCGGCGATGAATCTCCATGTATTCGAATCAGACCGCTTGAGCTTACTGGAAGCCACACTGGACCCGCGCTCTGGTTTGGCGGGACGGCCGTTGTCCGATATAAATTTTCGAGACAAGTATGGCCTTGAACTCGTCGCTGTCTGGCGTAAGGGTGAGGCAATTCGCTCGGACCTGGATCAATTGGTACTTCAGCTTGGTGATGCGCTTCTGTTACTCGGCCCACGTGACAAACTCGGGGTACTGGAACTAGATCCAGAGTTTCTGATCCTGACTCCCATTACCCAAAAACCTGTCAACACAGCACGGGCACCACTTGCCGCAGGCATCATGCTAACTGTAGTAGTGTCAGTCATGACAGGCTGGCTACCTATCCACATCGCAGCAGTCATTGGTGCAACATTGATGATACTTACGCGGTGCTTAAGTATGGAGGAAGCTTACCGGGCCATCGATTGGCGCGCGATTTTTCTCATTGCTGGAATGCTGCCCTTAGGAACGGCAATGCAACAAACTGGCGCAGCTGAATTTCTAGCTCAACAGACCATGCAACTGCTAGGACCGTTAGGGCCCTGGTGGGTAATCGGAGGGCTCTACCTAATAACGGCCGCCGGCACAATGATAATTCCAACGGCTGCTCTCGTAGTGCTCATGTCTCCTATTGTCCTTTCTGCCAGCGCAGATTTGGGGGTAGCTCCACAAACCGCAATGATGGCAGTGGCTATGGCAGCTTCGGCTAGCTTCACCAGTCCCATCTCTCACCCCGCCAATACCCTGATCATGGGGCCAGGGGGCTACCGGTTTTCTGATTATCTGAGGCTGGGACTACCATTAACGGTCGTTGTCTTTCTCATCGTCATGTTGCTACTCCCAGTTTTTTGGCCACTGACAGTTGCGCCCTGATGGCGCCGTATCCAGACCCGGTTAGGGCACCAGAAGAGTCGAGCCAATTGTCTGGCGTGCTTCCAACGCACGATGCGCATCCGCAGCATCACTGAGTGGAAAACGCTGACCTATTTCTATCTCTAGGTTGCCGCCTTGAACCTGTGCGAATAGCTCTGTGCAACCTTCGTCCAACTCTTCCCGATTACTCACGTAATTCCACATCACGGGTCTCGTAACATACAGTGAACCACGCTTGGCCAGCTCCAATAAGTTGAGACAGTCAACAGGGCCTGACGCATTACCAAAACTAACCAGCATGCCCCTAGGCCTCAGGCAATCCATCGATGTGACAACAGTGTCTTTACCAACAGGGTCGTAGACAACTGGTGCCCCCTCGCCCCCAGTCAGTTCGCGCACCGTCCCAACGATATCGTCATCGGAAAGCAGTACGGCTTCACACCCACGTGACAGCGCCAGTTGGCGTTTCTCCTCCGTACTAACAACTCCGATGACGTGAGCACCCAACTGCTGGGCCCATTGTGCAGCTATTAATCCGACCCCACCGGCTGCTGCGTAGAGCAGAATCCAGTCACCAGGTTGAACCCGATATGTCTGACGAAGTAGGTACCAGCTCGTCAGGCCCTTCAGAAGCATGGCAGCTCCCATATCGTCACTGACATCTTCGGGTAATTTGACGAGCCATTTCACAGGCATGATGCGTTCCTCAGAATAGGACCCTGCAGGTCGAGGAGCAGCGTAAACAACCCGGTCTCCAGGTGCGATGCAATCAACACCTTCCCCGACACTCATGACAATGCCTGAAGCCTCACCACCAAGACCGGTGGGCAGTTCGAGAGGGTAAAGTCCAGAGCGATGATAGGTATCAATAAAGTTAACGCCGATAGCGGTGTGGGCAATGCGTGCTTCTCCGGGCCCCGGCTCACCTACATCCACTTCAACCCATTGAAGAACCTCGGGATCTCCAAATTCATTAATTCGAATTGCACGCGTCATATTGCCGCTCACCTGTCTGGAAAAGTTAAGATTGGGATTCTTAACCAATAACTGTGAATAAACAAACCCATGACAACGGAACATTTTGTCATCGTGGGCGGAGGTCAAGCCGCAGTCCAAGCAATTCAGACGTTGAGGCAGAATAAATTTGACGGAAGAATCACGCTTGTGGGCGAGGAGAACTACCTGCCCTATCAACGCCCCCCACTGTCGAAAAAATACCTTACCGGCAAACTAGAGCGGAATCGTTTATTCCTGCGCCCACTGGTCTTCTATGAAAAAAACTGTGTGGGCGTGAAGATAGGCATTCGAGCGAAACAATTGGATCCCGATTCACGCCACCTGACTCTGGATGATGGGCAGACCCTACACTACGACAGAATACTGCTTGCAACGGGAAGTCGTGTTCGGCGCCTAGAGGTGCCTGGCGCAGACCTATTAGGAATTCACTATTTGCGGACTATGGTAGATGCGGACGCCATCCTGAGCAGCATGGAGGCCGGCAGTCGTCTCGTCGTAGTCGGGGCAGGATATATTGGTCTAGAAATAGCCGCAATTTCCGCATTGAGGGGTCTTGAGGTTACGATTTTAGAAGCAGTAGATCGTGTAATGGCGCGCGTCGTCTGCCCGGAAGTGTCTCAGTTTTATCTTGACTATCACGCTCAAGCCAACGTCGAAATCCGATGCAACACCGATGTAAATTGTTTCATCGGAGAAGAGCGGGTTGAGGCGGTAGAAATTTCAAACGGACAGCAGTTTCCGTGTGATCTGGTGATTGTCGGTATCGGCGTAGTCCCCGAGGTTGGATTAGCAGCAGACGCAGGGATAGCGTGCAAAAACGGTATTCTAGTGGATGAATTTGCACGCACTGAAGATTACAAAATCCTCGCTGCGGGAGACTGCACCAATCACCCAAGCCGTCTACTCGGTAAACATGTACGACTAGAATCCGTCCAAAATGCTATTGATCAAGCAAAAACGGCTTCAAATACTCACCTGGGCATGCTGGAACCCTATGCAGTAACACCATGGTTCTGGTCTGATCAATACGATTTGAAGCTACAAATTGCTGGATTATCTGAGGGATATGAACAGATCGTCATCAGAGGTACTTCCAGTAAGGCTCCCTTCGCCGCTTTTTACCTTCGTTCAGGGCAGTTGATCGCCGTCAACGCCATCAATTCCCCGAAGGATTTCTTGGTTGGCAAAAAACTGATCTCGGCGAACATACCAGTACACGCTGAATTGCTAGCGGACGAGACAATCAATCTCACCAGCCTAATTGACAATTAACCCAAGCATTACTCTATGATCATCTGGACAGACACAGAGTTAACTAAATCGTAAGGAGAGGTTATTGAAACTACTCTCATCAATGGAGTCAGGATTAGAGTCCCCATTTCTGCTTCTAGACACGCTCAAAGTAGTCTTTTAAATATGCATCGAATGGCTGCTGTGAATGCTCTTCTAATCGACGTTGTTCCTGTAGTGACTCGGCTGCAAGCTGACACAATATATTCTGCTTCTCGGGGGTTAACTGCAGGCTCGAAAAATATTTCGCATGGGCACAGGATGACTCTAGTGCAAACTCCAAAAAATTAGCTCCTGCGGTGCGCATGTGATTCAAGATCTGAGCTGAGGGCGTTACCTCAGACTCTAGTACGGCAGCAACCTGAGCGTCCGTGGCGCTCAAATAACCCTCATCGCCGATATCTAGTACCACAGCAATTTCTCTGACAGTCTCCAAGATCTCCAAAGCCCGGTCCGCCAAAGCAACTTTTCGCCCATTGAGTGGTAGTTCTAGCCCCGGTCGACGACCCTCACGGGCTACCAGAAGATCCCGTGCGTCAATCTCAGCTTGTTCACGTGCGTCTATCGGCGGACTTTCAACGAGTAGGCAATAAATTAACAGAGCTTCAACAAACCGGAGTTGGTTCTGATT
>JAZAGZ010000087.1:0-19534 GCA_036231525.1 Pseudomonadota bacterium | reverse complement strand
GCATTTCTTGGTACGTACATTGGTATGTTGCCGGGGCTAGGTGCGGCAATAGTGGACTGGATTGCATATGGTCACGCCGTACAGAGTTCCAAGGACAAAACACAGTTTGGTCAGGGTGATATTCGGGGTGTCATCGCTCCTGAAACTGCGAACAATGCCCACAAGGCGGGGGCATTAATTCCTACAGTAGCGTTTGGAATCCCTGGCAGTATTGGTACGGCAATACTTTTGGGTGCGTTGGTGCTAAAAGGTTTACGTCCAGGGCCAGATATGCTGACAGTTAATCTCCCTCTTACCTTCAGCATGGTTTGGGCGATAGTCATTGCAAATTTAGTTGCTGCAGGTCTTCTGATGTTTTTTAGTAGACATATCCACAAAATCGCGTTTTTGCCAGGTCATCTCATCGTACCAGGCGTTATGGTGGTATTACTGATGGGCACCTGGGTAGCAACAAACTCCATGGGTGATTGGTGGACTTGCCTGGCATTCGGTGTGCTTGGTTACTGGATGAAGCAGGGTGGTTGGGCGCGACCACCCCTGATATTAGCTTTAGTACTTGGTGGCTTGATGGAAAACAATTTTCAACTCACTACGCAAATCTATGGGAATTACGCTTGGCTCTACAATCGACCAGTGGTGGTTTTAATTGAGATTTTAATCATTATTACTTTTATATTTGCCATAAAAGGCGTTTTAAAGCCGCAAGGGGATCAATTATCTGAGGCTGGTGAGGGCGCAACCCGTAATGCCCTAATTTCCACGCCGTTGGCTGCCGGTCTTTTTGTAATGTTTTCTATTGCATATTTTGTCACGCTTGGCTTCCAAGAGACAGCAACTGCTCAATTTCCACACATTATCCTCTTGATTGCACTACCGTTGACATTTTGGGTTCTTGTAAAAGATGGTCGAGCAGCTTGGAGATCTATCACCTCAGGTGGAGGTATACGTCGTGCCTGGAATGTTGCAGCGGATAAGGCGGATCTAAAACCCAGTTTGGTATTCATTGGGCTTATTCTTGCCATGATTGGGATAGCTTATTTGGCTGGGCAACTTGTGGCATTACCGCTTTTTGTGACCGGGTATTTATTAATCTGGGGTAACTATAAGTGGAAGACGGTGGCAATCTACTCTAGTACTGCATTACTAATTGTTTGGGGTTTTTATGGGCAACTGATGCGACTGCTCTTCCATCCCTCCATGTTGTTTGGTTGAGAAAAAGTTTTGCTCTAGGGTGCAGCAATGATTAACTTTCTACGTCCATTCTAATACTGCTTTTTGGAAGCTGGGGCGCTTCCATATAGCCTCTTTCCAACGAATAATATTTGGGTAATTTTCGAATGGGAACTTAGCGCTATGCAAAGTGACGTACAGTGGTATCCAAGTGATGTCTGATAGCGAGAAGTCATCGCCAGCAGTCCATTCTTGTTCTTCTAGCTTGCGATCTATTTTCAAAAAGCAGTTATTTAGTATTTTTGTCGCTTTAGCCGTGCGAATTTTGGATAAGCCTTCTGGTAATGAGTTCTCTGCATGAAATTCAAGCAACTCTTCGTTTTTTTGTAGTTGGCGATACAAGTTCAGTTCGGATCCATTTTTGGCCATGCTTTTCCCGATCTGATTTGCAAACATGTACGTTTTTACATGGATGTGATGGGTTGATGCTAGACGCATCCAACTGAACATTTTTTTCTGATCAAGCTTATTTTTTGGCCGAAGAGGCGGGTTGGCGTACGTGTCATCAAGGTAATCGATAATGTCGGTAGACTCGATAATGACGACGCCATCATGCACCAGGGCTGGTACTAATCCTTTAGGATGAATATCAAAGTACTCGGGGGTAATGTGCTCGGCTTTATGCAAGTCTAGATGGTGACTGATCCAAGGCACGCATTTTTCTTCCAGCGTTATGCGTACGCGCATAGAGCAGTTAGATTTGCTGAAGTGATAAAGATGTAGTCCTGTGAGCGTTGTAGCTGCCTTATTAGTTGGCGATATGATTCCCACGTGGGTTCCTGTGAGTTAAAAAGATGAATGAATTATATTTGAAGTTTTAGGTTAGACGAATAGCCAATCAACCATCATCGATTTGCAAGATATGCTTTGTAAGCTGGCGTCTGCAAAATTTTTAATCCCCCATCAGTTCTCAGAAGCAGTAGGGCTGCAATATTTTCACGGGTCGCAAGATCTAGACCCAGTTCAGGACCTAGTACCATGAGTGCTGTTGCAAGAGCATCGGCATTCATTGCTGACTGTTCAATGACGCTGACCGATGTGAGTCCATGGGAAACTGGCCAGCCAGTCCGAGGGTCAAGTGTATGGGAGTAGTAGTTGCCTTCGTATTCAAAGTAATTCCGATAATTGCCCGATGTGGCAATGGCAGCATCTCGCAGATAGACGACATCCTGGACTCTGTCTGTTATTACATTTTTTGAGGTAGGGGTTTCAATACCGATCAGCCAATTACTGCCATCGGCCCGCATGCCCCGGGCACGCACTTCTCCACCTATCTCAACCATATAAGAAGTCAGGCCAAAACTATCCAACAGTGCCGAGATTTCGTCTACAGCAAATCCTTTTGCAATGGACGATAAATCAAGCCTGACGCCGGGTTGAGTTCTGCGTACGGCGGGCGGTGATGATTGGACTTCGAGGTAATTAAATCCAGTCGTTTTTAGCATGGAATCGATCTCGGTTTGTGTCGGAACTGCATTGATTGAGTTGCTTGCCCCGAAACCCCACAACTCTACCAATGGGCCAACCGTTATATCGAATGCGCCACCAGACAGTTCGCTGATATCTATTCCTCGCATTAGCACTGTTAGAAAGACTGGGGGGATCTCGAACCATTCATTACCGACATGGGCGTTAAATTGACTAATTTCAGATGTCTCGCGATAGGTAGAAAACAGACTCTCCAGTTCCTCCAAGCGGACGAAGATGCGGTTACTCAGTGGCTCGAGTGAAACTGATGTGTCTGAACGCACAGCTTTAACTGAATAGCTCGTTCCCATGGTGTACCCATTGAGCTCGAGCATCTCGAGTTTACTGCTGCACCCAGCTACTATGGCAATAGTTAATATTGCAGCTAACCGGATGTTAATCGCTAGGTTCATAGTCCTTCAGAATTCTTGATGTTGAGGCTTAATAATACCTGACTGGTGCATCTAAACCGACTTGAGTCTTTTTAGAGATGGTCCATTTGTTTCCATTTTAGTGGCTTCGGGAGTATGGTCAGTGTCAATGATCTCCAGAACAGCGATATGTGGTTTGTTTGCAGGCTTTGGCTGGTTGTTCGTCGCGTCCATTGGTTATGCACACCACAACTTCAACGCTTATTTTGATGTTCGGGAGAGAGTAACTGTTGAGGGTGTGATTGCCGAAGTAAGAATAGCCAACCCGCATTCAAGAATTACTTTGGAGATAGAAGACGAACAGGGAGACGTTGTGGCTTGGGCGATAGAAACGGGTGCAGCACAAAGTATGACGGAACGAGGCTGGACGAGAGATACCCTGCCTGTGGGCTCGAGGGTGACGGCTTTGGGATTCCCTGCTTTTTCCGGCAGGCCGGTGATGGCTTTGATTCAGTTTACGTTTGAGGATGGCAGGGAGGTTCGGGGTAACTTGGACCGGTACCTGCGAGCTTCGGAAGTGGATTAGAAAACTGAGGTCACCATGATTTTTAAGCGATTCGTAATTCTCCTGTTGACGTTTCTCCTGGGTACAGTGGGTAGCGTATTCGCTCAGGAGCCTCGGCAATTGCAAGCGGCTTTGGAGAGTCTTTGGGAGCCACCACCAAGAAACGGTAGGGCTTCAAGCGAGAACATGCTCGATATTGCGGCAGATGCACTATTGACGGCTGAGGCTGAGGATTTTCGGCGGCGATGGGCTATTGAGGAAAATGATAATACTGCGACATGTCAGCGGCGGTCAGCGGCCGCACACTTTGGTTTTGGTTACACTCTGGAGTTCCTCGATACACAAGAAATCCTCTACTTAGTTGGATTTGAACAGGTGCGGCGTGTCTATATGGATGGGCGAGACCCGCCGAACAATTTTTGGCCGAACAAGTTAGGTTGGTCCAAGGGGCACTGGGACGGGAATACCTTGGTGGTGAGAACAAACGACTTCACACAAGGCACGATCGATACGGGTAATCGACCGCTTCCATTCGGTGGGCCTGACGCTGAAATGATCGAGCGCTATACGTTGAGCGATGATCTCAACACGCTGTCCCTGCACGTAACGCGAATCGATGCAAAGTACTATATTGCGCCTATCGAAATGCACCATACCTTCATTCGCTCGAATAGAACTATTTTTGCTATCGACTGCGTGCCGAGTATTTATTGAATTAATTAGTGCGATTGCGCAGAAGTTTCAAGGAGAACAAGGAGAATGATCTCGAAGTGGTCACTACTCAGCTCATTAGTATTTCTGGTGAACTGGGAGAGTTCTTCGGTTTTTGCTCAGGAACCTCACCCCCTACAATCGGTATTACAGGGTTTGTGGGTCGAAGATAATATAAGTGGCACGGAGACACTTGAACAAAGACGATTCATCTCAGTGGCAGAGAGTAACTTGCGTGATCCGGGTGAAGTCTTCCGAGCGTCATACCAAGCTAACGCAGACACTAGTTCATGTCTAATGGCAGGAGCTTTGGCGGGCGAGGCGGCGGATTTTGAAATTGTCGACCAGGGCGAGACAATTGATTTGTCTGCATTCGGTAGAACGCGCCGTGTCTATATGGATTTCTGGCTTGAGCCACCACAGACTTTTGAACTGAATGGATTGGGTTGGTCAACGGCCCGTTGGGCTGGAGACATGCTCGTGATACGGACAACGCATTTCTTGGAGGGTGCAATCAAGTCAGGTGAGCGGCCGTTGCCGTTCGGTGGACCGATAGCTCAGATGGTTGAGCGTTACACGTTGAGCGAGGATCACAACCATCTTACTGTGGATATCAACCTTATTGATCCAGAGTACTACACGTTCTCGTTGAACGTACTACATAGTTACGTGCGTGCGGATGATATCGACCGCGACACAACATGTGTGCTGAATTAGGATCCTATGAGGATCGCAGTCAATTTGCTCGCTGTAGTATGTTTTATCATTCCTGCTACCGGTATTGCTCAGGAGTGGGCGTATCAAGTTGTCGAGAGAATTCCTCCAAGTGAGAGCGATGTAAACGCCCCGAGGTCAGTGCCCGGAAGCTCTCGGAGCTATAGTCAGGCGGAGATTGACGATGACTGGAATCCGCCGGATTGGTTCCCAGGGGATCATTCTCCATTACCTGTGGTTGTTGCTCAGGGTTCCGGAGACGTTCGAGCGTGTGGCGCCTGTCACTTGACGTCGGGCATGGGGCATCCTGAATCGTCACACTTAGCCGGCCTCCCGGTTGCATATTTTATGCGCCAGATGGAAGAGTACAGGAGTGGCGCCAGGACGGATCGGTATTGGATGAATGATTTCGCGCGCGAACTTTCTGTTGAAGCTATGCGTGATGCTGCTGAGTATTACGCTGCGATTGAGCCTATCGATTGGGTTGAAGTGGTTGAGGCTGATGAGGTGCCGAGGAGCTACGTAGGTGACGGTCGTATGCGCTTTCGCGACTCTGGCGGTGGTACTGAACCACTCGGTAACCGCATTGTTGAGCTTCCTCAAAACCGTGAACTCGTAACTGCAAAGCATCCCTACTCGGGTTTTGTAGCTTATGTGCCGATAGGGAGTCTAGCGAGGGGCGAGGTACTGGTTACAACGGGTGGGGGCGGCCGTACTATTGCATGCATTATCTGTCACGGTGCTGAGTTGCGGGGTATCGGGGAAATTCCTGCTATCCGTGGGATCTCGCCACTCTATGTTGTGCGGCAACTCAATGATATTCAGACTGGTGATCGCGCGGGTGTTCAGGCCGTGCTCATGCAGGCGACTGTAGCTAGTCTTACCGAAGACGATATGATTGCAATCGCGGCATATTTGGCTTCGTTAGATCCGTAACGAGCCCGATACCTCAAAGCTGACTATTACCAGCTATGTTGGTGAGCGTGTGCGATTTATTTGTTGTTTGCGACATGGTTTGCAAACCCCTCAATAAATACACGTAGCTCTTCTTCTATCTGTGTATTTACTAGATTACCGGATGCATCAAACACGTTATGTGCCTCGCTTACGAGTAATCGCCCACCAGTCCATACCTGAGCTCCAAGCGCTTTCAATACGGGTAACCAAGCGCGTTGTGCTTGAATGGTACCGAAATTACTCATCGCTGCACCCATAATCGCGATTGGTCGGCCACCAAAAATATGAGGGATATCCGATAAGGGCCGTGAAAGCCAGTCAATAGCATTTTTTGCCACACCAGGTATTGAGTGGTTGTATTCTGGTGTTGAGATCAACAATCCATCGGCGGCAGAGATCTGACGTTTTAAAACTGTGACCGACTTGGGCTCACCTTCCGTGCTTTCTACATCCTCGTTATAGAGAGGAATACCTTGGATGGTCGTTATTTCGAGTTGGATCCCCGCTGGCATCATTCCGGCAGCTGCGGTCAGTAACGCAGTGTTGAATGATTCTGATCGCAGGCTTCCTGAGAGTCCCAATATGGTCGTCATGTAAGTTATCCGGGAGCGAAGAGCGGATTGAAAGTATACTCGTTCAGGTGAGTAAGCTCTCTAGCATAGAGCCCAACTGTGATGTTGGCCTTATTGGCTTAGCAGTAATGGGTCAGAATTTGGTCCTCAATATGGCGGATCATGGTTTTAGGGTGGCCGTCTTCAATCGCACGTATACGCGAACCAAATTCTTCATGGAGCGGTGCGCAACCGAACCTTGCGGTGGTAACGTGAGTGCTTTTGAGACGCTTGATAATTTCATTAAAAGCCTCACACGCCCCCGAAAAGTGGTGATGTTAGTACAGGCCGGCGACGCTACCGAGGCGATTATCCGGGCTGTTTTGCCTTTGCTAGATGAGGGGGACGTCCTTATCGACGGTGGCAATGCACTTTGGAGCGACACTATTTGCCGTGAGAAGGAGCTCGCCGGGAAAGGCATCCATTTTATTGGGTCCGGAGTGTCGGGAGGGGAATTGGGTGCCCGCTTCGGGCCGAGTCTAATGCCCGGTGGTAGTAAGGAAGCTTGGACATCTCTCGAACCGATTTGGGTAGCTATCGCTGCAAAGGTTGACAGTGAAACCGGTCAGCCTATTGAGGGAGCTCAACCCGGTGAACCGGTTACAGAGGGGGAAGCTTGTACGACCTATGTTGGTGCAGACGGCGCGGGTCATTACGTGAAGATGGTTCATAACGGTATTGAGTACGTTGACATGCAACTTATATGTGAAGCATTTCAACTTATGAAAGAGTTACTTCAAATGAGTTCAGACGAGATGAGCGCGACCTTTAGACAGTGGAACGAGGGTGAGCTTAATTCCTTTCTTGTAGAGATTACTGCTGACATTCTTCAGCAGCGAGACTTTGGGGATGAGGATCATTTTTTGGTTGATAGAATACTTGATGCGGCTGGTCAGAAGGGTACTGGAAAGTGGAGTAGCCAGTCCGCGTTGGATCTGGGTAGTCCCGCCAGTGCTATGGCAGAGGCGGTATTTGCTCGCTGTCTATCGGCACAAAAAGATGAACGTGTTACTGCGAGTAAATTGTTCGACAATCCCAAATTGCCTTTGATTACCGGCGAGCAGAAGGAGCTTCTGATTGCCGCTGTTCGCGATGCACTTTATTGTTCAAAGATTTGTGCATATGCGCAGGGCTTTGCTCTGATGGGGGAAGCAGAGAAGGAATATGGATGGAATCTCAATTTTGCCAATTTGGCTAAGATATTTCGTGGCGGTTGCATCATTCGAGCCGGATTCTTGCAAAAGATCACTGAGGCTTATCAGAAGCAAGACGATCTAAGTAATCTGATATTAGACCCTTATTTCACGGAGCAATTGAAGGAGAGACAAAGTGGTTGGCGTACAGTTGTGAGTTTAGCTGCTGAGGCGGGAGTATCTTGCCCGGCTTTCATGTCTGCTCTGGCCTACTTCGATGGCTATCGTAGTGCTACCTTGCCTGCGAATTTGCTGCAAGCTCAACGCGACTACTTTGGTGCTCATACATATGAGCGCACAGATACTCCGCGGGGGCAGTCATTCCACACAGATTGGCCAAATCCTATGAGGCCACAAGAAAAAGTTTAGGATGAAAAGAATTCTAGCTGTCAGGCGCAGCGGCTTGATCTAAGAGCCAAGTACATCGACCTTGCGGTTTTAAACGCGTTGCAGGAAAAATCTCACCACGAAAAATAGACCTTAGAATGGTTCTTTTTGCTGACCCTGTAACGAGAAATAAGCAATCATGGCAAGATTCCAGGGCGGGGTAGGTTAGAGTGATTCGTGGTACGGCTTGATCCAGATTCGCACATGTCGCCCAACTCGAACGTTCTTTCAGGGCAGGCGAATCAGGGAATAACGATGCCGTATGGCCGTCTTCTCCCAACCCGAGAATAACTACACCGAACAATGGGTTTTTAGCTGAGGGTACCTTTTCTCCATGAAAGCGTTGCAACTCTTGAGCATAAACATCGGCTGCTGCCTCTGGTGCAAGCCCAACGGTCGGGATAGGGTGAATATTTGTTGCTGGAACGGGCGCATGGGATAGCACAGTGGTTTTGAACATGAAGAAGTTGCTTTGTGGATCGTCTGGGGGAACGAATCGTTCATCTCCCCAAAACCAGTGGATTCGTTTCCAGGGTATTTTTTTAAGATAAGTTGGAGTTACAAGTAGCTCATAAAGTCGCTTTGGGGTTGAGCCACCCGCAAGTGATACTGCTATATCACCTTTTGTAGAAGACAGGCGATTGCTTAGTAGGGTGGCAGCCGCATGTGCTAGGAGATCTACATCAGAATAGACCTTTACTTCAGCATTTTTTAGTTTGAGTTGTGGCGTACTAGTCATTGCTCAACAGATTCGATGCCATGGCTTTACTTGATTCTTTCCAGTTTCGTTTACTGTACTGCGGCAAGTACGTTCTGGGCGAGTTTCTCGCGGTCCTTTATGGTCGTCATTAATGTTTCGGTGACGATTTTTTTGACGCCCATAGGTACGCAAGTGTCTGCATCCGATTCATCAACGATCCAGATGTCAATCACATCGGTATAACGCTGCGCGACTTCTGAAGCGCTCGGTTTAAACCCGAGCTCTTCCATCAGTTTGGCTGTTGGCCCTCGGACGGCTTGACCATTGATAATGGGAGATACGCCAATTACGGGTGCAGTGCAGGAGCGTAACGCTTTGCGCATACCGGGTACAGCTAAGATGGGGTCAATGCTGATGAGCGGGTTCGATGGGCAAATAACAACAGCTTGAAGGTGTGAGTCATTTAAAGCAGGTAGGATAGCCGGGGCTATATGCGCCGCTTCTGCGTTATTGAATGTGATTTCCTTTACCACTGGATCACAGTTTTGGCGTACGAAGTAATCCTGAAAATCCATCCAACCCATTGTAGTGCGTAGCTGTGTCCGGACAGGATTATCACTCATGGGCACAATACGTGTAGCGATTCCAAGCTGTCGCCTAAAATAGTCGGTGATAGTTGATAAGGTTTCGCCTTCTGCGAGTCGTTTTGTGCGTTCAATGTGAGTAGCTAAATCCTGATCGCCAAGCTGGAACCAGGTATGACCACCGATTTCTTCGAGAGCTGCCATGAAATTCCATGTTTCGTTACGGCGTCCCCAGCCTCGGGACGGATCTGCTAATCCTGAAAGTGTGTAAAGAACTGTGTCTATATCTGGAGATATCTCAAGACCTAGATGACAAAAGTCATCACCTGTGTTGCAAACTGCCATAAATTCCCCAGGAGCAATAATACGATGAAGGCCTAATGCAAGTTTTGCACCACCAACTCCACCCGTGAGAGCTATTACTGAAGTTGGGAGCACTTCAGAGGATGATTTAGGCTTTGGGTCAGAATCAAGCAAAGAAATGACCCTTAATTGAATGTACCCCGAAGCTTAGGGAGTACGGTTTCGGCATAGAGGCGGATAAAACGTTCCTGATCCGGCCCTGGTGCATGGAACACAAGATGACGAAACCCAAGATCTATGTAGGGGCGAATTTTCTCGATATGCTCATCAGGATCTGTAGAAACAATCCATCGCGATGCGGCGCGTTCTACAGATAGGCTATCGGCAAGGCGTTCCATCTCTAAAGGATCTTCGACCGACATTTTCTCTTCCGGCGATAAAGCAAGTGCCGCCCAATGACGCGTGTCTTCGAGCGCTTTTTTTTCATCGGTATCGAACGAGACTTTGAGCTCAATCGTGAGATCGACATCTTCGGAGTTCCGACCCGCTGCTTCAAGGCCTGCTGATACATTAGGCAGGAGTTTTTCGCTATAAAGCTCTGTTGGCTTACCACTGGTGCAAATAAAACCATCGGCTGTCCGGCCAGCAAATTTTGCAATCATGGGACCGGCACCCGCAATATAGATTGGTGGTGCTTGGTCGGGGCGATCGTAGATAGTGGCATTTTCTGTGGTGTAAAACTCACCGTCAAAACTTACTCGTTCCTCCGACCAGAGCGTATGTATTAACCTGACTGCTTCGCGTAATCGTGCAAATCGCTCCTTAATTGCGGGCCATTCCATTCCGCTAGCCGGTACCTCATTCAATGACTCTCCCGTTCCAATGCCTAGAATGACACGGCCGGGGAACATTGATCCCAACGTCCCGAAGCATTGAGCAATGATGGAGGGGTGATACCTGAAAGTTGGTGTAAGAACGCTGGTTCCGAGCACGATACGTGAGGTTTTAGCACCAGCCGCACCCAGCCAAGCGAGGGCAAATGGGGCATGCCCGCCATTGTGACGCCATGGTTGAAAGTGATCGCTCACGAAGGCTGAGTCGAATCCCTGCTCTTCTGCTAAAAGTGTATAGGCTAGTAATTCACTGGGTCCGAACTGCTCGGCAGAGGCTTTGTATCCAAGTTTGAGCATGTAAAATTTACCTTTATGAGTCTCGAGTTTCTTCGATATATGAGATAACGTTTAAACTTGAGTTAACCAAATGTCTCCCCATCTCCGTGTGCGCGCGTTTGGCATCTGCTGCCAGAATTGCATTTACAACGTTGTCATGTTCATCCCATGAGTCTTTAAGACGTTTTGTCCCACGAAAAAATATGGGTCGGCGAAATGGCGCAAGCCGCCGCCGCAACTCTCCAGAGATGCTTTGTAAGCTCTCATTGTGGGATCCCTGGTGGAGCATGTCATGAAATTGATCGTTTAGATCCGCGTAGGTTTTCTTGCTTTTTTTTCTGACTGCTATTTTCGATTTTTGATGTAGTTCTTCGAGTTGTTTTCGCTCAACAGTAGTCATTCTCTGGGCGCAGAATTTCGCACAAAGTGCTTCTAATTCGCCAAGCGCTTCATACATATCGTGTAACTGATCCACTTTGAGGTCGACGACAGTAACACTACGATTCGGCTTGATATCGACCAGTCCTGTTCCGCTAAGTTGCCGTAGTGCATCGCGAATTGGTGAGCGTGAAACACCAAATTTTTCGGCTAGATTTTGTTCTTCTAATTTTTGCCCCGGTGAGATGACCCCAGATATGATTTCTTCTGCCAGTTGACGAGAAACCTTGTCCGCTATGGTTGTCACGGCATTATCTACAGTCACTCACGGAGGTGTGGCAGCACCTGTGTTCCTAGCAGTTCTATGGATTCAAACCAGCGGTCAAAACGAAGGCGTAGATCGAAAACTAAGTGTTCAACTCCAACTTTTTCAAATTTTTTCGTTTGCTCAACAACCTCAGAAGGTGAGCCTGCGATGAGTGAGCCTTCAATATCTTCAGCTGTTTCGAAACGCCCTGAAGGTGGTTTTACCCACCACTTTCCTCGGTCATTTGCCCACTTGAGTAAACCGTCGACGTTGAGTCCATCAAATGCTTCTTCACGTGATTTTGCGATAGATGTTGGTGGGATAACACCAACGGTCGGAAGTGATCGGCCAGCCTCCGATGAGAGCTTGGTCATTACCTCAACGCGCTTTTCGATTGTTGCGAGCGTGATGCGGCCCGGCATCCAGCCATCCGCATATTTTACCGCTAAACGGGCAGATCTTGGGGTGCCGCCGCAATACCAAAACGGGACTGGTCCAAGTGGTTTTGGCTCGATGGAAATATTTTCAAACTGGTAATAATCATCTTTGTACGAAACATTATTTTCATTAAAGATACGCTTAAAAATATTAGCGTTTGATTCGACTAATTCTGGACGAGGAATTCCTGCCATATCGATCGCTTCAAACTCATGATCAAACGTACCGGCGCCAAAACCTATAATGAGGCGTGGTCCCACAATATTGCTAATTGTTGCAAGGGCTAAAGCGGTATTCAGAGGATGGCGAAACGGAATGAGTGATCCCGTACCTAGCTCAATATGGTTGGTAACCGCGCCCACGGCTGTTAGTGTGGCGAGTGCCTCATAAAATACCGGTACGGCTTTCTCCATTTCTGAGTGGGGCTCAAATACCAGGTGATCCCTGACCCATATAGAATCAAAACCAAGATCTTCTGCTAGCTGAGCACCTCTAATGAGGCGTGTGCTTGATGCATACTCCCCAAAGTGAGGGAGAAGCAGTCCAAATTTCATTTTGTTTGCCACAATTGTTTTTCCTAATCTGGAGTAGCGTGTTTTCCATGCCCAGGGGTGCCTACGACTTTTCCGTCGAGATAGACATCAGTGCCTCGTACCAGCGTACGCAGTACCTGCCCACGACACTTTCGTCCGTTATAAGGGGTCCAACCGATCTTCGATAACACAATGTCATCTGTGATAGTCCATTCTTTATTTGGATCTACCAATACGATATCGGCATCACGGTCGGCTGATATTGAGCCTTTCTTCGAGTCAAGTTTAAAAACTCGTGCGGGTGCTTCACAGCAAAGCTCAATGGTTTGTTCCATGGTGAATTCACCCCGATGTACGGCATCAATCATCAATGGATATTGGAATTGGATTCCTGGTGTGCCTGTATGACATGCCCACATGTCGGTCCACCCAACCTCCTTTTCTTCGCGGGTATGTGGTGCATGATCAGAATTCACCATATCAATAATGCCGTCCTGTAAGCCTTTGACAATAGCTTCCCGGTGGTGATCTGGCACCCAGTAAGAGAGAGCATAAGGGCCGAGCTCAGTAACGATGTCCCAGCTACCTAGGAATAATGCCCAGTGATTTACCTCACCTGTGACATCAATCCCCCGTTCTTTCGCCTGTCGAATCATTTCCACGCCACGAGAGGTTTGCACATGGACAAGATGTAACGGGCAGTTAGTTGCTTCAGACATACGTATGAGTTCCGCTGTCGCAAGATCCCAAATGAGTCCATCGTGTGTTGCCAGCGTCTTCGCATAGGCTTCGACGCTGCGGTCTCCACGGTTGTGGAAGCTTTGTTCGACCCGATCACATACTCCCTGATTGTGAGGATGAACCATAAATCGCTTGCCAGTTGTCGAAACGGCTTCGAACATCTGTAATAAATGGCCAGAGTCAGTGATACCTGTACCAGAGGGATGGGGATAGTCGCGTCCGGTATCGATGACTTGGTATACCTTGTATGCCGCGATACCGGTCTCCGCCATTGCATCGGTCTCCCCTAATGTCGGTACGGGGTTATGGTTGTAGTCAACCAAGCACTTTTCAGCATAAAGTTCTAGGACATCTACAAGGTCTTTGTGCGTTAGCGTAGCCGGCTTTAGGTTAGGCATTCCAAAAATAGTCGTAACACCCCCAGCGGCTGAAGCCTGGCTACACGTCCAGATGTCTTCCTTGTGAGTGTGTCCGGGCTCGCGAGTATGAACATGTGGATCCACCATGCCAGGGAGTACCCAGAGGCCAGTAGCATCTATGGTTTTTGTTGCCTCTATTCCTTCGGAATTCGGTTCTACGACAGCAGTAATTTTTTCGCCGCTGATTAAGACATCGAGATCTTTACCGCCACTGGCCGAGAAAACCCGCCCACCTGTTATTGCAACATCAACTTTCATTCGTTTTCTCCTCTTGACGGATATCCAAGTTACCGCGGGTCATGTGTTTGCGGAACCAATCAACAATTTCAGGCGTGACTGTGTCACCGTATTTTTCATAGGCTGCGTAGTGCGTCGTGTGTCTTTGCATGATCAGCTTTTTTGGCTGACCCGCTGCCTCATAGAGAGCAATCGCATGATCGGTCGGCGTGGTGGCGTCATTTTCTACACCAATGATCATTACTGCGCGCGGAGAGATTTTTTTAACCAACTCTATTGGTTTGTAATCTAGTATATATTCAGCGCTACGCAGGAGGACCTCCTCTTGGATCTTTGAGTCAACGTCCTTTTTAATGTTCGTTTTTTTTCGTTCTGGTGTTGGCACCATGATTTCTTGGCGTGGGTGGACTAACTCACCTTTTCCCGTAAGTACGCGACGCGCCCGATCTGCTTCGATGCGTTCAAGAAACTCCAGCCACTCATGCTCTCGTCGCATTCGATGCAACCAGTCCCTTCCATCGGCTACTGGAACCTGTGATACAGCACAACTGACACGAGGGTCTTGCGCTGCCAACACTAGCGCATTACCACCACCAGTTCCGCCCGAGCCAAAGGCACCAATGTTGTCAGCATCGACATCGTCACGCGTGGTGAGATACGACACGGCGTTGATCATATCTTCAAGTTGATCGTGTGGTCGCAAAAGATCTGTTCGCCCCTCAGACTCACCAAAGCCTCGGTAGTCGAAAATCAGAACAGCAAAGCCTGCCTCAGTAAGAGCCGAGTGATATCTGAGGTACAGTTTGGCGTCCTTTAGACCCAACCATCCGGGACCCTGAACAATGGCTGGCCACGGTGGAGCCGCTCCACTGTCTGGTAGACGGAGGATTCCCGCGATTCGGTCACCTTCGCTAAAGAACGAGACGCGCTCTTCTTTGATAATCTTCTTCCTTAATTTTCTGGATTCCAAGATTGTATACAATACTCTTATATAGGATACAATCCTTGGTGCGATAAGAAAACACGTAGAGTTGTCTGTACACGTGGAATAGAGTTCGGTGGTGTACCGCCGATTAATCAGAGAGGTAAGAGATCTTGTCTAGGATCTGTATCGATGTCGGCGGGACTTTTACTGACTGCCTGGTTTTGGATTCCGACGGGAATCTCCATCAGTTCAAGGCACCTACAACCTATCCTGATCCTTCGGTAGGTTTCATGAATGCGGTTGAGAAAGCTGCAACAGCTTATCAACAGCCTTTGGAGGAATTTTTGGGAGATGTTGAGCTATTAATACATGGCACGACTCTCGCTACAAATACGCTTATTAACCAGAATGGCGCTAAGACTGGAATGATTACGACCAAAGGTTTTCGCGATGTTTTGGAGATACGTCGTGGCTATAAGAATGTGCGTGAATCCATGTATAACGTTTTCGTGCCTCCTTATGACCCACTAATACCGCGCTTTCTACGCACAGAGGCTGAAGAACGTGTGCTTTTCAATGGAGAAGTGCATACCGAACTCAACGAGGCAGATGTCAAGGCAGCGGTGCTGCGTTTAAAGGACGAAGGAGTGGAATCACTGGTAGTGTGCTTCCTTCATTCTTATGCAAATTCTGACCACGAGAAGCGAGCTGCTGAGATTGCGCAAGAAATACTTGACGATGTTTACGTAGCCACCTCGCATGAGATTCTTCCAGTCTGGCGAGAGTGGGAGAGATTCTCAACGGCCGCGGTATCAGCTTACATTGGTCCTGCGGTAAAGCAGTATTTAAGAACCTTGGAGACTCGGATCAATGAGGCTGGTTTCAAAGGTAAGTTATTGCTCATGCTTTCGGACGGACTCGTAGAGACCATCGACTACTGTATCCCGCGTGTGGTGTATCTCATTAATTCAGGTCCAGCTGCTGCACCCACAGGCGCAAGAAGCCTGGGACAAGAAGCGGGGTTTGATAATTTAATTTCTTTCGATATGGGTGGAACTTCTATTGATATTGGGCACATCCAGAAGGGGGAGGTTCCGACGACAAGCGATGCTTGGGTGCAGGATGAGCGTGTTGCTATCAAGATGGTTGATGTGCACACCGCAGGAGCTGGCGGTGGATCTATTGCGTGGATTGATTCGCTGGGATTACTTCGTGTTGGTCCTCAGTCGGCAGGCAGTGAGCCTGGTCCGGCCTGTTATGACAAAGGTGGGGTCGAACCAACGGTGACTGACGCTGATTTGGTTCTGGGTTACGTGCCCGCAGATTTTTTCTTAGGAGGCGAGATTCCGCTTAATGCAGAGCGTGCCGAGGAGGCGGTGGCGACACGGATCGCAGAACCACTAGGCATGTCGACTCCTGAGGCAGCACAGGCGATTTTGACTACGGTGGCTGCCTTCATGGCCGATCAAATTACGGAAGTCTCGACTCGGCGAGGTTATGATCTGCGCGATATGGCAATCGTGGCAGGTGGCGGCGCCGGTCCGGTCCACGTTCCCTTCATTGCTGAGCAGCTCGCTGTTCCTAATGTTGTAATTCCCTCAGTTGCAGCGACTTACTCAGCCTTTGGTATGTTCGCTATGGATATCGGGCGAAACTACGCCCGCTCTCACATCATGCGGGCCGAAGACATTGATTTAGATATCGTTCGCCAGTTGTATAGAGAGATGGAGAGCGAAGCGAGTGGAGGCTTTGCGGAGTTGCAGGTTGCGGCCAAGGATGGTGTCTATTCACGCACGGCAGAGCTTCGCTATATTGGGCAATTTCATGAGGTTGAAGTTGATGTTCCTAGTGGGTCTCTTACAACGAAGGATCTAGAGGCGGTGGTAGAGAATTTCCACCAACGTCATGAGGGACTCTATACCTTCAACATGCGATGGAAAGGTGTCGAATTTCTAAACTTTCGCGTCCGCGCAACAGCGCCTAAAGCTCCCTTCAATTTGAGTAGTGTTGCAGAAGGTGGTCCGGATGCATCGATGGCTTTGAAGCGTCAGCGCCAATGCTGGTTCGGCGGCAAACAGGTAGATACACCAATTTATGATGGCCAAAAGCTATCAGCGGGTAACCAGATTGTCGGTCCAGCTATTATTGAGGAGACTACGACGACCGTAGTCATTCCACCCAGGTTTTCTTGTACTGTTGATCATCGGCGAAATTATCTGCTGACACAAAAATTCTCAAACTCAAAGACTTAGAAAAGGACGTAAAGGTGAGCGCTCGAAATATTGATCCGATCACGTTATCTACCACTTGGCATGCTTTTCAGAGTATCGCCAAGGAGATGAGGCATGTGATCGACAGAACCGCTCAGAATTACTTACTTGCACAGTTGCATGATATGGCTGCGGGCATTTGGGATGCTCGCGCTCGGACGATCGCAGTGCCGGAAGGGCCAACTTCGATGTTCTTGTCGCAACATTTCTCGGTGGAATACATTCTCGACAAGTTTGGTGATGATCTTCACCCCGGTGATGTCATCGTCACTAATGACCCCTATCACGGACAGTGTAACCATCTTCCTGATTGGGGATTTTTCCGCCCGATTTTTCATGAGGGAGAGCTTATCTTTGTTGCCTTGACTCGCGGACACCAGATGGATACTGGAGGTTCTTTCCCTGGAGGGTACTTTCCCAACGGATATGATATCCATGCCGAAGGGCTGATTATCCCGCCAATTAAATGCTTCGATAGGGGTAAGGAACGAGCGGATATATTTGAACTCCTTTGGAATAATGTGCGTTGGCCCGAGGGAGTGAGAATCGATAATTACGCTCTCATGGCCGCGTTGCAGGTTTGTGAGAACCGCATACTGGCAATGTTGGAGAAGTACGGCCGAGACGTTGTTTTGGATTGCGTCGATGAGATGCAGGACCGAATGGAGCGAAGTGTTAGGGACGTGATCTCAAAGATTCCTGACGGCACCTTTTATGGTGAATCGGCCACTGACGATGATGGAACAACATTAGATGAGCAGGTGTGGGTGCGGTGTGAGGCGACAATTAAGGGCGATGAGCTGATTCTGGATTTTTCAAAGTCTGACAAGCAGCGTAAGGGCTTTGTCAATTGCGTCTATGCATCGACTTACAGCAGAGCTGTTGCGGGAAGTTTTCTATTTTTTGATCCTGCATTAGCCCCATTCCATAATGCGGGGAGCATGCGCCCGATCACCCTCATCGCCCCTGAAGGTAGTGTATGTAACGCGCAGTACCCTGCAACGGTTGGAGGATCTCCTGTGAATGTGGGGACACAAGTGCTCGAGGCTACGGTGTCAGCGCTGTCGAAAGCTATGCCTGAGAAAGCCATTGCTTCTTGGGGTCGGCGTCGAGGCCATTATTTAGCAGGAACAGACCCGCGTACTGAAGAACGGTATGTACAGACGACCACTGATGCTGATGGAGGATCAGGGGCTGTGTGGGGGTTTGATGGTGCAGAAGGAGCTATGGGTATGTCAGGTCTGGGCTCGATTCAGCGAGGTAGCGTCGAAGAAGTTGAGACTCGATACCCGTGGCGGACGGTTCGCTACCATTGCGTACCGGATTTGTCTGGGGCTGGCCGATGGCGTGGTGGGTCAGGAATGCTCTGGGAGGTAGAAAATCGTGGTAGTGATGTGAGTGTTGCTACTGGTAGTTCGGATGGTGATCTGACCCAACCTCCCGGCGCCGCTGGCGGGGAACCGGGCCCGCTCTGTAAGATGTATGTGAGGCATGGTGAGGAAGTCACCCCGGCTCGTACCCACCGGATGGTTGAAGTAAAGACTGACGAGATCCTGGGTAAGTTGAGCGGTGGAGGGGGTGGAGTCGGTGATCCTGCAGAAAGAGATCCCGAAAAGGTGTTGACCGATGTGGTTAATGAGTACATTACCGTAGAGATGGCTCGTGAAACGTATCGCGTCGTCATAGATTTGGAGACGAGGTCCATCGATTGGGAACAGACACAAGCGCTGCGCCAATAACTTTCTGCACTAATGAATCTGCGGTAGAGGACTCATCAAATTGCTACCGACTCTGTCGACTAAAGTACTGCTAGGGTTGCTGGAAAAAGCACTAGCTATCCGGCGCTTTGAAGAAATGCTCGTGAAGTTGGCGGGTAAAATTGACGTTGGGCATTTTCATGTGTACGTCGGTCAGGAAATCACTGGTGTGGCGGCCATTGATCTGCTTGAAACAGGCGATTTGTGTTTTACCACTCATCGCAATCACGGCCATCTGCTTGCTCGTGGCGCCGATCCAGCGCTCATGCTGGCAGAAATTCTCGGCAAGTCCACAGGTTACTGTGGTGGACGAGGCGGGACACTGCATCTAGCGTCAACAGAACTGGGTTTTCCGACAACGTCATCGGCTGTTGGTGGCTGCACCCCTCTAGCCACGGGGGCAGCATTCGGAATGAACCGCCTCGGTTCGGATCGTGTCAGCGTGTGTCTTTTTGGTGACGGTGCATTAGAGGAGGGCTCGTATCACGAGTCGATTAATATCGCTGCGCTAGAAAAATTACCACTAATATTTTTATGTGAAAACAATAGTTTAGAGGCATTAGGCCA
>JAZAGZ010000086.1:0-45205 GCA_036231525.1 Pseudomonadota bacterium | reverse complement strand
TTTTAGCACATCATCATCGGCCGCTACGATTCCAGTGACGCTTAATACATTAGAGACTCGTTTGGGGGTGAAGAATTCGGTGGCGTCTTTTACTGTGCCCCTGGGTGCGACCATCAATATGGATGGGACGGCTATCATGCAGGGAATCGCAGTAGTTTTTATTGCCAATGTTTATGGCGTAGATCTGATGCTTGGCGACTATCTTGCAGTTGTACTGACTGCGACACTGGCTTCTATTGGGACTGCTGCTGTCCCAAGCGCCGGTCTTATAATGCTGGCCATGGTACTGGGGCAGGTGGGGTTGCCGGTGGAAGGTATTGCACTAATCATCGGAGTTGACCGGCTTTTGGATATGTTACGCACATCGGTGAATGTTGTGGGAGATGGTGCTGTTACTTGTATTGTAGCCCGTAGTGAGGGCGCTCTAGATTTAGAAGTATTTAATGACCCAGAAACAATACTTGATCCGTCTTTGCGTTCTGTGACTTCGAAGGCCGACACTTAGGGCGCACTATGAATCAACCACCAAAAATACTCTTGGTCGGCTGCGGCAACATGGGGCAAGCTCTTCTAAAAGGATGGCTTGAGCAAGGTTGGTCACGGTCAGATATTCAAGTTGTAGAACCTGATAAGGACGCACAATCCATTATTGAGTCTCTCGGCGTAGAGGTAAGTAGCGCGCGAGTAGAGGATACTCATGCCGAGGTTATAGTCCTTGCTGTTAAGCCTCAGCAACTCAAGGTGGTGTTGCCGGATTACCTTGATTTCGCTGAGAAGGGACACGTTTTTCTATCCATAGCGGCAGGTAGGCCTATAGCCTTCTATGAAAGTATTCTTGGGGGGCAGGTTTCGATCGTGCGCGGTATGCCAAATATGCCAGCCGCTATCGGACAAAGTATGACCGTGCTTGTAGGTAATTCAATGGTTGATCCCAGACAGCACGAAGCTTGTGAGACAGTAATGACAGCTGTTGGTAGGGTTGCATGGTTGGAAGAGGAGAGTTTGATGAATGCCGTGACCGGTGTTTCCGGTAGTGGACCGGCATATGTATTTCTCCTTATTGAGAGTCTTGCTGCAGCCGGTATCAACATGGGGCTCAGTAGGGAGTTGGCCTCTGAATTAGCATTAGCGACAGTAGCTGGTGCTAGTGCCTTGGCCATAAATTCTAAGATTGATGCAGAGGAACTGAGGCGGCAAGTAACGAGTCCCGGGGGTACAACCGAGGCTGCCTTGGCCGTGTTGATGGACAATCACGCGTTCTTGGAACTTATGAAAAAAGCAGTGCGTGCCGCGACTGAACGAGGACAAGACCTCGCCTGACCATTAGAGGTAGCAGAAGAGGGGGAATAGGGCAGGATTTGCGTGGATAAATGCGTAGGTTATGTCAGTAGATACTTGTACTCGCTACTACAGTTGAGAGCTATCCAGTTCCGCTAAGCCACCAGATCAAGACGACGGCGACAAGCATGATTATGGCTACCAGTGAGAAAACATGCCCAGCCATTGATGGTGGTACTTGGTCAAGGCGTTTGGCCTCAGAATCAATGCGCTTCGTCAGTTGATCAAAGAAATCATCTGCAATTTTCCGAGTGACTCCTAGTACCAGTCTAGAACCAAGCTGTGCCAAGCGCCCACCAACTTGAAATGTTGCCGAGTATCTAAGGATAGTGCCCTCTGTATCTTCGTTTAGCGTTACGTTAGCGTAGCCCTTCCCGAAACCGACGGCGCCTCCTTTGCCTTCTCCCTCCAGTCGGTAGCTTTCCGGCGGATTAGAGTCCTTGATGTGTAGCTCGGTATCAAAAGTGGCTCGGACTGGACCAATTACTGTTTTTATCCGAGCCTGATAATGATCATCCGCAAGTCGTTCCAATGTCTGGCAACCCGGTATACAGCTGTGTAGCGTGTTTGGGTTGAGGAGAGTGTCCCAGGCCTGTTGCCTTGATACTTTAAGGTGATATTCACCTGATATGTCCATACAATGTTTGTGGCTAGTGTTTAAAGGTGTGCTAAAAGCTATGTATTGGAGTAGTAGCTGTTGTATCCAAGAAATATTTGAAGTAAAAAACTTGTATGTGCATTAATTTATATCAACTTCTCTGCATAAAGATCTCACTCCAGCTAGTAGAGCGATCAAACATTATTAAAAAAACGCATCGTGAAATCGATAGCTCTCGTATGTTTAGTGAGTGCGCCAACCGAAATAAAATCGACTCCGGTTTGTGCTATTGCTCGAATTCCATCAAGATCGATTCCGCCTGAGGCTTCGAGTTCGATATTTGATGCTCGTGTATCCCGTTCTCTAACGGCGGAATTCAGTTGATCTAAAGAGAAATTATCAAGCATTATTCTATCAACTCCGGCATCTAGGGCTTCGCCAAGCTCATCAAGAGTCTCTACCTCGACTTCTAGCATGGTTGATGGGGAGCGATTTCGTCCATTTACAACTGCAGCACCGATACTACCTGCTGCTATTATGTGGTTTTCCTTAATCAAAATGGCGTCATAAAGCCCGTAACGATGGTTTTCGCCACCACCGCAGCGGACAGCGTATTTTTGAGCGATTCTGAGTCCAGGTATTGTTTTGCGTGTGTCAAGGATTCTAGTTCTAGTATCCTTGATAGCTTCCACATAAGTTCGTGTTGTGGTTGCTGTAGCAGATAATAGCTGCAGAAAATTAAGTGCCGTGCGTTCACCGCTTAGCAGTATGTGAGCTGGAGCCTCTAGTGTGCAGACCAACGTATTGGCATCTACATTACTACCATCGGCATAGTTCCATTGAATGGTTTTCTGTGTACAGAGTTGGCGAAAAACTTCTTCAAACCAGGGTCTACCGCAGAGGATACAGTCCTCCCGAGCGCGTACTTCCATTGTGTTTACGACATTCTTATCAATCAGCTCGGCGGTCAAGTCTCCTGCGCCAAGATCTTCTTCAAGCGCTTTGATCACATCTTGATTAATTATTTTTTTTTCAAGATCGGGTGGCAAGTCTGTCGATTGATCAACCATGTGAGGAGTTTACAGGGCATCAGAGAAGTCAGAATATAAAAAGCCCGGAAAGATTGCTTTTCTTTCCGGGCTTCGAGCGTCTATCAATCAGATTGCCTCAGATGAAGAAGCCGCCGTGACCAAAGCCAACCATACTCATTAACATCGGTATGGAAAGTAATGTATTAGTACGCGAGGCGAGGAAAGCCGTTCGACGGGCTTTCGCAATATCGTCGGCTGTTGCATCTACAATCCCAAGAATTTTTTTCTGATTTGGCCAGATTAAAACCCAAACATTGAACAACATAATAGTACCCAACCAAGCGCCAATACCAATCACGGCGCTAGTCCCGGTCAGCATAAAAGCGTCCCCTAGAATACCAAGATGCCCAAGGTAAGCTGCGCCAGAGAGCCAGGTGACTAAAGCACCCCATCGGAACCACCACAATGCGCGGGGTGCGACGTATTTAGTGATGCCAGCACCACCAGGACCACCCTCATCCGCTGCGGCTTCTGCCAAGGCTGGTACCTGTACAAAATTGAAATAGTAGAGAAGTCCGATCCACGTGATTCCGGCGAGCACATGGATCCATACGAGAAGGCTAGCAACATTTAATGCTGCGCCCATGGACAGGACTCCAATCAAAATAGAGAGTATTACACCGGCAATGATGGTGCCGTTAACAGTATTCAGTGGATTCATTAGATATCCCCTCCAGATAAGAGATTCTTGTGCTATTACGTAACCGATCAGCGTATAAGTCTAATCAATTACTCTTGAAGAATAGAGTACAGTCCCCCATTATTCAACGACTCTCGCCTGCAAACCAGCTTGACATTTGTAACATGCATGATTTGAGGCTAATTAATGGAGCGAACGAGAATGGATGTTAATGAAAGAATTAAAGAGCAACTGGAGAGTTCTTCCGTGTTGCTTTATATGAAGGGCACTCCGGATTTTCCACAGTGTGGGTTTTCTGCGCAAACTGTAGCGGCGCTTCGTGCCGTAGGTTCAGAGTTTGCTTTCGTAAATATCTTTGAGGATCCTGAAATTCGAGAAGGTCTAAAGACTTACTCAAATTGGCCTACTTTCCCTCAACTCTATGTGAAGGGTGAGTTGATTGGTGGTTGTGATATCGCTCTTGAACTCTATGAGTCTGGAGAGCTTAAGGAGTTAATCGAATCAGCTAGTTCAGCACCAGAGCCAGATGACTCACAAGAATGATTTAGTGGTTAAGCTACGCTCTATGGTCGCTAGGCGTTGTGCTTGTGTGTTGTTCTTCATAAATTGTTTTGAATCGATTCACGATCTCGCAGAATAACAAGGCTGTCATTTCCGCATCGTATGCTGAAGAGTGAGCCTGATTATCGTCCCAGTCAAAGCCTGCTGCGACAACCGCTCTTCCTAGGACTGTTTGACCAACCGCGACGCCACCCAGCGTGGCTGTGTCAAAGCTTGAGAAAGGATGGAATGGATTGCGCTTGATATTTGTTCGTTCCACCGCCGCGTTGAGAAACTGTAAATCAAAAAATGAGTTATGCCCAACTAGAATCGCTCGATTGCATTTTTGAGTTTTGACCTCCCTGCGAACCTCTTTAAAGATGCGTCGGATCGCATCTGATTCGTCTAGAGCTGGTCGAAGAGGGTGGAAAGGATCAATGCCCGTTACTTCTAGGGAAGCGGGATCGAGCCGGGCGCCAGGAAATGGCTTTACGTGATAGCGGATGGTTTCTCCGGGGCTTACGCGACCATCCTTGTCCAATCGTATGAGAATAGCTGCTATTTCTAATAGAGCATCAGTTGCAGCAATAAATCCACCTGTCTCGACATCAATTACAACTGGTAGAAATCCACGGAATCTCTGGGCAATACACGGAAGTTCTTGCTCTGATTCCTCAGGGTGTTTATCTGGCTGATTCACGAGAGCTCTTTCGCAAGCGCCGCGGGCCCTCGCTCGCTAAGGAGTTCAAGTGTGAGTTTAACCCCGAACCCCGTAATGTCTGATGGGATATGAGCAAGCCCACCTTTATGTTGACCCGCGCTTAGGTCAATGTGAATCCAGGGAGTATCTTTGGGCACAAACTTAGAGAGAAATCTAGCCGCAAGTATATGATCCCCATACCCGGCTT
Organism: Pseudomonadota bacterium; assembly: GCA_036231525.1. Taxonomy (GTDB): domain Bacteria; phylum Pseudomonadota; class Gammaproteobacteria; order Steroidobacterales; family Rariloculaceae; genus UBA6522. Next base: position 40,090 of record JAZAGZ010000086.1, on the reverse strand, counting down.
CCGAGCATTGTTTTATATCTGCAACCTTGCTACGAAGCATTTCATCATAGTCTTCGTCCATCGGGAAAGGCCAGACCCTTTCTCCTGCAGACACGCCTGCGTGGTAGAGTAGTTCATTAGCTTTTATACGGTTGCTGAATATGCCTGAATAGCGTTCTGTCAGTGCGCTGACACAGGTCCCGGTCAAGGTAGCGTAATCAATAATGACGTCCGGTTTTTCGCGAGCCGCCAATGCAAGTGTATCTGCAAGGACCATTCGTCCTTCAGCATCTGTGTGAATAATTTGAATTGTAGTGCCATTTGCCGCTTGGATAATATCTTGAGACTTGTATGCTGTGGCGGACAAGCGGTTTTCTGTCACCGCTAGCCAAGCATCGATTCCGTAAGGCACCTCAAGCGTAGCAAGAGCAATTAGCGTCCCTAGGGCAACAGCACTACCTTCCATATCCATGTGCATATCAAGCATGCTTTTGAAAGGTTTAAGGTTTGTGCCTCCGGTATCAAACAGTATGCCTTTCCCAACTAACATTAGACCTGGATGTTTGATGCCGGGTGGTCTATAGCGTAGTTGGATAATTCCTGCATCGCGGTTTGCGTTACCCTGTGATACGGCTAAGAACGCATTAGCTCCGAGCCTCTTAAGTTTTGACTCGTCTAATGTAGTAGTTTGGATTCCGTATCGAGTGCACAGTACTGTCACTAATTCTCGATAATTTTTTGCGTCGAGTTTATTGGGAGGCAGAGCTGTAAACCAGCGAGCAATATTGTTTCCTAGAGCTTGGGCTCGAATGGTATTAAGGTCGACGCGGGGGGTTGATGCGAGAATTTTGATGCGCTTCAAAGGGGCTTTGGTTTTCTTGGCCGATGATTTAAAGGTTGGTAGCTGAAATGCAGCGGCCTCCGCTGCAGCGATTAAATTTTTGGTAGCACTCTGGCGTTTTTCTTCCTCCAAACCCAATACCAGAATGCCTAGATTACTTGGTTGATCCTGACTGCATCGGGTAATGATCTCTCGTGACCAAGTAAGCTGTTTGAAAACGCTTGTTGCCCCATCAAATGTAGCAACTGTCACTCCTGTTGCTTTGGAATTATTGAGACGAGATGTTGCGGACTGAGCCTTTGCATTGCGGGTGTTTTTCAATAACCGTCTGAGTTGGGCTCCTTGAGGTAGCCGACGAAACAGCGTTTCGGGTGGGTTGCCCGGAAGAATGATAAGCACATGATCAAGCGCATCGTAAATTTTACGAGTAGGGATACCTGACAGCTGAGAGATCTTGAGTAATTCTAAATCTGGTAGGTTCATCATTAACTCATCTTACCGTTGTTCACAAAGCTCGACCATATAATCGGATAATTTTATCTTCTGTCCATGCGGCTGCTGGCGTTACTAAAGCAGCTTATCTTTGTACTCACAGAGGTCTAAGATAATACATTCTGAGCAGTTGGGCTTACGTGCTTTACAGATGTAGCGACCGTGGAGGATAAGCCAGTGATGTGCATTTAGCTTGAATTCTTTTGGAGTCACAGCCAGTAATTTTTGTTCAACTTCATCTACGTTTTTTCCTGGAGCTAAGCCAATGCGGTTGGAAATACGGAATATATGGGTGTCGACAGCAATTGTTGGTTGACCAAATGCTGTGTTCAGGATGACATTCGCTGTCTTTCTACCAACTCCGGGTAATGCTTCGAGAGCTTTACGGTTTTGGGGGACTTGTCCTTCGTATTGTTCTATGAGAATCACACACGCTCGGTGGATATTTTTTGCCTTGCTATTAAAGAGACCAATAGTTCGGATGTAGTGTTTTAACCCATCTTCTCCTAGAGCCAGGATGTCTTTTGGGGTTGCTGCAATTCTGAAAAGTTTTTTGGTCGCCTTGTTTACACTAACATCAGTCGATTGTGCTGAAAGTACTACCGCTATTAGTAGTTGGAATGGTGACGAAAAATTTAACTCAGTTGTAGGGTATGGGTTATCTTTTGCCAAACGCTCGTAGATTTCTTTGCGTTTACTGGGATTCACCTGGGAAGTCCTCTCGTAAGCTCCTTGGACATTTCCACATAATGATGTGCTCTACCTGGTTATGTGACTTTCATTCCGGGTTTTGCGCCACTATCGGGGCTTAGTAAATAGATATCTTCTCCACCGGGCCCACCGGCAAGAACCATCCCTTGTGATGTGCCAAAGCGCATTTTCCTAGGCTTTAAGTTTGCAACAACTACGACTAGTCTTCCATTTAAATCTTCTGGATTGTAGGCAGAACGAATTCCTGCAAAAACATTTCGTTTTTCTGAGCCGAGATCCAATTCTAGTTTTAGTAGTTTATCTGCCCCTTCTACGAGGTTGGCTTTTACTATTTGCGCTACTCGTAAATCTATTTTGGAGAAGAGTTCGATATCGATTTCTTCAAGTCCAGCCTCTTTTTTGTTTGGATCTTCGAGGGGAGTACTAGCGGTAAAATCGCTACGGGTGTCTTCTATCATGGCTTGAACCTTTTTTGTGTCCACTCTTTCGAGCAAGCTTTTGAACTGTTTCACGGAATGTCTTACTAGGGGAGTGTCTGCGTCGGACCAGATAAATGGGGTTACATTGAGGAATTCCTCAGCCCGTTCGGCCAGTCCTGGCACAACAGGCTTGAGGTAAACCATAAGTGTGCGAAATAAATTGATGCCTAAGGTGCAAACGCGAACAACATGCTCGACTTGGGACGAATCTTTAGCTTGAATCCACGGCTTCTCTTCGTCGATGTACTGATTCGCGCGATCCGCGAGAGCCATTATTTGTCTCAGAGCTTTTGAGTAGTTGCGAGCCTCGTAGTATGCCGCTATGTTTTTTTCGGCGGCGGAAAATTCCTCAAATAATGTATTTTTGGGGAGGTCGTTGGCAAGCTGACCCTTATTTAGCTTGTGAATAAAACCGGCGCAGCGGCTCGCAATATTTACCAGTTTACCGACGAGATCAGAATTTACTCGGGTGACAAAATCTTCAAGGTTGAGATCGATATCATCCACGGCATCGCTGAGTTTGGCTGCAAAGTAATAGCGTAAGCAGTCAGGATCGAGATACTTGGAGTAAGTCGATGCCATGATAAATGTGCCACGGGATTTCGACATTTTTTGTCCGTCTACGGTTAAGAAACCATGGACGAAGATACCGGAGGGTTTTCGATAGCCTGCTCCACTCAAGACTGCAGGCCAGAAGAGAGTATGGAAATATACTATGTCCTTGCCTATGAAATGATAGAGTTCAGTTTGTTTGTCGTTCGACCAGAATTCATTAAAGTCTAGGTCTGAATTCGAAGTACGGCAGAGATTTAAAAAGCTAGCCATATAGCCAATGGGGGCGTCAAACCAAACATAAAAATATTTACCGGACTCCCCTGGGATTTCAAAACCGAAGTACGGAGCGTCCCTTGATATGTCCCAATCCTTTAGGCCTGCCCGAAACCATTCATCGAGTTTATTAACCATAGAGCCATCGACGTGCCCGGGCACCCAGGATCGGAGTTCATCATCGAAGTCGCCGAGCCGGAAAAAGAAGTGTTCTGATTCTCGTACAGACGGCGTTGTTCCGGAAACAACCGATACGGGGTTTTTGAGATCCATTGGTGTATAGGTTGCGCTGCAGTTTTCACACGAGTCTCCATGTTGATCTGGAGTACTGCAGACAGGACATTTCCCTCGGACGTAGCGATCTGGAAGAAACATGTTCTTCTTCTCATCATAAGCCTGCTTTATAACGCGTTGGGTGATGTGACCTGCCTTTTTTAGACGTCGGTACATCTCCTCGGTGAGTTCTTTATTTTCGGATGAATGAGTAGTTTGGTAATTATCTACACTGATGCGGTAGTCCTCGAAATCCTTTCGGTGTTTTTCGGCTACCTCTGCCACGAGTTCTTCTGGTGGAATCTCCTCTTTCTCGGCGCGAAGCATGGTGGGCGTGCCGTGTGCGTCGCTAGCACAAACGTAGATGCAGCGATGTCCGCGCATGCGCTGAAACCGCACCCACACATCGGTTTGTGTGTATTCCACCAGGTGCCCTAGATGCAACGGTCCGCTAGCATAGGGTAGTGCACTAGTAACCAGGATATTACGTTGTTCAGCCAATTCGCGGGGCTCCAAACATGGGTAGGAACGGTTTCCCGCTCGAACGTTCGCGACAAGTCCGTTCCCACCGCCATCGTGCCTGTGGGTTGTCACTTCTGGTGGGGGATTATGCCACCGGAACCAGGCAGATGCTGCTGGGTTTTAAGTAGATCCAGAATCATCTGCAAGCCTCGTAAATACGGGGTTCTAAGGTACAATGCCGCCCCTTCCCGAAGTAGTGTCCTATTTTATGAGTAACGAAGGGTTAGCAGAACTCCAAACTCGTCTCCGCGAATTCATTATTCCTTTCACCGCTAGAGAGCTAGGACAAGCTGGTAGCGAATTTCATGTGGAGGAGGATTCAGATGAGTATCGGGTGTCGGTTTCATTGGGGTTCCCCATAAATCGTAGTGCTCCTGGGCTTGTTGAGGCGCTCAGGGTTCACACTGAATCGTTAAAGCTAGATAAGGCTTTCAATATTAAGGTAGATTGGATTGTTACCCCCCACACTGTTCAACATGGGCTCAAGCCACTGGAGGGCGTCAGTAACATTGTTGCGGTAGCTTCCGGTAAGGGTGGCGTGGGCAAATCAACGATTACCGTAAATCTCGCACTGGTTCTTGCCCAGGAAGGAGCGCGGGTGGGCATCTTAGATGCTGATATCTATGGTCCCAGCCAACCCCGGATGTTGGGTTTGCTTGGTAGGAAACCTGAAACAAGAGATGGTAAGACACTAGAGCCTCTGGTGGCACATGGTGTAAAAGCAATGTCTATCGGTTTTTTGGTTGACGAGCGTCAACCCATGGCATGGCGTGGTCCTATGGTGACATCTGCTTTAAATCAGTTACTGAGCGAAACGCACTGGGGAGAGTTGGATTATCTGCTAGTTGATATGCCTCCGGGAACTGGAGACATCCAATTAACACTGTCTCAGCGTGTTCCTGTCAGCGGTGCGATTGTTGTGACAACCCCACAGGAAATCTCACTTGCTGATGCTCGTAAGGGGCTCGAGATGTTCCAGAAAGTTAATGTGCCGATACTCGGCATCGTCGAGAATATGAGCGCGCATATATGTTCTAGCTGTGGCCACGAAAATCAGATTTTTGGTGATGCGGGTGGCAAACGGTTATCAGAGCAGTACGAGGTGCCTCTTCTCGGGTCAGTGCCGCTTGACAGTGAGATTAGGGAAAATACGGATGAGGGTAATCCAAGTGTGGTATCGGAACCGGACTCCCCTGCCGCTGCTAGTTATCGTCATATTGCTCTGCGTGCAAGTGGACAGTTAGCTGCTAGCGGAAAAGACTATAGCCGATTATTTCCAACCATTAGCGTCGAGGAAGATGAATGACTATAAAGTCTGATCGTTGGATTCGGGAAATGGCTCATGAGAAAAGAATGATTGAGCCATTCGAAGAAGATCAGGTTGCCGTGGTCAATGATCGCAGAGTTATTTCTTACGGCACTTCAAGCTACGGTTATGATGTACGTTGTGCGGCTGATTTTAAGATTTTCACAAATATAAATTCGGCAGTTGTGGATCCTAAAGGCTTTGATGAGTCAAGTTTTGTCGATAAGAGCTCTGACATCTGCGTTGTGCCACCGAATTCTTTTGCGTTGGCTAGAACCGTCGAATACTTCCGTATACCCAGAAATGTCCTTACAGTCTGCTTGGGGAAATCTACCTATGCTCGCTGCGGAATCATTGTCAACGTGACTCCTCTGGAGCCTGAGTGGGAGGGGCATGTAACATTGGAGTTTTCAAACACCACGCCATTACCAGCAAAGATTTACGCCAACGAAGGGGTAGCTCAAATGGTCTTTTTTGAGTCGGATGAAGCTTGTGAAACGAGTTACCTGGACCGTCGCGGTAAGTATCAGGGTCAGAAAGGAGTTACGCTGCCAAAAACGTAGGCAGTATTATTCGTTACCCCCGAGCCACTCTATGGTTTGCAGATTAAAAGAAGCCTGTGCCGCGCCGTTTCTCTGTTGTTCGATGCGAATGGGTAGATAATTCAGCTCTTGAGCCACCCATATGATTGTTCGTCGTGATGAGCCTTGTTTCTGCTGAATAAGTTTTTGTGTGATGATTGTGCCCAGAGGGGTTTCGAGAAGCTCCTCCCCGTCAGTTGAATATTCGTAGATACTAACCCCGCTTTCGTCCATTAGTGTGTAGATCTTGCGTTTTGATGCCTGCATGTCAAGCATCAGCGCGACTTGCATACTGCCACGATCCAGTATTCCGAGAGTCAGTTCTGATTTGATCGTTTCATATGCCAAGGTTGTTGTTGCTACAAGGTTGTCCCAATCAAACTCTACGCGGTATTTTCCGTCCCCTTTCCAGGTGCCGTCATCGTAGGAATACACTAGTGGCTGAATCTTCCCTTGGTCGTAGGTAAATTCGCTGACTTCACTAATAGGGTTCGGCGATATGATGCTCAGCACTCCCCTAAAACGTGAAGTGGATTTGAACGTATAGGTACTACGGGTGTTGTTTTGAGTCACTGAAAACTCAGAGTTTCCGACCCATTGATCTTTATAGAAGACACCATAGTTTGCCTGATAGGTTTGGATTACGCTCGCTGCTACGGCGTTCGTTGCGTGGAAAGCGATCGAAACGGCCAGCAAGCTAAGAGTTAAGGCATTAGTCATCTGACATAAATGTTCTGTTTTTTATCTTCGATAATTTTACCGATTTCCCAGGCTTTCTCGCCGTAGGACTCGAGCGCCGCTAAGGTTGTTTTTGTATTACTTGGTTCAACAATGACTACCATACCAATTCCGCAGTTGAAGGTTCGTAGCATCTCCTGCGTGGTAACGCCGGAGTTTGATAGCCAATCGAATACTGGAAGAGATGGCCAGGCCGATTGCTCGAGGTGCGCGCCTAAGCCGTCGGGCAAGATTCGCGGAATATTTTCTGTCAGTCCGCCCCCGGTAATATGGGCGAGGCCTTTGGTTTGGGAGGTTTCAAGCAGTTTCAAAATTGATGATACGTATATTCGAGTAGGTACCAACAACTGATCGACAATAGTATGGCCATTGACTAGAGTATTTGCTCCTTCAGAAGTCAATTCCAATACCTGTCTTATCAACGAAAAACCATTGGAGTGTGGGCCCGAAGAAGCTAGACCAATAACACTGTCGCCGGCAGTAATCGTGCTTCCGTCTATCAACCGATCTTCCTCGACAACCCCCACACAGAATCCTGCGAGGTCGTACTCGCCTTCGGCGTGCATCCCAGGGTGTTCCGCAGTTTCGCCACCGATCAATGCCGCGCCTGCGAGTTCACAACCGCGAGCGATACCATTGATTACTCGAGTCGCGATATCCACATCCAATTTTGGGGTAACAAAATAATCGAGGAAGAATAGTGGTTCTGCTCCTTGTACGATGACGTCATTGACGCACATAGCAACTAGGTCGATTCCTATTTCATCATGGGCGTCATGTTTTACAGCCAGTTTGAGCTTTGTCCCAACGCCATCTGTACTGGATACCAAAACTGGCTGGCTATAGCTATCGACAGGGAGCTTGAAGAGTCCGCCAAATCCACCAAGGCTTCCCAGCACTTCTGATCGCCTGGTGCGCCCTACCGCAGATTTAATTCGTTGGATTAGTTTTTCTCCTGCGTCAATATCGACACCAGAGGCTTTGTAAGTGAGGGGAGATTTAGCAGTCATTCCTTGAATCCTGGCATCGAGCGGGAACTATGGTCAGTATAATAAGCCAGTACAATCCATTGTGGACAGAAATGATTAAGTCGAAACGTTCCAATGCCTTAATCCGGGTGCTTTGGGGGCTAGTGTTATGCCTACTGCTAAGCAGAGGTTCGGCAGCTATTTTTGAGAATCTCTATACGGTCACCGTACCTCTAAGTTCTGAGGCGCTCAGAGACCAGGCGCCCTCCACTGAGGAGGATTATATGCGGTTTGCGATGGGACAGCTTCTGACTCGAGTCACCGGACGACTTGATGCTTTCCTCGACCCAGCTCTAGAAGATCTTGTGCAAGATGCTGCCCAGTATGTTGTGCAGAGAGGTTACCCGGACAGGGAGAACTTGATAGTCACCTTTGATTCTCGGGCTATTGAGGATGTATTAGTTCAACGTAGCCAGCCTGTCTGGGGGGAAGAACGCCCGCTGACACTCATGTGGGTCGCAATAGATGCGGGTTTTGGAGAGCGCAGCATATTGGGAGCTGCGCCACCGGGGATTATTCGTAGCGAACAACTCACCATCGTCGAGAATGAGTTACGAGCCCAACTGGAATCGGCCGCCAGTGATAGGGGTCTGCCTGTAACACTGCCGTTATGGGACCTTCAAGACATAAGTGCCTTAGATTTTATTGATATTTGGGGTGGATTTGGTGACAGAGTGAGACGTGCGTCGGAACGCTACGGCGCTGATGCTATTTTAAGCGGCCGCGTGCGGGTTACGCAGTATGGTTTCGATACTCAATGGACGCTTCTCCGGGGTCGCAGTCAATACACACTATCGGGTGGGACATTGCGTTCGGGTTTGGATCAACTAGCGGATTTATATGCCGGAGAATTCAGTAGTATCGGTAATGCGCTCATAGCGCGTGTCACTGTGACGGATGTAGAAACGTTGGAGAACTACGGTGCAGTTATGCGTTATATGGAGGGCTTGAGTATTCTGGATTCTGTTGACGTGGAGGACTTTACTGGCACGATGCTGACATTGCGTGTCGCAGCCCGTGGCGGACCAGACGTACTTGAAAGAGTACTGATCTTAGGTGATGTGCTTACTCAATCATCTTCGACGGTGGATAGTCCTTCGCGCGGTCACCTGACGTTCTCGCTCTCCCAGTAGCCTTCGAAGGGGCTGATGTGAAATGACTTTTAAGTGGATACCGAATGTGATTTGTGTTGGCCGAGTTATTCTAGTGGCACCTATCATCTTTACGTTACTCAGTGAGCGGTACACGGCCGCATTGGTGCTGATTGGCATAGCTGCTCTTTCCGATGCTGTCGATGGGCTTCTGGCTAGGAGTTTTCATTGGCGCACGCGACTCGGAAGTTTGCTTGATCCCACTGCAGATAAGCTCCTTGTGTTTAGTGTTTTTTTGACTTTGACTTATCTGGATTTGGTTCCGTTGGTTCTAACAGTACTTGTCGTTTCGCGGGACGTTGTCATTATCGCCGGCGCTATGGCTTATCAGTACCTGATTGGGCCAGTTTCAGGAGAGCCTGCACTCATCAGTAAGCTCAATACTGCTGCGCAGCTGATTTTCATGATCTTCGTATTGACGGCGGAAGCATTCCAATGGCAATTGAGCCAAGTTATCTTGATTCTGGGGAGCGCTGTTGTTTTTACCAGTATTACCAGCGGATTGAATTATGTTGTTGGTTGGGGTAAGCGCGCATGTCAGAAGACCCGCATCGCTTCCTAATCCTTTTGACCCGTTCAGTAGAATTAAAAGGTTAAGCAGTTGGCACAGCTGTTATTACCGTTCTCGCTTGAAGCATCGGCCCGATTCGAAACTTTTGTAGTCGGTAAGAACGCAACTCTAGTAAGTCATTTGCGATCTTTATCAGATGCTGATCATACAAATTCACCACCGCTTTGGCTCTGGGGTGAATCCAGTTGTGGTAAAAGTCATTTGTTGCAAGCAACCTGCGCGGCTATGCCTCCGGCGAGTACTATCTATCTGCCACTAAAAGATTTACCAAAATTAGTGCCGGATGTGCTTCATGGGCTGGAGTCTCTAGACTTGGTAGTGCTTGATGATCTAGACGTGGTGGTTGGCAATCCGGCTTGGGAGCAAATGCTTTTCAGTTTGTTCAACGCTCTTCAGGTTGAAGAAGGTAGGCTCGTGTGCGCGGCTCGATGTGCGCCGGCTGGCTTGAAGTTTTTTTTGCCTGATCTGGATTCTCGAGCATCTGGAGCTATCATTTATCAGGTGGCAGGTCTGACAGATGACCACCTAGCAATTGCGCTCCAAACGCACGCACGTTTTAGAGGCATAGATTTACCGGATAAGTCCGCCCGATTCCTGCTTCATCGGTTACCTCGTGATATGGGGGGGTTGTGTCGATGGCTGGATACTCTCGACCAAGCATCGCTTGCAGTCCACCGTAAGCTCACTGTTCCCTTCATTAGAGAGGTGCTTGGGATGCGCGATACTTGACACCTACTTGCCTGGGGCAGATAAGGATGTGGCAAGCTGTGTGATCCGTTTCCCTAAGGCAATAGCTAACGCACGTTCGTCATCTGAGATGGTTTGATTCCAATCAACGGCGAGATGAGAGGCTCCGTATGGTCCTCCGCCGGTTTTTGTCTCACTGACTCCAGGTTCAGTATAAGGGATGCCTACCCAGAGCATGCCGTGATGGATTAAAGGTAGTGCCATAGATAGCAGTGTAGTTTCTTGTCCGCCGTGTAGTGAGCTTGTTGATGTGAAGAGCCCCGCTGGTTTATCGACCAGACTACCTTTAAGCCAGAGTTCTGAGGTTAGCTCCAGAAAATGCTTTAGAGGTGCTGCCATGTTTCCAAAGCGGGTTGGGCTTCCTAGTAGCAGACCATCGCATTCCTCAAGGTCTGAAATCGCTGCGAATGGCGGACCTGAGTCGGGTATGGGGGAGTCGACCGCCTCGACGGACGGCGATACGGGCGGCACGGTGCGAATAATAGCCTCACCATCTGCAGATTCGACCCCGCGTGCAATATATCTTGCCAATTCAGCAGTTCGACCCTTACGGGAATAGTATAGAACGAGTATGCGGGCATTCATTTGAATAACTCTAGCACCCGTTCTGGTGGGCGCCCGATTCGGGCTGCATCGTCAACTTCGACAATGGGGCGTTCAATCAGTTTCGGGTTTTTTACCATGAGATTAATGAGTGCTAATTCGTCGAGAGTTGATGGATTTATCTCGTTTTTCTTGAACTCGGGCTCATTTGTGCGGATAAAATCTTTCGCAGGTAAGCCGAGTTTTACCGATAGACGGATCAGAGTTTCAGCATCTGGTGGGGTTTTCAGGTATTCAACCACTTCGAATTCAATATTTTTTAATTCGAGCAACTTCTTTGTAGTCCTTGATTTTGAACACCTTGGGTTGTGATAAATTATAGTTTTCATTTGTAAGAGTTTGTTATATATATATTTTTTAAGTTTAAAAGATTGGCTAATTGAAGAATGTTTATAGAGATTTTTAGAGTTTCCAAGGGTTATATCTAGTATTCCACCATTCGCTTGACGGTTGTGTTAGGTTTCTCGGTAATGGATTTTAGGACCAATGAATATTAATAGGCGGGGAATAATAGTACTTATGGCGCTGATCGTAACAGGTTGCGTCACGTCACCGCCTGCCCAAGAGATGGGTGATGCCCGACAGACCATAGCTGCCGCGGAGGAGGTTGGTGCAGCTCGACTTTCACCCGTCCCTTTGACGGATGCTCGTCGGTTCCTCGCTCTAGCAGAAACGCAAATTCGCGATCGCTCGTTTAGCATGGCACGAACAAATGCGGTGCGCGCAAAGAACCGCGCGATTGATGCGCTGAATGAAAGTCAAGAGACAGCCCAGGATTAGTGCCAAGCAGTTCTTCTGAGATCGCTCCCAAGTATGCGGTACGTTGTCTGATAGCCGGACACGTTCAGGGTGTCTGGTATCGGGCAGCCACGGCTCAGCGGGCGGAGCAATTATCACTGAGTGGCTGGGCGAAGAATCTCCCTGATGGTCGAGTTGAAGTAGTTGTTGCGGGGAAATCCCACAGCATTGCGAAACTCTGCAGGTGGCTGTGGGAAGGATCTCCTGGCGCAAGTGTTTCGGGCATTACGGTGGAGGTGTGGAAAGATTCCGTCTCATCAGGATTCCAGACCCTCTAGTAGATACTGTCTTGCTAGAATAATTTCGCCTATTTCATAGCGATGTGATTTCGAAGGGCACTGATCTAGAGTGCAAACGGTCGGTTCACGATGATCTTTTTGTCTTAAGAAACTTAACAAGCCCATCGATATCAATCATTTCGGTGTCCGCAGAGCGACGTGATTTATACTCGATTTGCCCCTGATCCCAAGCCTTCTCTGTGACGACAAGTCGGTTAGGTATGCCCACGAGATCTGCGTCCGCAAATTTGACGCCTGGCCTCTGGTCTCGGTCGTCCATAAGGGTGTCGAATCCCGCTTCCTGCAGTCTTTTGTACAGATCTTCGGTAGCTTCTTTCACCCGATAGGATTTATTCATATTGATGGGAATAAGGATTACATCAAACGGAGCAATGGCATCTGGCCAGATGATCCCATGGTCATCGTTGTTTTGTTCGATTGCTGCCGCTACCACCCGTGTTACCCCGATACCATAGCACCCCATTTGCATGGCACGAGACTTCCCAGTGGAGTCAAGAACACGGGCATTCATCGCGGCGCTGTATTTCTCACCTAGCTGGAAGATATGACCTACCTCAATGCCTCGGGCAATGCTTAGGGGGCTGCTTCCAGAAGGAGTAGGGTCTCCCGCGACAGCATTACGAAGATCAACGATTGTTGGCAACTTCCAGTCTCGTTGCCAATTGGCGTTCTTATAGTGATAATTAATTTCGTTGGTGCCACACACAAAGTTACTCATGGCAGCAGCAGCTTGGTCTGCGTACATGGGCAGGTCTAATTCTTCAGGTCCCAGGAAACCAGGTTCTATCCCTGTTACGGTTTGTACCTCTTCGCTTCGAAGCATTCGGATCGGTTTGGCTACCGCATCTAGTTTTTGTGCTTTCAAGCTGTTGAGTTCATGGTCACCTCGTAGAAAAAGAGCGACGGCCGGTGTGTCTGTTCCCTGGACAAGTAGAGTTTTTAGGCACTGCTTCGGAGCTACCTCTAGAAATTTACAAAGCTCCTCAATAGTACGCACATTCGGTGTTTCGATTCGTTGAAGGTCTTTTTCTGGGCTTGGATCGGGTTCATTTGTTGGTGGTAATCGAACAGTCTCGATATTTGCAGCAAAGCCATCAGATTCTGAATACGCAATCGCGTCTTCACCAGAGTCAGCCAATACATGGAATTCTTCCGATTTGTTGCCACCAATGGTTCCGGTATCTGCCTGAACGATTTGAAATCTGAGCTGTAGTCGAGTAAAGATCCGAGCGTATGTTTCACGCATCGTCTGGTAGCCTTCTACCAAAGACTCTTCGTCTAGGTGGAACGAGTAAGCATCTTTCATGACAAACTCTCGGGCTCGCATCACTCCGAATCGCGGTCTAATCTCATCGCGAAATTTGGTTTGAATTTGGTAATAGTTAACTGGCAGCTGTCGGTAGCTTTTAAGTTCATTTCGGGCGATATCAGTGATAACTTCTTCGTGTGTAGGCCCCAAGCAGAATTCCCGATTGTGCCGATCCTCTATCCTTAGGAGTTCAGGTCCGTATTCTTCCCAACGACCAGATTCCCTCCAGAGTTCGGCGGACTGGACTACTGGCATGAATAGCTCCAACGCTCCAGAGCTATTCATCTCCTCGCGAATAATTTGCTGGACTTTATGTAGCACACGCATTCCAAGTGGAAGCCAGCTGTAGAGTCCAGAAGCAAGGCGGCGAATCAGGCCGGCACGTAGCATAAGCTGGTGACTGAGGACTTCGGCTTCTGCTGGGGCCTCTTTGAAGGTGTTCAGGGGTAGTTCAGTGAGTCGCATCCCTGTCCTTAGTCTTAGTTACGAGATGTGGTAATTGGGGAATTGTAGGGCACCACCCGCCTCATGGGAATTAGGCTGCGGGGGGATGGGTTACTTATTGCGAAAGGGGGCCATAGAGTCAAAACGCGGCGATTTGTATGCCCAGTTAAATAGCCCATCCTACGGAAGGGTAACCTAGAATGGTTGGTGATTTGAGCGTAGTCAGGGCAACTAGACGAAATTAGACGCAGAAAAGCGCCCGTGCTCGTTTCTAGCCTTGGTTAGACCACCGCATTGGATTGCGGAAGCATTGCGTCAGCCCGCCAATTCCAGCAGCATGATGTGCAGGTATGTTGAGCTTGTGGTAGCCATGACCAATAACGAAAAAACGAAGTTTCCTAGGCGGGGCATTTATCTTCTCCCAAACCTGCTTACTACCGGTGCACTTTTTGCCGGTTTCTACTCTATCGTTGCGGCTATCGACGGGAATTTCTTGGGTGCGGCTTGGGCGATCTACATAGCGATGTTTCTGGACGGCCTTGATGGCCGTGTAGCCAGGATGACCAGCACGGAAAGTGATTTTGGTAAAGAGTTTGACAGTCTTGCGGATATGGTGTCTTTCGGGCTCGCGCCAGCGATTGTGACTTATCAGTGGGGGATCGAAAGATTATCTGAGTACGGACCTCTATGGGGCAGGTTGGGCTGGTTAGCCGCCTTCCTCTACACTGTTGCCGCGGCTTTAAGACTAGCAAGATTTAATACCAGTGACTCAAGCGACAAGCGGTTTTTCCATGGTTTGCCGAGTCCACCTGCCGCCGCAGGCATCGCAGCCATGGTGTGGGGGAGCGTCCAATACGAGATCGGTGGGTTATTGGCACTAGTGGCTGGCGTCACCATAACGGCGCTCACAGGGCTTGCGATGATGTCTAATTTTCACTACCTGAGTTTTAAAGATTTCAACTTAAGCTCCCGCATCCCATTCGGAAACCTGATATTCGTATTAGCTTTACTCATTATTGTCGCATTGAATCCACCAGTGGTTATATTCAGCATGTTCTTTGTGTATAGCGCTTCTGCACCAATAATCTGGGGTTGGAGACAGCTTAAACGCCGAAAAAACCTTGCCAAAGAGCCAAATTGATAATGGTAGGGACTCGGGAACAGTACCTTGAGGCGATGGGAATTTCTGTATGGGTCCCGCGCGATGCGGAGTCAGTGCGTACATCCGGTCTGGATGGGATTAACGGAAACTGGGAAGACCTCCAAGATGTTGTGCGGGTTTGTACCAAGTGTCAGTTGCATGAAGGTCGTACGCAGACCGTATTTGGTGTGGGGCGAAATGACGCCGACCTATTGATAGTCGGCGAAGCTCCTGGTGCTGAAGAGGATCGGCGTGGCGAGCCATTTGTTGGGCGAGCTGGACAGTTATTGAATGCGATGCTCGGGGCGATCCAATTAACTCGCGAGGATGTTTATATAGCTAACATCCTAAAATGTCGACCGCCGAATAATCGTGACCCAAAACCCGAGGAAGCTGCAACTTGCACGCCTTATTTGGAGCGCCAGATTGAGTTACTGCAGCCGAAGATAATGCTGGCACTAGGGCGCATCGCAGCACAGTGGTTATTACAGTCTAATTCCTCTATCGGTAGCCTTCGAGGCAGGGAATTTACTTTTGGTGAACAAGCGGTGCCATTGATAGTTAGTTATCACCCGGCATATCTACTTCGCAGCCCGCTTGCTAAAGCCAAAGCGTGGGAAGATCTTGTGCTAGTCAGACGGATACTTCAGGTACATAAATGAGCGCTGCAGTCCAATCTTTAACGCGAATTCGCTCTATGTTGCCAGCCGATTTGAAGGCTATTGCTATCGTCGAGCAGGCTAGCTATAAATTTCCGTGGAGCATAGGTATTTTTCGAGACTGTATGCTCGCGGGCTACCAAGGTTTAGTATTAGATATTAGTGGGGTTATTGGCGGTTACGCTATTATGTCAATCGCAGCTGGCGAAGCCCACATTCTAAATCTTTGTGTTCACCCGGAATATCAGCAGATGGGTTATGGTGGGCAGTTGTTGGGCAATATTTTAGTTGAAGCAGAAAGGGTAGGAGTGGAACGGGTGTTTCTTGAGGTTCGACCCTCAAACGAAGCCGCTATAAAGCTGTACCGATCGGCGGGTTTTGAGCAGATCGGTGTTCGCCCTTCCTATTACCAAGCAAACGGTAGTCGTGAAGACGCAGTAATTTTTGCTGCGACTTTACGCGATACTCAGTAGCCTTTTCTCGGATTATAGTTATGCCGGCTCACCCGGAACGACGTACGTTCGCGATAATTTCCCATCCTGATGCAGGTAAGACAACTCTGACGGAGAAGCTCTTACTGTTTGGGGGCGCTATTCAGATGGCTGGGGCTGTTAAAGGCCGAAAAGCGAGCCGACATGCAACGTCGGATTGGATGAAGTTGGAACAGGAGCGTGGCATTTCAGTCACGTCGTCAGTGATGCAGTTTCCTTATCAAGGTCGAATCGTAAATCTTCTAGATACTCCGGGGCACGAGGATTTTTCAGAAGATACATACCGCACATTAACGGCCGTGGACAGCGCACTTATGGTGATTGATGCCGCTAAAGGCGTCGAAGAACGAACCATTAAGTTAATGGATGTTTGCCGTCTTCGTACTACACCGATTATAAGCTTTGTCAATAAGTTAGACCGTGATGCTCGCGAGCCAATTGAGCTGATGGACGAAATTGAGGAAGTGCTGAAAATCGAGTCCGCGCCGGTGACTTGGCCAATTGGGATGGGGCGAGAGTTTCGTGGCATTTATCATTTGATTCAGGATTGTGTGTATTTATATGAGCGCGGCGACTCTAGTCGTGCGGGAAAAGTTCATGGTTTAGGCAGGCTCGACTCGAAGGAGGTAGGGGAAGCCCTGGGTGATATAACTATTTCGTTGCAGGAAGAAATCGAACTTATCCGAGGCGCGAGCCCGAGATTTGACTTGAAGAAATACCTAGTCGGGAAACAGACACCAGTTTTTTTTGGAACGGCCATTCACAACTTTGGCGTTAATGAGTTGCTGGAGTTTTTTGTAGAAAACGCACCGCCGCCACAGGCGCGAGATAGCGTTGACCGCATAGTGGAACCGTCTGAGGATGCCCTTAGTGGTTTTGTCTTTAAAATTCAAGCAAATATGGATCCGTCTCATCGAGACCGCATCGCATTCCTCAGGATTTGTTCGGGGTCTTATAAGCCAGGAATGCAGATCTATCACACTCGACTTGAGCGTTCGGTGAAGCTGGGGGAGGCAATTACATTTCTTGCTGCGGATCGTCAACACGTGGAAGAAGCGGTTGCAGGGGATATTATTGGGTTGCACAACCACGGCACTATCAATATTGGGGATAGTTTTTCTGAGGGAGAGAAATTACTATTTACCGGTATACCGGACTTTGCTCCTGAACTATTTCGTCGCGCTGTTCTAAAGGACCCATTAAAGCTAAAGGCGCTTAATAAGGGGTTGGACCAACTCTGTGAGGAGGGCGCTACACAACTGTTTCGCCCGCTAATAAACAACGATCTCATACTTGGTGCCATAGGTCCGCTTCAGTTTGAAGTTGCATCGTTTAGGTTGAGAAATGAGTATGGTGTTGACTGCAGTTTTGAGGCAGTCAATGTCGTTACAGCACGTTGGATTCGCTGCGATGAACCTGGAGTTCTAGAGGAATTTAAACGTAAGCTTACCGGTGATTTGGCATCTGATCACGCAGGGCAACTAGTATTTCTTGCGCGGAGCTCCGTTAGCTTGAATCTTACACAGGAGCGCTGGCCTGAAGTGAGATTTGGTTCAACGAGGGAGCACGCTGCTCATTCAAGGGCATAATTTTTTAGTTCATATCTTGGAGGCGAGCAAGCTGTGCGGTGAGTTGTGTCAGCCTCTCTTGAAGTTTCGCAGATCGAGCCCGTTGCTTGTTCACTACTTCTTCTGGGGCGTTGCCAATAAACTGAGGATCCGTGAGTTTCTGTTCTACCTTTTTAAGCTCAGTTACAGTTTGGTTTTGTTGCTTAGTGAGTCTTGCGCGTTCTTCTGCAAAATTGATTAGCCCTTCGAGCGGCACAAGAAGAGTCATCTGTCCAAGTAAAGCAGTTGCGGCACCCGGGACTTCGTCAGCGGTTGCAACAAACGATACGCTTTCCAATCGGCCTAGGCTTTTCAAATAGGGGCTGTAGAGTTCAACGCGTTGCACATCGTTTTCTGTCGGGCCAGCCAGCCGGGCGGGGAGTTTTTTGCTAGGGCTGATGTTCATTTCACCTCGGATTTGCCGTACGCCGCTTACGAAATCTTGCACCCATTTAATTTCAATTTCTACTTCTGTGTCCTTGCTGAAGGAGTTGATATCCGGAAATGTTTCCAGCATTAGAGTCTCGCTAGCCTGACCAGTCCGTTTGCAAAGGCTAAGCCACAATTCTTCTGTGACGAACGGCATGATTGGGTGTAATAACTTCAGTAGGGTACCAAGCGTCTCTGCCAAACAATGCCGAGTTCCTTGAGCTTGGGGTGTGTTTGGATCGTTAAGGGTTACTTTCGTGAGTTCTAGATACCAATCGCAAAACTCATGCCAGGTAAAGTCGTAGAGAGCTTGGGATGCTAGATCAAAGCGGTAGTCTGCAAACCTCTGATGAACCGTTTGTATCACATGATTGAGACGTGAATGAATCCAGCGGTCTGCTATCGTGAGTTCGGCATCATCCCCATTAGGCGCGTCTATATGGGTAAATACGTAGTGGGCAGCATTCCAGAGCTTATTACAAAAATTACGATTGCCTTCAATTCGGCTCATATCAAGACTGATATCGCGCCCAGTCGTGGCTAAATTTGTGAGGGTCATTCTCAATGCATCTGCACCGTATCCAGCAATTCCTCTCGGGAACTCCTTCTGTGTTGCTTTCTTAATTTTATCTTTGAGGTGTGGCTGCATCATGCCTTCTGTGCGTTTTTCAAGTAACGTTTCCAGATTCGCACCTTGGATGATATCGAGGGGGTCTAGGATATTTCCCTTACTCTTGGACATCTTTTGTCCAGCGTGGTCACGAATTAGCCCAGTCATGTAGACCTTTCTGAAGGGGACGTTGTCCATGAATTTCAAGCCCATCATAATCATCCGAGCAACCCAGAAAAAAATTATGTCGAATCCGGTTACTAAAACGTTGGTAGGATAAAAAACATCTAGTTCCTTGGAGCTGGATGGCCACCCCAATGTTGAGAAGGGCCATAAAGCTGAAGAAAACCACGTGTCCAATACATCATCATCTTGCCGAAGGGATGTTTTTGCAGAGATTTGGTGTTTTTCTCGAACCTCTTTTTCATTTCGCCCAACATAGACATGCTCGTCTTCATCGTACCAAGCGGGAATTCTGTGCCCCCACCACAATTGTCGAGAGATGCACCAGTCCTCGATATTGCTCATCCATTCGTAATAAGTCTTGGACCAATTCTCGGGGACGAAGCAGATATCGCCGGATGCTACGGCCTTGATAGCTGGGTCGGCTAGTAGTTGAACAGAGACATACCACTGATCTGTCAGTAGTGGTTCCACCACTGCACCGCTGCGATCACCGCGAGGTATTATCATTTTGTGATCATCTTCGCCATCAAGAAGACCGTCTGCTTCGAGGTCTTCGAGAATTTTATTTCTTGCGTCGAGGCGATCCAGGCCACGGTAACGTTCGGGCACCGCTTCATTTAGTGTGGCATCCTCATTAAATATGTTGATCAGCGGTAACTTATGACGTTGTCCTATTTTGTAGTCATTGAAGTCATGTGCCGGGGTAATTTTCACACAGCCTGTGCCAAATTCTGGGTCGACATACTTATCAGCAAGCACTGGTATGGGTCGACCGGTGAGGGGTAAACAAACCTCGTGGCCAACGAGTTTCTGGTAGCGATCGTCGTCGGGGTGCACAGCAACTGCTGTATCGCCGAGCATCGTTTCTGGTCGTGTTGTCGCAACGATTAGATATTCATCGCTTTCCGCGAGCGGATATCGAAGGCGCCAGAGTTTTCCTTGCTCTTCGTGTGGGAGCACTTCCAGGTCAGAAAGCGCCGTATGTAGAACCGGATCCCAGTTCACTAGACGTTTGCCTCTGTAGATAAGACCCTCTTCATAGAGACGAACGAATTCTTCAGTAACGGACTCACATAATTCTGAGTCCATAGTGAATCTATTTCGTGTCCAGTCAACCGATGCACCTAAATGCCGCATCTGGTTTGCGATGATATTTTCGGAGTGCTCTTTCCACTTCCACACTCGTTTTATGAACGCATCGCGACCTAAATCATGCTTGGATACCCCTTCGGCATTCAGTAGGCGTTCGACTACCATTTGGGTTGCGATACCCGCATGATCCATTCCCATTTGCCATAGCACATTATCGCCACGCATCCTGTGATAGCGAATCAGTGCATCCATAATGGTGTATTGAAACGCATGCCCCATGTGGAGTGTGCCAGTGACGTTCGGAGGTGGGATTACGATACAGTAGGCAGAGCCATTACCAGAGGGTTTAAAGTAACCCGCCTTTTCCCAGCGTTCATAATGCTGAGACTCGATTTCTTTTGGCTGATAATCTTTAGCCATTAAACTGTCGGCCATTGTCTTACTCAAATATTATGAATTTTGAGCTCATAACCTCGATCTCGGTAGAAGCGATAGTGTTCCCGCCCATTTTCCCTTCGGATAGGATCTGAATCGATGACCTCTGCTACTCGGGCGTAGCGGCTAAAAAAGCCTGGTATATTTGGTGCTAGGTTGATCATCAAGTCCCAATTCTCTCCCAGCTGGTTAGTCACGTCATCTTCCGTTTCAGGTGAGTTGATACCAATAAGCACCGGTTCCGTTGGCGGTGTTGCCAAGCGTTCACTCACCACGACATGCGGAATAAAGCTGCCCTGCGAAAACGTCCACAGCAGACCATCCAACTTTAGTGCATCTGCGTTGTTAGCTGAATTTAAAAACACGTGATAATTACGTTGGACCGCTTTCTCTGTTATACGGCATGCGAACCTTAGTCGTGAGTCGTTTGTATTTGAGGCTAGAATGTAGAAGTCGACCTGCGTCACGGGTTTCGTCCGTAGCTGGTTAGAGGTTGAGGAGAAAATCCGTTAGTAATGGGACGGGTCGCCCCGTGGCTCCTTTATCTCGGTTAGATTTCCAGGCAACGCCAGCAATATCTAAATGCGCCCAAGGTGTATCTTCTACGAATCTGGAGAGAAATTGCGCAGCAACGCTTGCTCCACCATCGCGTCCTCCAGAGTTTGCAAAGTCAGCAAAATTGCTTCGTAAGGTAGCGCCATACTCCTCATCGACCGGGAGTTGCCAAGCGGGATCTAGGGATCTTTTACCAGCTGCAAGCATATCGGAGGCAAGATCTTCGTTATTGCTGAAGAGCCCTGTGTAGATATGACCTATTGCGACGACACAGGCTCCAGTTAATGTTGCAACGTCGATTAGATAGCGTGGCTTATAGCGAGCGGCGTAGGTGAGTGCATCACAGAGTATGAGCCTACCTTCTGCGTCCGTATTGAGAATTTCTACGGTTTGCCCTGACATGGTTTTTACAATGTCGCCAGGACGAGTTGCTCGTGAGCCGGGCATATTTTCACAGGCAGGCACAATTGCGATAACGTTAATTTTTGGTTGAAGTCTCCCAAGAACCTCCATTGTCCCCATCACGGTGGCAGCGCCGCACATATCGAATTTCATTTCATCCATCTTGGGTGGTGGTTTGAGAGAGATTCCACCCGTATCAAATGTAATGCCCTTACCGCAAATGGCAATGGGAGCAATATCTGCTCCTGCGCCCGTGTACTCTAAGACGATCAGCCGAGCCGGTTCTTCGGCACCGTGTGTGACAGATAACATGGCGCCCATACCAAGGCGTTTCATGTCGTGCTCCGCTAGTACCTTGGTTTGTATATTTTTGTAGCGTTTAGCGATCGTGCGGGCTTCCTCAGCCAGATGTGATGGAGTGCAAATGTTTGCAGGTCGATTAGCCAGGTCGCGGGCAAGTCCCACTCCCGCGGAGATCGCTCGGCCGTGGGTTACCCCAAGCCGTGCATCTCTCACCTTCTGCGAGTCATTAATTGCGATTGGTAGGCGAGAAAGTTTAGTCTTGCCGGTGGATTTACTCTTTAACTCCTCGAAGCGGTAAAGCGCATTGTGGGTTGCTTCTACAGTAATTCGTGCTGCGTAATATTCATCAAGATCTTTTATCGGAGCATAGGCGAGATAGCTTGTCGCTTCCCTAATCCCAGTCAAACTGAGAGCGTTCGCTGCGGTGGAGACCGCCTGACGAAGAGCCTTAGCATTGAATTTTGACTCCTTACCGCATCCCACGAGCAGTACTTGATCTGTGGCGGTGCCCTGTAAGTTAGGCACAAGAAGCGTTCGCCCAGGCTTGGCGGAGGCATTGGTGGTCTTGATGAGCTGGCTCAGTGTGTCCCCGCAGGATATATCTATTTCGTGAGTCGGCCCTTTTAGTCGGCGGCCCTCGAATATCGGTAAGATGGCACAGGCGGTCTTTTGACTGTCCGGTGCACCCGTCTTCACGGGAAACTGCATTGCTACCTCCTTGATGTTGCGGGGCCGTGGTGGTCCGCTCCAGAGCCTGCGGCCTGTGGTATCTTGTCAAGAACCCGCCTGAAAAGTGCGGGCTAGTGTACTAACAGCTTAAGTTACTTGAAACCGTTTTCTCTGTGAACGTACTAAACCGCTACATATTGCGTGAAACGTTTACTACCTGGCTGGTGGTGACGATTGTGCTGTTTGTCATTTTAATGAGCAACCAGTTTGCAGAGATTCTGGATGACGCTGCCACCAACCAGCTACCAAAGGATGCGGTGTTTGCCGTTTTGAGACTCACGTCCCTCCAATACATTACTTTTCTAACGCCCATAGGACTTTTTCTGGGTGTGATGCTAGCGCTGGCCCGCTTCAATAGGGACTCAGAAATGGTTGCCATGTCTTCCTGTGGGGTTGGGCTCGCTCGATTCCTTGTCCCGATTAGCCTAATTACCGTATTGCTAGCAATGACGGTAGCGTGGCTCTCCATGGTTAGAACGCCTATTGCTTCCCAGCAGATTGAAGAGATCAAGTACCAAGCTAGAGCAGAACTCGAAGTTGGTGTGTTGGAATCCGGGGTTTTCACTAGTCCCGATTCGGGCGATACCATCATTTATGCCCAGGATGTGGACGGGGAAGAAATCTATGGGGTTTTTGTAGAGTATAAGGATGGCGACCGAGTGGTCGTGATACGTGCCGAGCGAGGTGAGCGTAGGCAGAATGATCTCAATGGTCGCACGACCTTCATTTTGTACAACGGCCGACGGTATGAGGGTGTTCCTGGTCAGCAGAATTTCAGAATCATCGAGTTCAGAGAACACGGTATGCCCGTGCGTATAAGTCAACAAGAAGATGAGGATCAGCCTGTTGAGACGAAGCCCATGAGAGAGCTACTAGAGTCTATTGATCCAGAGGATCGTGCCGAGTTGCAGTGGCGATTATCGGCGCCGTTATCGTTGTTCGTTCTGGTATTAGTGGCTGTGCCACTGAGCCAGTCACGGCCCCGGGAGGGACGCTATGCGCGTCTAGGGGTGGGCATCCTTGTCTACATTATTTACGCAAATATGCTCAATATTGCTCGGATTATGGTTGAGCGAGATGACGTGCCTCAGTGGCTTGGTATGTGGTGGGCGCATGTTGTGCTGGGTTTAGTGGGATTGGTGCTGTTAGCAAGGGAGTCAGGTTGGTTTGTTCGGACCTCTACGGAGGTTAGGGTTTGAATCTTCTTAACCGTTATATCGCTGTTACCATACTTAAAAGCGTCGCAATAGTGATCTTTGTTCTGATCGCCGTGGGCACGTTTATTGATTTTATGGCGCAGTTGTCTGATGTAGGTACAGCACAGTACGACTTACGGACTGCCGCAGCATACGCTGCCCTTAGAATTCCCAGGATGGTATTTCAGCTGCTGCCCGCAGCAGCGTTGATCGGGGCGCTTTTGGGTCTCGGCAACCTTGCTGTTCATCGTGAGCTTGTCGTGATGCGCGCGAGCGGTATCTCAAAACTCCGACTCATGGGCCCAGTGGCCATTGCTGGTTTTGTTTTAATGGTAATTATGGCGGTACTAGGGGAGTCATTAGCGCCTTCTCTGGGTGCTTACGCGCGAGAAGTTCGTGCTGCAGCGATGCTTGACACGGAAGAATTAGCGGATGGTTCTTCCACATGGTTAAAAGATGGCGATCATATAGTGAACTTTCGCCGTGAACCTAACGGATTGGGATTTGGTGGTGTCTATCTTTTTGAGCTTGACGAGGATAATGGGTTGAGACAGATCTCGCACGCAGATACCGCGGATATTGATCTGAATAACCAATGGATACTTGGTAATTATTCTGAAACGGTTTTTTATGGTCTGGAGGGTGTTCAGGCTGATTCTGAAAGACGGGCAATTAAAGATTATGGCCTAAGTTCCGAACTGCTTGACCTATCTGTCGTTAGGCATGATCTTCTCAACACGGGCGGACTGATTCGGTATATCGACTATCTAGAGGCCAATGACCTAGATGCTACTCAACATTTGATTGCGTACTGGGCTCGCATGGCGGACATCGTCTCGGTATTACTTATGTCTGTGTTGGCTCTGCCATTCGTCTTTGGCGGACTGAGGTCCGCAGGTACTAGTGCTCGATTGTTGGTAGGGCTCTTGATCGGCCTAACCTACTATGTCACAGCACAGGCATTTGCGAATAGCGGCCAGGTATTTGATTTTGATCCTAGGGTGGTAGCCTGGTTGCCCAGCGGCGTTTTGCTGCTGATTACCACTTTTGCGTTAGTGAGATCACGTTAGCTTTTAAGAGTAGTTTTATCGTAGCGAGGTGAGCCCGTTCTTTTTGTGGTTAGGCCCAACACTTAAAGTGCATAATGGAGGCTCGCATGGAAGAGGGATTCTGCAAGAATAAACCCAGAAGATGATTTGAGAGTGCTGGTCTTTGGACGTTGTGTAAGAAGCCAGCAGATTAAGAGAGGATTTTGTTATGACTAAGAAATATAACCTCACGCGACGTGGCGTAATGAAACTCGGCATATTGTCAGCTACTGCTCCAGTTTTGGGGAAAACATTAAGTACGCCCGCTTTTGGGCAGGATCTTGGGCCAGGTAATCAGTTCGTAGGTGATGTCGGTGGGAGAGATCACGAAAGACTTTACACCGGACACCCCGTGATTGGTGGTGGGCAGATGGAAATCCGCTTGAACCAGTCGATTTATACGGATGATCCTCATGAACTTGAGGTCGCAAGGCGTATGCGCCCGTTTGATCCGGTATCCTGGTATACGGAATGGAATCGAGTCGCTCAAATCAATGAAGAGATTGCAGTCGGGTACGAGGAGCACGGGTTGAATGTTTCTGCGCACCAATTCTACATGCGTGCCAGCCGCTTTTACCGTTTGTCTATCGTCTATCAGGAGGATACGGATGCGACGATGATGCCCGGGTATACGAAGTTTCGGGAACTTTTCGACAAAGCGTGGGAACTGCAAACACCACCGTTCGAGCGAGTTTCGATCAATGTTGATGGGAATCAACTCGATGGATATTTCCGCAAGCCGTCTGGGCCGGCGGGTACTCGCTTTCCGGCCGTGATTGCCTATCAAGGCGCTGATTCTCTGGCAGAGAACACGCTGATGGGTGGTGGGTCCTACACGGCTCGAGGCATGGCGTATTTAGTAGTTGATCTTCCTGGGCAGGGAGCGCCGAAGCGTTTGAAGAATCTATATATGCCTCCGGATACGGAGCGATTTGTGACTCCGTTAATAGATTATTTGGAGACGAGACTTGATGTCGACCCGGATAGAATCGGGCTGCGGGGTCAGAGTATGGGGGGGTACTCTGCGCCAAGGGCTGCGTCGGGAGATAGTCGAATTAAAGCAGTGCTGATGTCGGCAGGTTCTCACGATTTACTCCGCGATCTTTTTGAATACTACCCACCGATCCAGGATCGTGTACGTTGGATAATCGGTGCGCGTGATCTTGCCGATACGCGCAGGCGGTTGCGTGACTACACCGTGGAAGACGTGGCGCGCAAAATTGAGTGTCCTATGCTGATCGGTTACGGACCGAAAGATCGAATCATGGATCCGGAGGGTGCGTTTAGATTGTACAACGCAGCTGTCAATTCAGATCGGCAGATGTGGGCGGGCGCCGGCCATCCTCACCATGAGGCAAAATCTGGAGGGCCTCTAGATTTACGGTTACCAACCGCGCAAGACTGGGCAGCTAGGCAACTGGGAGCAGTGGGCTAGACGGAAAAAGTTATTTTATTTATGGCGCTCCCTAGGGGAATCGAACCCCTGTTTCAGCCTTGAGAGGGCCGTGTCCTAACCGCTAGACGAAGGGAGCGCGTGTCCCAAATCGGGCGTGCTGGTATGATACCGAGCTTTACAGAGTGATTAAACTTACCATCGGAACCTGATTGAACGACACGGAGCCTCAGCCTCGCGCTGGTCCGACTATTGTCCCGCGCCCGGAACATAACCTCTCCCGGGATGGTATTTCCAGTAACGCCCTTAAGGTCCTCTACCGCCTCAAAAATACCGGTCATCAGGCTTTTTTGGTTGGAGGTGGCGTTAGGGATCTTTTGCTCGGGCTTAATCCGAAAGATTTCGATGTAGTTACTGATGCCCATCCTGAGGAGGTTCGTAAGCTTTTTCGTAACTGCCGGTTGATAGGTAGACGCTTTCGATTGGCACATGTTCGTTTTGGGCGAGAAGTGATCGAAGTTGTAACTTTTCGATCGTCGGCCGGTGGTATTACGGATGATCGCCAGCACTCGGATAGCGGGCGGATCATTCGCGACAACGTCTATGGCACGATCGATGAAGATATTTGGCGCCGTGATTTCACGGTAAATGCGCTTTACTACAATATTGTCGACTTTAGTATTTGGGACTACACATCAGGCATGGCGGACGTTTCTGGCCGCACAATGAGGCTTATTGGGGATCCTAGGACGCGTTATCGGGAAGATCCGGTCCGAATGCTTCGGGCTGTACGTTTGGCCGCAAAACTAGATTTCAAAATTGCTAAAGGCTCAGCGTTACCAATACGGGAACTAGGTAAATTATTGCGAGATGTGCCGCCAGCACGTTTATACGATGAGACTATAAAGCTATTTCAATCGGGGCATGCCGTCCGAAGCTTAGAATTGCTCCAGAAGTTCGACCTCCTTAGGTATCTGTTTCCTCATACGGCTACAGCAATACATTCTGACCAGACTGGAAAAGTTTTGAAATTTATTTGTGAAGGCCTCGCAAGTACCGACCGTCGGGTACAAGAAGATGAGCCCGTCACCCCCATGTTTCTCTACGCGATCATGCTCTGGTATCCAATTCTGGGTCTTGCGCAGCAGATTCGAAGCAGAGAAAAATCCAGTGAGATAGAAGCACTGCTTGATGCTTGCGATGAACTAGTAGCGGAGCAGCAGGCTTACACCTCCTACCCCAGGCGATTTAGCATCCCCATGAAGGATGTGCTTGCGATGCAGAAGCGTTTTGAGAACCGTCGAGGGGCGCGTGCACACAGATTACTTAACCACAAGCGTTTTCGAGCGGCCTATGATTTCTTGTTATTGCGAGCACATTGCAAGGAGGCTGACCCAGAGCTTGCCGAGTGGTGGACCAGGGTCCAAACCTTATCGCTAGGGGAGCAACGTGAGGCTTTCTTTCTTGAGCGTCAGCGCAGATCGAAGCGTCGTCGTTCTTCTCGTCAGGAGCGAAAACCCCGTGCGTCTTAATGAGGAGTGCTCACAATGCTTGGCAGCTAGGTGAAAATCTGTAAAGTTGCTCTTTAGCAGATTTTTTTGAAAGTAATTACTGAATCTTACGGAAATCATGAACGATAGTAAGGATGTTTCTCAATTAAGCGGGCCGCGTTATATTGTGATTGAGGGGCCAATTGGTGTGGGCAAGACTAGTCTTGCCAAGCGCTTAGCCGAGAGTTTTAACAGTGATCTGGTCCTTGAACAGCCGAGCGAGAATCCATTTTTGGAGCGTTTTTATCGTAATCGTGGTGACGGAGCTCTCCCGACTCAGCTTTTCTTTCTTTTTCAACGTGCACGGCAGATTGAGGCGATTCGGCAAAGTGATCTATTTTCTCCTGTACGTATAGCTGACTTTCTATTGGAAAAGGATAGACTTTTTGCCGAGCTCAACTTAGACGGCAATGAACTGACCTTGTACGAACAGATTTACGAGACTTTGGAGTTGAATCCACCAGATCCAGATCTTGTTATTTATCTTCAGGCTCCTCCGGATGTTCTTATGAGGAGGATTAAAAGCCGCGGGTTATCCTATGAAAGTTCAATTCAGATGAGCTACCTGGAACGCCTTGGAGAGGCTTATGCTCAATTTTTTTATGCATATAATTCAGCCCCGTTGCTTATCGTAAACGCTGCGGTTATTGACCCCATTCACCGTGAATCAGACTATCAAGAACTTCTCCGGGCGATCTACCGGACAAAGCGTGGGCGTCATTTTTTCAATCCAGCTATCGAGACGATTGCGTGAAACTGAGATTTCTTTAACTCTAATTTCATAGCACCCAAGGATTTGTGATGTATAAGCAGCTACAACAGCGAGGAATGGACTCTCCACCGGTTAATGTCTCCACGCTGCGACGTATGAAGACGGAGGGAGAGCCAATCGCCTGTTTGACAGCGTACGACGCGAGCTTTGCTCAGCTTGTGGATATGGCTGGTGTAGATCTCGTTCTAGTAGGCGACTCTTTAGGCATGGTGATACAGGGTTACGAGACCACAGTTCCCGTTACCGTTGACGACATGGTTTATCACGCCAATATCGTGTCGCGTGGGCTCAGCCGAGCATTCCTTGTCACTGATCTGCCTTTCATGAGCTATGCCACACCTGGGCAGGCGCTTGATAATGCGGTGCGTTTGATGCAAGAGGGTGGAGCCAAGATGGTGAAGCTTGAAGGTGGTCGGGGGCAGACTGCTGTTGTAGAGTGCCTGGCGCGTCACGATATTCCTGTTTGCGCTCATGTGGGATTAAAACCCCAATCCGTACATAAGATCGGTGGCTTCAAAGTCCAGGGGCGTGATCGTGCGGCAGTGAAACGGATGGTGGAAGATGCGAAGTCTCTGGAGGACGCTGGCGCTGATGTTATGTTATTAGAATGTGTGCCTAATGAGGTTGGCGATCAAATATCTCAAACTGTTGAGCTGCCGATTATTGGGATTGGCGCAGGACCCAGCGTGGATGGTCAGATCCTAGTTCTATACGATATGTTAGGCGTAACACAGGGGCGTACTCCACGTTTTGTTAAGAATTTTATGGCAGGTGCGGACTCAACATTAGATGCTCTTCAGTCTTATGTGAATGCTGTCAAAGACGGTTCTTACCCTGCTAAGGAGCATTGTTTCTCCTGATAGAATGGACACTGTCTCGACGGATGAAGCAGAGGGTGGTTTTGAACGAGTCGCGGGTTCCATTACAGGGTGCCTACACAATGAGCGCAATTCGCGAGATGGTGGGATCTTGGCGTCTCACCCACCAAACAGTGGCGCTTGTTCCAACCATGGGCAACCTTCATAAGGGGCATCTTAGCCTCATGGTGGATGCGAGGTCGCGTGCAGATCGTGTTGTCTGCAGTATCTTCGTCAACCCAGCTCAGTTTGGTCCCGAGGAAGATTTTTCTCTTTATCCTAGGACGCTTGCTGAGGATGAGGCGCTCTTAGCAGAGCAAGGAATTGTCGATCTCGTATTTGCTCCTGAGGAGAGAGATGTTTACCCATTCGGTGCTGAGAATATGGTTGGGGTGACAATGCCCGAGTTGAGCTCCCAACTTTGTGGTGCCAGTCGGCCCGGGCATTTTGATGGGGTAGCGTCTGTAGTTCTTAGGCTTATCAACATGATATCTCCAGATGTACTGATCCTCGGTGAAAAGGACTATCAGCAATTTGTTCTTCTCAAACGCATGATTAAGGATCTTCAATTGCCTATCCAGGTGGTGTCAGCACCAATCCAGAGAGAAAAGGATGGGCTTGCAATGAGTACGCGAAACCAATATCTCACTGCTGACGAGAGACGGGTCGCACCAAAGTTGCACGCGGAGCTTGAGCGGGTTCGCAACTTATTGAGAGAAGGAGATCAAGATTATCGGGCCGTTGAAGCTCAGGCATCTCTTGCTTTAGAAACTGCTGGTTTCGACCCTGATTACGTAGAGGTGCGTCGTGCCGCTGATCTCAGCAAGCCAAATGGAATGGAATCTTGCGAAGGTTTGATTATTGTAGCAGCTGCATGGTTGGGTCGGGCACGCTTAATAGATAATGTTCGTGTTTAAGCTCCCCTCATGAGTTACTGGGTGTTTTGTGTTGCGCTAGTGCCCAGTGGACGTGTTCTCTTACCAGTTCTGAAGGATGATCAGCCTTTTCATGTAATGCACTGATGACTCTACGTTCGGAGGGGCTATTCCCTAGGGCGACGGCGAGATTTCTTAGCCATCCCTCGTATCCTGCTCTCCGTAGCGCACTATTCTGCGTCTTCTCATTCCATTCTGCTTCGTCCCAACGGAACAACATTACGAGTGATGCACTATCGAGACTGTGTCGAGGGGAAAAGTCTTCCTCTTTGCCTGGTTGCGCAAATTTATTCCATGGGCATACCATTTGGCAGTCATCACAACCAAAGATCCGATTACCGATACCTGTACGCAATTCTTCTGGAATGCTGCCCCGCAACTCGATGGTTAGATAAGAAATACAACGCTGGGCGTCAAGTACATAGGGTGCAATGATGGCTCCCGTCGGACAAACTTCGATGCAAGCACTACAGCTTCCACAATGATCCTTTATGGGGCTATCCACCGGAAGAGGTAAATCAGTAAAGAGTTCGCCTAGAAAAAACCAAGAACCTGCCTTGGGATGGATGAGATTTGTGTGCTTGCCGATCCAGCCAAGACCGGCCTTATGGGCCAGTGGTTTTTCTAGAACCGGTGCGCTGTCGACGAAAACACGATAGCCGAAGGCCCCTATCTTTTCTTGGAGAAACTTGGCGAGCATTCTGAGTCTTTCGCGTAATACCTCGTGGTAGTCACGCCCAACGGCATAACGGGATATATAAGCCTGTTCAGCATCATTGAGCTCACATTCTGCGTCTGCGCTATCTTGAGGCCAGTAATCCATCCGTGCTGAGATTACCCTCACGGTTCCTGGTACAAGAGATTCTGGCTGGGTACGTTTCTTGCCGTGTCGACTCATATACGCCATTTCCCCGTGAAATCCCTTTTCGAGCCAGGTTTCAAACAGCGTTTCAGCTTCACTCAGATTGGTATCCGCTATACCAACTTGTTGGAACCCAAGTTCTATACCGCGGAGTTTGATCGTTGTGGCTAACTCAGCAAGTTCGTCGTGGGTGAGATTTGCGGTTGGATGAGGATCAGTACGCATATAGACCTAAGTATAATCGCGGCATGAATTGGCTCCGCGCAGAATTGCCAAAAGACATTTACAAGGCTGACGAAGTTCGGGCTCTTGATAAATTCGCTATCAAAGAGTTAGGAATTTCTAGCTATGAGCTTATGTGTCACGCAGGGGAGGCAGCTTTTGAGGCGCTGCAAACTCATTGGCCTCATGCGCGGAGTGTAGCAGTGGTTTGTGGTGGGGGTAACAATGCCGGAGATGGTTACGTGGTCGCCCGCTTGGCTCTTCAGCAGGGGTTTGAGGTTCGCGTCGTCGCAGTCGTGGCTACGGAGCACCTGACCGGTGATGCGGAGCATGCTTGGAAAGATTATTGTCAGTCGGGTGGTGGGGTTGAGTCCCCTCCGGACAGGCAAGGACTGCTGAAATTCTTGACCGATATATCTAGCGCTGGTGATGTAACCATTGACGGGTTACTTGGGACTGGGCTTACTCGTGATCTTGAAGGTGATTTTTTAGATGCCGTATGTGCAATCAATGCTGGATCAAACCCCGTCCTAGCGTTGGATATTCCGACGGGGCTACACGCCGACACGGGTTTGCCCCTTGGAGATGCCGTGTTAGCCGATGTGACCGTCACGTTCATCGGCTTGAAGCGCGGATTGTTTTTGGGCGTCGCTCCAGACTACCGGGGCAGGATTGAGTTCTCGAGTCTAGGGATGTCTGAATCTGTTGACTTAGAGCCGTTTCCGACTGATCTGCGGCGGCTGACCCCCTCGTTTTTAAAAGCCTCTTTACCACCACGAGCACCTACTACTCACAAGGGGGATAACGGTAGTGTGCTTCTGGTGGGTGGTGCGCCGGGAATGCCAGGAGCGATTCGTTTGGCAGCCGAGGCGGCACTACGCGCGGGTGCGGGGTTGGTGAGGGTCGCCACTCATCCGGAGTCGGTTGCTTCAGTGATGGCCGGTCGGGCAGAGGTTATGTGCGAGGGGGTGGATAAGCCCCAAGACCTGAAGCCACTGTTTGCTGCGTCAGATGTTGTTGTTTTAGGCCCTGGGTTGGGTCAATCAGCCTGGTCTAAAAATCTTTGGGAGGAGGTGCTGTCCTCCTTCGAAGATACCCTGGTATTAGATGCTGACGGTTTAAACCTACTGTCCCAAAACCCCCAAGAGCGGGAGAATTGGATATTGACTCCCCATCCCGGTGAAGCGGCCCGGTTGCTACAGACCGATGTAACTAATATCCAGTCAGATCGCTTGGCGGCTGTGAGGGACCTCGCACAGACTTTTGGGGGTATTTCAGTACTGAAGGGCGCCAGCACCTTAGTAGCCGAGCGTGATGACATTGGGTTATGCGACATGGGTAATCCTGGCATGGCAACAGCGGGTATGGGCGATGTACTTGCAGGGCTTCTTGGAGGTTTGGCGGCTCAGTCTCCCAACTTGCGGCTTAGTTTAGGGCAGGTGGCGCGGGCCGGGGTGTTGGTTCATGCACTTTGTGGTGATGACGCAGCTGCGTCCGGTGAGCGCGGACTAGTTGCTGGAGACCTCATTGAGCATATTCGCTCGTGGGTGAATCCAGGTTAGGTTCCGTATTAGTTTTAGGTATAACCCGTGAAAGCAGCAGAAAATAGTAGCGCCGAATCAAGGATTGTTTACTTAACTACGAGCGAGATGGATTTCAAGGGTATCGCCAGTGAAGTTGCCAAAGTGTGGCGAACCCATGTGTCTGCGGGATTAGTGGTGGGGCTCAAAGGGGCGCTCGGCGCAGGTAAAACGACCTGGGTGCGAGGTATGCTTGAGGGCTTGGGTTACCATGACAAAGTTCCGTCGCCTACGTATGCGTTACTTGAGCATTATGACTTGGGTGGACTGACAGTGGTTCACTTGGATCTGTACAGACTGCCCGACAATGATGGTTCTAACAGAGAGTCGACGGATGAATTTGAAGCATTGGGTGTGAGAGATTGGTTAGCTAGCAATTGTGCCTGGCTGCTTGCTGAATGGCCTGATCGGTCGCCACAGCTGGTTAATCGAAGCGATATATGGATCGAGTTCGAGTTTCTTGATGCCGAGAGACGTCGTATTACGCTGATGCCGCGATCAGCAGCCGGGAAAGTGGCTCTTAATGGTTTACAGAGGAATTCTTCTTTTAATTCGAGATTTCATGACTAATCCTATATTTTTTAACAAAAATATTGAATTTTCCTCTATATCTTGTAAATATAGCGCAGCTCGCCCAGGGAGAGGATTTGGAGTGATTTCTGGATTCGGACGACGCATTCTTAGCGCCCTAACTCTTACGGGGTTGCTCTTCAACGGAGCCGCTAATGCCAACGAAGTCAAGGGACTGAGACTTTGGTCGAGTCCTGAGTCAACCAGAGTCGTTCTAGATCTCTCTGCTCCGACACCCTATCGTATTTTTAGCCTAGATACTCCCTATCGGGTCGTCATTGACCTCACCGATACTACGGCTTTCCAAGCAACTAGTTCGCCAGAGGGGCGGGGAGTTGTAGTTGGCGTGCGAACGGGTGTACGGCCACAGGGTGAGTTACGGGTTGTGCTTGACGTCAACCAACGCGTGAACCCACAGAGTTTTGTATTAGAGCCCAACGACGTCTACGGGCACCGCTTAGTCATTGATCTCAAGCCTACCGATGACGCGCCGGTGGTTAAACGAGCCCCTCGAGTCGACAGAACGGGCGCGCGCGCGATTGTGATCGCTATTGATGCGGGTCATGGGGGCGATGATCCTGGTGCGACCGGTTCTCGAGGAGTACATGAAAAAGATGTAGTACTTGGAATCGCTCGTAGCCTGGCCGCGGAGGTTGAGGCACAGCCTGGAATGCAACCAGTACTGGTGCGTGATGGTGATTACTATCTCCCACATCGGGAGCGGATGGGGCGGGCGCGTCAAGCAGAGTCTGATCTTTTTGTATCTATTCATGCCGATGCGTTTCGAGATTCGCGTGTGAGAGGAGCAACCGTTTACGTATTGTCTGAGCAGGGCGCTACGGATGAGGCTGCGTTGCGGCTTGCCGAGCGGGAGAACGAGTCGGATTTGATAGGTGGTGTATCTCTGGCGGATAAGGATCAGTTACTTGCCAGGGTGCTCTTAGATCTTTCGCAGAGTGCTGCAATTAGCGCAAGCTCCGCTGTTGGGGACAGAGTAATCGAAAGATTGCGTGCAGTGGCGACAATGCGTAAGTCCCGGATCCAGCAGGCACCGTTCCTGGTTCTCAAGTCGCCAGATATCCCATCGATTCTTATTGAGACTGCTTATATTTCGAATCCAGGGGAGGAGTTGGCGCTAATGACACCCGGTTATCAACGTTCACTAGCTCGAGCGATACACGACGGTATCGTGGATTACTTTAGAGATAACCCTCCCGCCGATAGTTATTTTGCACTCAATTCCCCACCGCAGCGGCAAAGTCCAGCCCAACACGTGATCTCCCGTGGCGAGACGTTGTCTGGGATTGCGCAGCACTACAATGTTAGCTTGCCTACCTTGAAACAAGTCAATTCGCTTTCCGGCGACGTTATTCGTATCGGTCAGGTACTTAGTATTCCTGCTGGATAGCCTGTTCTAACACCTTTCCCTATTTTTGACGGCGTCACGGGTGAATCGTCTCCATCGTCTAGGGGCCTAGGACACCGCCCTTTCACGGCGGCAACGGAGGTTCGAATCCTCCTGGGGACGCCATCTACTTCCAGTTTACGTTCACTCCGGACGCAAAAAACGCACCGCTTGCTATCGACACGCGCGCTCGGCATTATTTCAGTTGCTGACGCGCGGCAGAAAATGGGAATAGCCATGAGGTTGATTCAGATTATTCAGGTAGCGTTCTTAGTCGCGGCCGCAGGGTCTGTGTCGGCGCAGGACTGGGCTACGTTTAAGTTTATCGATGACGGCTTTCGCGCCAACTTTCCGGGCGAGCCTACGATAGAGCCTATCACCTACGATACCGAGTTTGGCATGCAATTCCCTGGTCGCATCTACCATGCAGCAGACGCGCTCGGTGACTACAGCACAACCGTCGTTGACTACCGCGCCAGCCAACAGCTCCATGACGAGCGGTCAAACCGGTGTCGCGCCGCGGACGGCGCCAACCAACTGGACGGTGATTCGTGCCAAAACGATTTTGCAATGGAGGTTGTAGCCGCGATCGACCATGCAGTGGCGACATTCCTGAAGCGAGAAGGTATAGAAGTCACCCAGTTCGGTACGTTTCACGTCGATCGCGTTCTTGGAAGGGAATTGCGACTCACGAATGACGATGGTTCGCGTACTTACGTCGGAATCCACCAGCATACCGGCCGCTTGTACATCCATCAGGCTGAGGTGACCGCCGGAATGCCGGAGCCGCTCCTATTCATGCAATCACTCGCATGGGTTAATGCAGAGGGTCTGGCCATCCGTTATCTGGGGCTTTACAGCGAGGGGTATGGAGAGTGGCAATTCCCGCAATCAGACCCACCCACCTATAGGCTACGCGACATGGATACCTCGCTCGAGCGATCGGCCATACCACGACCACTGCCACCGCCACGACAGTGAGGATGTTAATTATGTTGAGACAGTTCTTTGCGATCGTCTTGTTACCAGTTGTTGCTATGCCGCAATTCGCTGGCGCCCATCACTCGCACGCTGCCTACGATATCCGGAATTGGACCGAGATCGAAGGAACGGTGCGGCAGGTTGTACTCATCGCACCACACTCGGTTATCTATCTTGACGTCACAGACGACAGTGGAGACGTGGCGATCTGGGCGCTCGAAGCAGCGTCTCCTGCCGGCATTTTCGCCAACGGTGTGTTGCGCGAAGATCTCCGTGCCGGTGATCCCATCAAGGCACGTTGCCATCTCCATAGAGACGGTTCAAACGGTTGCCTGCTTGGCTTCATCACTCCTATGCACGGTGATGCAGCACGCGGCGACGGCGTCGAGCGTCATTGGGATTGACGTTTGTCGTGTTTTGATCACCGGCCTTGAGATCCGTTATCTTGCCAGCGATGGTGAGGTGCTTCTTGGCGCACCATCGTGGTTCTGGCCCGGTGAGCCTAGCGCCGGCTTTGTTCAGTGCAGCGCAGCCGTACCTACAGTCTCGGCAATTTCCCCGCCCCCCCGGATATTTTCCGGCCAATCTGCTGGTCATAGTTGTATGCGCTTACTTCTGTATCTCGCGGGAGGGTGGTTTATTGGGTCGGGGGTTTGGCCAAGATAACGTTTGTATTCTGGGTGAGTAAACTGTTGCTGTGACGTCTACAATAGTGGCGTGGCAATTCATCTACTTCCCTCACAATTAATAGATCAGATCGCCGCCGGCGAGGTTGTAGAGCGGCCCGCATCAGCTGTAAAGGAACTGATTGAGAACAGCCTCGATGCAGGTGCAAAGCGGATCGAGGTCGAAATTCAGGCGGGAGGCACACAACTAATTCGAGTCCGCGATGATGGTTCGGGCATCGCGCGCGAGGATTTGAAGCTAGCCTTATCTAGGCATGCCACTAGTAAGATAGCTAGCCTTAAAGACTTGGAAAGCGTGTCAACGTTGGGTTTCAGAGGTGAGGCCTTGCCTAGCATTGCATCAGTAGCCCAACTGAAGCTCACATCTCACGCAAGGGGCGAAGAGTCGGGTTGGAGTGTTGAAGCAGACGGTTCTACGGTTAGTAATCCTCGTCCTGCAGCCCATCCAGCAGGTACGACCATTGAAGTCCGAGACCTTTTCTTCAATACGCCAGCGCGCCGCAAATTTCTAAAGACTGAACGAACGGAGTACTCTCACGTTGATGCAGCCTTGCGCAGTTTGGCTCTGGGCCGATTCGATGTTGAGTGGCACCTGAAACACAATCAAAGACCAATGTTGTCTCTTCCCGCCGCTCTTGACCAGGAACGACAAGAGGCCCGTTTAGCTCGAATTTGCGGAGAGGCTTTTTTAGAGCATGCACGATATTTCGAGCGAGAAATCGAAGGCCTTCGATTAAGTGGTTGGCTCGCAGACCCGACGTTCTCACGCAGTCAGTCGGATATGCAGTACACCTTCGTGAATGGTCGATATGTGCGCGACAAGGTGCTTCGCCACGCTGTACGTTTGGGATACGAGGACGTACTTTTCCACGGTAGACAGCCTGCCTATATCGTATTTTTGGAGCTTGACTTACGCAGGGTTGATGTTAATTCACACCCGGCAAAGCTGGAAATTCGGTTTAGAGACTCCAAGCTTGTGCACGATTTTGTTTTTCGTACTGTTGAGGCTGCATTGTCCAGTACTCTTGATTCCCATCAACGGAATGCAACGCAACCTCCAGTTCACCTCAGAGGACCCTCGCCCAGTTCAGCTCAAAAAGATTACCCAGTCTCAGATGTTGCATCGCAGAACTCACTGCGCCTGGCAGAAGCAGGTGCTGAAACTCGCAAAGTGGCTTCCGTATACCAGATTCTGCATTCCAGAACCGAGCCCAGAGATGCTGATGAGGAGATGCCGCCACTTGGTTTTGCCCTCGGACAGCTTCTCGGAATTTATATTCTCGCGGAGAATAACGACGGACTCATTATCGTAGATATGCATGCAGCACACGAACGCATTATGTACGAGCGTCTGAAGCATGCACTGGCTGAGGAAAGACTCAAGACACAACCTTTGCTAGTTCCGATTTCTCTAAAGGTTGCCGACCACGAAGCGCAGGTACTGGAATCCACTGGGGAGGATCTAGAGAAGCTTGGATTTACAGCCATTCGGCGTGGGTTAAACGAAGTTCAGATCAGTGGGGTTCCGAGCCTGTTACAGGGTGTTGAGGTTGAGCCATTGTTTCGGGATGTGCTTGCAGATCTTAATCAAGACAAAGGCTTACGTCGGGTTGATTTTGCCATTAATGAGTTGCTTGCGACCATGGCATGTCATAGCGCTATTCGTGCGAACCGGCAGCTTGAGCTTGAAGAGATGAACGCATTGCTACGAGAAATGGAAATCACGGAAAAGAGTGATCAATGTAATCATGGCCGTCCCACCTGGACGCGTATCACCGTCAACGAGCTGGATCGACTGTTTCTTCGTGGGCAGTAAAAAATTTTGAGCGCGTGAAAACTCACCAGCCTTGTATTTGTATCACCGGCCCTACGGCTTGCGGTAAAACCGAACTTGCCATTCGCCTTGCTAAACAATTGCCTCTCGAAATTATTAGTATGGATTCGGCCATGGTCTACCGGGGGATGAATATCGGAACGGCGAAGCCTTCCCTTAACCTTCGGGAACAAATCCCACACCATCTGATTGATATTATCGAACCTACGGAGATCTACTCTGCCGGCCGATTCACGACTGATGTACGAGAAGTATTAGCAGGAATTCAAGAGCGCGATCATTTTCCATTGCTCGTGGGAGGCACACTTCTGTACTTGCGTGCGCTTCGTGATGGACTGGCTGAGCTGCCAGCAGCAAATGCCAAGATTCGGAAACGCTTGGATGAGGAGGCTGAGGAATATGGGTGGGTTGCGCTACATGAGCGATTAAAAACAGTTGATCCTATCGCGGCCCAAAAGATTTCGCCGACAGATCGCCAGCGTATTCAGCGTGCGTTGGAGGTGTACGAGCTTACTGGAGAGCCGATAACGTTGTTGCATAAGCGACAAAATGCACAGTCTGGAATGCCAGTTCGCACACTGGCATTAATTCCGGAGAGTCGTACTAAGCTTGCGGAGAGAATCGAACATCGTTTTGACGAAATGGTTGCCGCAGGTCTCACAGAAGAGATAAAAGGCTTGAGGGCGAGAGGTGACATAAAGTCTACGACACCTGCAATGCGAGCGGTTGGGTATCGGCAGATTTGGTCTTTTCTGGATGGCGAATATGATTGGGAACAGGCTCGAGCGAAGGTTATCGCTGCAACCCGGCAACTCGCAAAACGACAAATGACCTGGTTACGTGCCGACTCAAATATCGAATGTCTTCCGACACAGAGAAATCGAGCGATAAAGGCAGTGAGAGACGCATTCCACAAAGTTATGCGTTAATCGGTAGAGGGCCTTGAAAAGTGGTGCCTGTGCTACTATTTCATACTTGTGGGATCAATAATGTTATCTAATCGTGGAGCTGTGCTTCAGGTGTTGTGGCTGGGCTAACGAACTCGATCCTGACCTATAAAAAATTAAAACAAATTTAAGGAGAGAGGAATGGCTAAGGGACAATCTTTGCAAGACCCATTTTTGAATGCTTTACGCAAAGAAAAGGTGCCCGTTTCCATCTATCTGGTCAACGGGATAAAGCTGCAGGGGCAGGTCGATTCCTTTGATCAGTTTGTAGTCTTGCTGCGCAATAGCGTAAGTCAGATGGTCTACAAGCATGCGATATCAACCGTTGTCCCTGGACGTATGGTTCGCATTCCGTCGGATGATGAGGATGAGGGTGAGGATCAGGATCAGGATCAGGATCAGGATGAGGATGAGGATGAGGATGAGGAGTAACAGCCCATCAGGGCAGGGAGCTCGGATTGCTTGAGCGTCCCGAGAACGGCGAACGTTCTTTACTGCTTCATATCAGCCTAAAAGGGCCGTGTTATGAAGATGAGATTCAGGAATTTCGTGCGCTAGCAATTTCTGCCGGTGCTGAAATTGCTGGGGAGGTTCGTGCGCGGCGTGATCGGCCCAGTCCACGACTCTTTATTGGTTCCGGTAAGGCTGAGGAACTTGCGGACCAAGTGAAAGAGACTTGTTCGGAACTGGTTCTCGTCAATCAACCTCTTTCACCGAGTCAAGAGCGTAACCTGGAACGGTTGCTTGAGGCGCGTGTACTTGATCGCAATGGGTTGATTTTGGACATTTTTGCGCAACGAGCAGCAACTCATGAGGGGAAAATCCAAGTCGAACTTGCCCAACTTGAACACCTATCGACCAGATTAGTCCGCG
>JAZAGZ010000085.1:0-48101 GCA_036231525.1 Pseudomonadota bacterium | reverse complement strand
ATTAGTTTCAACCGTACCATATGCTAATTTATATGGATCAAAATCTTCTTCGTCAGTTTCAAAAAACCAAACTCCAAAACGGCCCTTTTCTGCACTGTGAAAACTTAAAACAGGAACAAAATTCATATCTTTTAATTCTTGGTCACTAATATTTTCTGAAATCCCAGGTTCTTCGTTACCATATAAAGCACCTTCTCGAAAATATAAAAGATATCCTTGTGCTTCTATTTGATTTTCATAATCATCATCAAACTCATCATCAAGGTTTGTTATTTCTGTTATAAAGAATCTACTATCTGCATCATAAGGGCTATTTAGATGCTCGATATCATCATTTTCCCAAAGACTATAATCTTCACATGGCATTAGAGGTTCACTTGGGGCTAATAATGCATTAATTAAATCGCTTTCGCTTTTATCTGCAAAATGTCTTACGAAATTCTCATCAACTTTGCCACATACAAATTCACCGCCATAACTCCCGCCTTCTATTCTAAATTTTCTTTGAGACATAAACTTAATTTTACTTTGAAAGTAACTTTTTCATGGAGTCCAATTTACTCCTGTGTAATCGGGGGTTCAAATCTCGTCAGAGGCTAGTTCTTGTTACTTGGTGGGGTTGAATAGTTGTTAAGGATTAGGATTGGTTTCGACCAGTACTCCGTTCTCCCATGTCTCTGTCTTGGTCAAGTTTCCCTCTTCGTCGAAATTCTCAAAGAGACCGTCGTGTAAACCGTCTTTTTGCTCCAGTTGCGACTTATGCGGGTCAGTAGTTGCCATTCTGTGTCAGATTTGTGTTTTTAATGCTCTGAAACCCGCATTCTTTCGTTGCTTTGATAAACTATGTCAAATATAAATTATTGATTTATAAGACTTTTCACTCCCACTCGATAGTA
The DNA here is from genome assembly GCA_036231525.1 of Pseudomonadota bacterium. GTDB lineage: Bacteria > Pseudomonadota > Gammaproteobacteria > Steroidobacterales > Rariloculaceae > UBA6522. The sequence goes on along the minus strand of JAZAGZ010000085.1, from coordinate 47,205 downwards.
GCCGGGGGCTTTCCGGAAATATCGTAAGTTACCCGAGAGATCCCCTGAATCTCATTGATGATTCGTCTTGAGACATGATCAAGAAAATCGTACGGCAGGTGGGCCCAGCGGGCTGTCATAAAATCAACAGTCTCAACAGCTCTTAGCGCTACGACGTAATCGTAACGCCGACCATCGCCCATAACGCCCACCGATTTCACTGGTAAAAACACGGCGAAGGCCTGGCTTACCTTATCGTACAAACCTTGCTCACGGAGTTCGCTGATAAAAATGTCGTCTGCCCGACGAAGAACATCAGCGTATTCTTTCTTCACCGACCCAAGAATACGTACCCCCAAACCCGGTCCTGGGAAAGGGTGGCGGCCAATCAATTGCGGAGGCAATCCAAGCTCCACACCAATCTTACGCACCTCGTCTTTGAAAAGATCTCTCAATGGCTCAATGAGTTTCAGGTTCATCTGTTCCGGCAGACCACCAACGTTATGGTGTGACTTGATTACATGAGCCTTCCCGGTTGCAGCACCAGCGGACTCGATTACATCCGGATAAATCGTGCCCTGAGCAAGCCAGCGAACACCGTCTAACTCCTTCGCCTGCGCCTCGAACACTTCAATAAATTTTCGACCAATAATTTTGCGTTTGTTCTCAGGATCGCTCTCCCCCTCCAGTGCTGCCAGAAACGCCTCCTCCGCATCAACCCGAATAACGTTGACACCCAAATGCTCACTGAAAGCCTCCATCACTTGATCGCCTTCATTCAAGCGCAAAAGACCATTGTCGACAAACACGCAAATCAGCTGATCTCCAATGGCAGCATGCAGTAATGCAGCCACGACAGATGAATCCACACCCCCCGAGAGTCCGAGCAATACGCGTTCCGACCCTACATCTTGCTGAACTCGTTCGACGTGCTCTGCAATAATATTCCTCGGTGTCCAGTGACTAGGACAACCGCAAATCTCATGAACAAAACGTTCAATGATCACCTGGCCCTTTTCCGTGTGAGTAACCTCAGGGTGAAATTGGACGCCGTAGATTTGTCTTTTGACATCAGCCATACCAGCAAGGGGCGCGTTTCTGGAAGATGCTATCGACTCGAAGCCCTCAGGTAATGCCTCAACGCGATCACCATGGCTCATCCAAACCTTTAGCTGGTCACCACCGTTTACCAATCCACCCAGTAACCCATCATTCCCTGTAAGGCTAACTTCTGCATAACCGAACTCACGATGATCTGAACCACTAACTTCACCGCCCAGCTTTGTGGCAAGTGCCTGCATCCCATAGCAAATACCCAGAATAGGCACACCTGAGTTGATTACTGCGTCACTTACCGCAGGAGAATCCTCGCGTCCAACTGACTCGGGCCCACCGGAAAGAATCATTCCAGAAGCCTGAAAGCTGGTTATTGCTTCCTCCGAAAGATCATGGGGATGAATCTCACTGTATACCCCCGCCTCTCGTACTCGACGGGCGATTAGCTGAGTATATTGAGACCCGAAGTCGAGAATCAGTAGGCGCGCGCTGTCCGATGTTTCTACTGTTTGAAGATGGGCTTCTACTTCCACCAAGCCTTACTCCGTCCGGTAGTTCGGCGGTTCCTTGGTAATTGCCACATCGTGGACGTGACTCTCCTTACGTCCCGCCCCCGTAATTCGAACAAAACACGGAGTCGTGCGAAGCACAGTAATGCTTTCGCACCCTGTATAGCCCATCGCGGCACGTATGCCTCCAACAAGCTGCTGCACTATCGCCACAAGACTACCTTTGTAGGGAACCCGCCCCTCAATACCTTCAGGAACTAGCTTTTCAAGTTCTTCGCTCGCATCCTGAAAATACCGATCAGAAGAACCATGTTGCTGTGCCATAGCCCCAACTGAACCCATACCCCGATAAGACTTATAGGAGCGACCTTGATAGAGCTCAACTTCTCCCGGAGATTCCTCGGTCCCTGCAAAAAGGCTACCTATCATCACGCAGTGAGCACCCGCTGCTATAGCTTTAGCGATGTCTCCTGAATATCGAATACCACCATCAGAAATTACCGAAACATCTGTATCGGCGAGAGCCGACGCTACCTCAGCAACGGCTGTGATTTGCGGTACGCCAACACCAGCAATCACCCGAGTGGTACAAATGGATCCAGGACCGACACCAACCTTGACGGCGTCCGCGCCAGCCTCAACCAGCGCAAGCGCAGCCTCACCGGTAACGATATTGCCAGCGATCAGAGGAACATCCGGATAATCTGCCTTGATCTGCTTTACTCGGGACATAACGTTTTTCGTGTGACCGTGCGCCGTATCAACGATTAACACGTCAACCCCGGCACCAACCAAACCCGCCACTCGGTCTTCGGTATCTCTTCCTGTACCCACCGCTGCACCGACTCGCAGTGCCCCAAGATCGTCTTTCGAGGCCAGTGGATAGTCGGTCGCCTTCTGGAAATCCTTAGCGGTGATCATTCCACGTAATCGAAAATCTTTATCGACAACTAACACTTTCTCAATACGGTGCTGATGCAACAGCGTTAGCACCTCTTCGTTATCTGGATTCTCTCTGACCGTGACCAGCCTGTCCTTAGGTGTCATTACAGAGGACACTGACGCATCTAATTGTGTCTCGAACCGCAAATCTCGATGGGTAACAATCCCAACTAGTTCCTCACCATCCACCACGGGAACCCCCGAAATAGAGTTGGCCTGGGTTAGTTGAATGACTGCCTCTATAGAAGCGTCAGGCGCTACGGTGATTGGATCACTGATAACACCACTCTCGAATTTTTTTACTCGTAACACCTGCCGAGCCTGTGCTTCAGGAGACATGTTCTTGTGGATAATCCCAATACCACCCTCCTGAGCCAGCGTAATAGCCAGCCGTGCCTCGGTCACTGTATCCATGGCAGCTGAAATAATGGGAATATTTAGAGAAAGTGCGCGCGTGAGGCGGGTTTCCAAGGCTACTTCCCGAGGCAGGACCTCAGAATAGGCAGGCTGCAGCATAACGTCATCGAAGGTAAGAGCTTCGTGGATGATCCGCATAATCAGCCCTGCCCGTCAATCAAGTTAAACGGGCGATTCTACGCCTCTACGAATTCAGGGTAAATGTCTCAGCAAGCCAAATTCTGACTACCGTATACTCCCCGAATGGAATCCTCGGATGACATCCTGAGCCTGCAGCTCGAAGCGCCACACGAAGTCTTCACAGTCTCTTCTCTGAATCGCGAAGCGCGCCAGCTCATTGAAAATCACCTCGGCACCGTCTGGGTTGAAGGAGAAATCTCTAACCTAGCCCGCCCGTCATCAGGGCACCTTTACTGGAGTATGAAGGACGAGAACGCACAACTACGCTGCGCGATGTTTGTTCAAAATAATCGTCAACTAAAGTTTTCTCCAGATAACGGTCAGCACGTTTTGGCCCGTGGCCGCGTGAGCATCTACGAGACACGCGGCGATTTTCAGCTCGTGGTAGAGCACATGGAGGAAATCGGCGAAGGAGTATTACGCCGTCGGTTCGAGGAGCTAAAAAATAGACTGGCTGCAGAAGGCTTGTTCGATACTGACCGTAAACAAACACCCCCTCAGGTACCACGGCGAATCGGCATTATCACCTCCCCAAGCGGCGCGGCTATCCAAGACGTGCTGACTGTTCTCTCGAGGCGTTTTCCAGCTGTCCCGACGCTGATCTACCCAACACCCGTTCAAGGTAAAGAAGCGACCGATGAGATTGCCCGGATGCTTCGATTAGCCAATGAACGGCAGGAATGTGACCTTCTAATTCTGACGCGAGGCGGAGGCTCCCTGGAAGACCTCTGGTGCTTCAATGAGGAAGTGGTAGCACGGGCCATTGCCGCCGTTGAAATCCCGATCATCGTCGGCATTGGACATGAAATTGACTTCACGATCGCCGACTTCGTAGCCGATTTGCGGGCACCAACACCCTCGGGCGCTGCAGAACTTGCTGTTCCTGATCACGCCCAATGGCTCAGCTCACTCAATACCATAGGAGACAGACTCTCGCGAGGTGTCAGACAGTGCCTAGCAACCCCACAGCGTTTTCTAGAGGCACTGGCCCACCGGCTTGACCGAAGCCATCCCGGGGTGCGGCTACAACAGTCGAGTCAACAACTCGATGATCTGGAAACTCGGTTGCATCTGCGCTTGGAACTCTTGCTGTCCAACCCTCAATCCCGTCTGACAGAACTTACGGCAAACCTACTGGCCTCCACACCACGACATCTGATAACGAGCCTCCATGACCGTCTTCGGTTCGTTACAGGAGAACTGGAACATGTTGTAAACAAAACATTGCAAATACAGAAAAACCGACTTTTGCTCGCTGAACGCACATTGCAATCCATGAATCCATTAGCAACTCTGGACAGGGGCTATGCGATAGTGACGCGTAAAGACGGTGGTATCGTGACCGATACCAGCTCCACGCCACCAGGGACAAGTATCGATGTTCAGCTCGCCCGCGGTGAACTTTCCGCTACAGTCGACGACACTAAATAGAAAATTACACTCTCAAAAACTAGGCTTCAAAGAAGCGGGCAATGACTGGGCAGAAATTGTCCATATCCACAAGAAAAGAATCGTGCCCTTGAATCGATGGAAGCTCAACAAACTCGGTCTTTCGTCCAAGCCCCTCAAACTGCTTAGCTAGCTCTTGCTGCTGATGTAGCGGATAAAGGATATCGGTGGCAACCCCAATCACCATCGCCCGGGGTGTCTGAATTTTTTCAATTCCCGTCTCAGCCGAAGTGCCGTGATCTGCCACATCGAAAAGATCGCTAGCTTGCGATAAATAGAGATAACAATTTGGGTCAAACTGTCCGGTGAACTTGTTCGCATGGTGTTCTAAGTACGCCTCAATTTCAAAGCTAGAGGCGAATGGATTTCCAATTTCACCCTGCTCAGTACCTCGGTCACGGCCCAGCCGCTCGTTCCACTCTTCCGCTGAACGATACGTAATCATCCCCAGCTTGCGAGCAAGGCGCATGCCCGCAACCGGAAGCGCATCTGGCGTGTAGTTGCCATCCAACCAATTGGGATCACGCCGAATCATCTCTCTTTGCAGTGATCGTAAAGCCGTGGCGAAAGGAAGCGCCCGCGTTGCTGACGAGATGAGAAGAAGCCCTTCGGAAAGACCAGGAAATAGAATCTCAAAAGCCAACGCTGACATTCCACCCATAGAAGGCCCAATCGTCGCATAAAGTCTCTCGACCCCAAGGTGCCGTATCACTTCTAGCCCCCCACGAGCCACATCCTCGAGAGATAGAACCGGAAACGCGCATCTATAAGTCTCACTCGTCTCAGGATTAGTAGACGCCGGGCCAGTCGACCCAAAACAACTCCCCAATGAATTCACACAGATCACGAAAAATCGCTGGGTATCTACAGCACGTCCCGGACCAACTATCTCCTCCCACCACCCCGGGGCCGGATCGCCCGGCGAGGATGCCGCGTGAGCCGAGGGGGAAAGCCCAGTAAAGATCAACACGGCATTATCTTTCTGCGTAGATAACTCCCCCCAAGTCTCATAGGCAATCGTCGGAGTCAGCAATGTCCCACCCCGGTGCATTGGAAACTCGCCTTCCACCGTAACAAATTGTCTAGCACTGCTCATAAAAAGGCCCTACTTGAACCTCGGTTTAATAAATTTGTAGATCACGGGAAGTTTAAGCGCCAACTGCCTGCTTGGTTGTAACTTCTTGTTATGAGAATAGGACAACTAGTATCCGTCGGCTATCGCTTACGACCGTAATGAATCACACGCTTCCTCCGTTTTATCTGTCTGCGCGTCAAAACATTGCGACGACCCGCGAACGGGTTCTCGCCACTTCTCAACTCCAGTCTCAAAGGTACTCCCTCTAGACGTAGCGCTTTACGGAATGTATTTACCAAATACCGGCGATAATGCGCGGGTAAACGTTCCAGACGATTGCCATGAATGACAAGAATAGAGGGATACTTGCCGCCCTGGTGCACATAGCGCAGCCGAATACGCCGACCACCAACCAAAGGTGGAGGATGGGCCACGAGTGCACTTTCAAGGATCATATTTAACTTTGGCGTCGCAAATTCTTTCCCCGCCGCCTCATAAGCATTTAGCGCAGCAGCAACAACCGAATCAATCCCACTCCCATGGAGAGCGGAAATATAGTTAACACGTGCAAAACCAACGAAATCTAATCTCCGGCTTACTTCAACTTCGATTCTCCGGCGATGGGAGGTCTCGATCCCATCCCACTTGTTTATACCAATAGTGATTGCACGACCGCGCTCGATGACTAGCCCAATCAGATGAAGATCCTGTTCGGTTACGCCTTCTCGCGCGTCGAGTAAGAGCAGGATGACACCGGAATCCTCAATGGCTTGAAGGCTCTGCACGACGCTGAACTTCTCAACAGAATTGCGGACTCGAGCACGGCGCCGAATCCCAGCAGTATCTACCAAAATAAAGTCCTGATCGCCCCGCCGGCAGGGCACCAGTATGCTATCCCGGGTCGTACCTGGCTCAGCTGACGTGACCAGACGTTCGGCACCCAGCAGGCGATTTATCAGCGTAGATTTACCAACATTGGGTCTCCCAACTACTGCCAGGCGAGGAACCTCAAGCTGCTCCAACTCATCATCGCTTTGCGCAGCTGACTCATGGGCGAAGGGGTTTAGAACTTCTTGCATCAAAGTGGCTATACGTCGCCCGTGTAGCGCCGCAATGCTCACTGGGCACCCCAATCCCAAACTGTGGAACTCTGCCTCAGCAACCTCTGGGGTGACCCCCTCTGATTTATTGACCGCGATAGTGATCGGCTTATTGGAGCTACGCAACCGCCCAACGATTTGCTGATCCGCAGCAGTTAGACCATCTCGGTAATCCAGGACAAGCACCACGGCATCTGCTTCGTCCATAGCGATCTGTGCCTGCTGAGCAGCCAGTGCATCAACCTCATCTGCGTCATAACCGAGCCCCCCGGTGTCGATAACGATAAAGGAGTTCCCTTTGAAATTACCAAAACCATATCGCCGATCCCGAGTCAGTCCAGGATAGTCAGCAACCAAAGCATCCCGAGAACCGGTAAGCTGATTGAACAGAGTGGACTTGCCAACGTTGGGGCGCCCCACCAAAGCCACTGCAGGAAGCATGATCTAATCCGCATTTTCCATCAGGATCGTGGGCTAGCCCGGTCTAGGCCGCATCCTCAGTGGTCTCGGGTTCTGGCTCTTCGATTTCAACCGTATAAGCAGCTAAGGTCCCATCTTCGGCCAACGCGAAAAGATTAGTTCCGACAACAAGCGGCGCCGCAGTAATGGGCCTTGATGTCACTCGTTCCCGAGCCAGAAAACTCCCATCCGCAGGATCAATCCAATGTAAATAACCTTCGAAATCTCCGACAACGACTGTATTCCTATAAGCGCTGGGCGCTGTCACATCCCTCAATCGCAATGCGTTCTGGCGCCACCTAGGCGTCCCGGCACTGCGTTCCAAAGCCACCAATTCGCTAAACTCATCCGTAACGTAAACACTATCCAGATCCACGCCCAAACCTGAATAGCTTGAAAGTTCCTGCTGCCATAAAACCACGCCGGTCTGTAGGGCGATACCGATAGCACGCCCATGGTAACCGACCGCAAAAACATCATTACCTACCACTTGAAGACCTGCGCTGATATCGACCAGCCGCTCCAACTCGGTGCGCCCCGAAGGCGTTGCCATAACAACCTCCCACAACGGGTCACCACTACCGAGATCATAAGCTCCCAAACGGCCGTTATCGAAACCGGTTACGACGGCGGTACCTGCTACGGAAGGTGCCGTATTCCCCCGCATTGTTAACGCAGGCACAGTTTGCACGACCGACCAAAGCTCGCGGCCGTCGGACATCGAATAGCCTCGCAGCTGACCATCAACGCTTCGCAACGCTACAACGTTGTTGCCAATCGCCGGGGCCGCTAGTACTTCCGAGCCTACCGAACGACGCCAGAGCTCTTCTCCAGTTTCCGCATCAAGCGCGATGAGCTCTCCATCAGTCGTGCCAAAAGCCAGGACTTCGTCTCCATAGGCCGGACCAGCGGATAACGATAGGTTCGTCTGTGTGACCCATTGTCGCTGCCCAGTCTGTACATCAAATGCTGCAGCTTGCCCATCATAGCTTCCCGCATAAATCCGCGTACCATCCGTGGAAGGTGCCAGCCCTAAACGTAGACGTTCGGGTGCCCTGCCCACCCGGGCGCTCCAAACCCTACGTATCTCGATTCTCTCTTCGAAAGCCTGCAGCTCAGCCGGAGGCTCAGTGGTACTCTGATTGCGACTGCAAGCACTAGCCCCTATACCAAGTACTGCAATAGCTAACACCAACCGGTATTTCACTGCGTTGTCTCCTCCGTTGTAACAACCTCGGCAATAGGAAGGTCTTCAAGCTTCATCTGCACCAGATTGCGATCAACAAGATCCGATTCTTGCGCTGTGAGAGCTGCGTTATACGCCATTCGGGCGCTTACGGAATTTTCAGTCGCAACATAAATATCTCCGCGCACCTCGTTATAACGAGCGGAGAAACTACCTGGATCCACGTCGAGTACCGCCAGTGCCTCATCGAAAAATTCTTGATGTGAAAGTATACGAGCCAATCGAAGTCGAGCTATCAAGGCAAGCTCTGGGTCACGGGTACTATCCACGACATAGCGCAGCTCATCCGCTGCCCCGTTCATCTGTCCCGCGCGCATCCGCAGAACAGCAACCAGCAAACCGGCCTGGTCAGTGTAAGGACTGCTCGAATAATTCTCACGCAGCTGTGCCAAGAGAGTGCGAGCGTCACCCGGAGCATCATCCGCGGCAGCCTGACGCAACTCAACGTAGAGTGCGCTTGCGGCTTCAGCCTGAATATCCTGATAAACACCATACCGATTCCAGCCCAACAGGGCAGCTATACCAATAATGGCTCCACCAACCAGATACCAGCCATTCTCCCGCCACCAACTGCGGATTTCCTCGATTTGTTCTTTTTCAGAAAGAAATTCGTCCACAAAAAGCCCCCGGCTTTCTTCAACGCATCTATTCTACGGTGATTCCTCGCGAACACGGAGTAGTTCCGATACCACCCCGCCCAAACTCTGCATAGATTGCGGGGCATCCTCTCGCAACGGCTTCACGCTCAATTGATCCGCAGACAACTCATCTTCACCAAGAATCAGGGCAATATGCGCGCCACTGTGATCTGCACGTCGTAGCTGCGACTTGAGACTTCCTCCCGCGCAATCCATGAAAAGGCGAACTCCCGGTACCTGCACCCTAAGCTTCTCGGCGATATCAAAACCCTGCCGTCGTGCCTGTTCCCCAGCCATGGCCAAGTAAGCGTGAGGTTGGCGCTCAAGAATCTGTAAACTTTCAGCCTCGATAAGCTCGACCACTCGCTCGATGCCCAAAGCCCAACCGATCGCCGGCGTATTCCGGCCACCCAATTCAGCAACCAAGCCATCATAGCGCCCCCCCGAACAAACGGCGCCCTGCGCGCCCAGACGATCAGTAACCCACTCGAACACGGTACGGGAGTAGTAATCCAGACCTCTCACGAGTCTTGGATTAAGCCTGTAGCTTACATTCACGTCGCTTAACAGCTGCTGCACTCGTTCAAAGTGTGCCTTCGAGTCATCGTCAAGATAATCACTTAGCTCCGGCGCACTCGCGATCAACGGACCGAGATCCGGGTTTTTGCTGTCGAGGATCCTGAGTGGATTGCGTTCCAATCGATTCAGGCTCTCCGCATCCAGCACATCCTTCGATTCTGAAAAATAGTTCTGTAACGCTTCACGATAACCCGCTCTCGCCTCCGGTGTACCAAGAGAATTCAATTCAAGATTTGGGCTCTCAAGTCCCAATCGTTCCCACAACCGCGCCGAAATCACAATAAGTTCTGCGTCTATCTCCGGACCAGCAAAACCTATGGCTTCAACATTTAGCTGATGAAACTGACGGTAGCGACCCTTCTGAGGGCGCTCATGGCGGAACATAGGGCCGCTGCACCAGAGCTTCTGCTGCTGATTATGAAACAAACCGTTGCTTAACCCGGCCCGGATGATACCGGCCGTGGCCTCAGGTCGTAACGTCACGCTTGATCCATTGCGATCCTCGAAGGTATACATCTCCTTCTGAACTATATCGGTCGTTTCACCGATCGACCGACTGAAGAGCTCCGTTCGCTCCATCACAGGAATGCGAATCCGTTGGTACCCGTAAGCTTCGAAAATCTCTTCGGCGGCAGACTCAACGGCTGTCCATACCGAACGCACATTCGGCAAAATATCGTTCATACCACGAACGGGTTGAATAGGACTGGACATTACCCTCAGACGCCCTCTGCAACAACGAATCGTGCAAGGTTACCTCGACGACTGTCAGCAGGAATTGGGTACGGACGCCCATTGAACTCCAACCGAACACCGTCCGCGTTACCAAGAAAGAATGACAGAGGTAGCTGCGCACTAAAACTGGCAACAGTTCCGGCACTTCCAAGATCATAAAAAAATCGCTCGCCGCTATCATCGGTCACTTCAGCCCAGCAATCCTGATCAAAGCTGATAGTGACCTCAATAGTTGGCTCCAACGGGGGGGACAGAGCAACTTCCACTGGAACGGCAAGTGCCGCAACTGACTCCAACCCGACATCTTGGACAACGGCACGCCCTAGAACTGCAACTGCTTCTGGGTCCGGATCCAATATTAGTGCGGGCTCCCTTCCTAACAGATCAGGCAAAGGCAATCCCAGAACCTCATTTTCATTAGTTCCCAAATCACTGGATTCTTCGGTTGGAAATGTTACCTCCGTCGGTGGAACCTCGGAAGATAGATACCAAACTCCTAATCCCACAACCAAGATGCTGAGAACTAGCCCGACAATGATCCATTGGATAATCTGCTTCCCATCGCGAAGCTGGATTGGCCTATTCGCTATCATAGGCACATCGCGTATCTCAACCTGACGATAGTACTCGACTAGCAAGTCTCCGTACTCAAGCCCAACCCGTTGCCCGTATTGTTTGATATAACCTTTTGTAAAAACGGGAGCCGAGAATTCTTCAAAACGATCTTCCTCAAGAGCAATTAGGAACCGAACTTCAATGCGTAATTCCCCAGCAATTTGCTCTATGGACAACTCCCGTTCTTCTCGGGCCACTTTGAGCATGGCTCCAACAGTTGCGGGAATCTCCTCTGGTCGGTCTTCCCCTGGAGCCTGTGTGTCATTGTTTCCCATTAGATTCGAACCAACTCAGTAACCCACAAAAAATAAAATGTGAGAAATATCATCATGGAAGTCTTTAGCTCGCTGCCCTGATTTGTTTATCCCCTAAGCGCACCCGCATACGATCCTTCACCTGGCCCGCTAACTGTCCACAAGCCGCAGCAATGTCATCTCCACGGGTGCGACGTATTGTAGCGACAATCCCCGCAGACCTCAGATTCGTACAAAATTGATCAATCCGCTCGGGCGGGGAGCATTGATACTCGGTGCCTGGGAAGGAATTGAAGGGGATTAGATTCACCTTAGCGGGTCTATCCCTTAGCAGCTTTGCCAGGATCTCCGCATCCTGAAGCGTATCATTCACACCAGCAAGCATGACGTATTCGAATGTGACCTGCCGGGAAGCCAGACACTCAGCATATTGCCAACAGGCGCCCAGGAGTTCCTGGATCCGGTGACGCCGGTTAATGGGCACTAACTTATCTCGAAGAGGGTCCGTCGGCGCATGCAGCGAAACCGCAAGAGCAACATTACAGTCTCCGGAAAGTTTACGTATCTGAGGAACGAGCCCTGCGGTACTAATCGTGACCCTTCGCCGTGATAGCCCGAAAGCCAAATCGTTAATTAGTAGCTTTGCTACTGAGACGACCTCTCGATAGTTTGCCAGCGGTTCCCCCATGCCCATGAATACGACGTTCGTGACCGCAGAGTCTGTTCCCAGGGCCTGGTTCACAAGTACCACCTGACCTAAGATCTCGGCAGCGCTCAGATTGCGGTTAAATCCTCGTCGACCGGTAGCACAGAAAGAGCAGTCCATGGCACATCCAGCTTGGGAAGAGATACACAGGGTCGCTCGATTTGGCTCCGGAATATACACGGTCTCTACAGCCTGTCCGGCACCAACGTCAAGTACCCACTTGCATGTTCCATCACGCGAGATCTCCCTACGAATTATTTTCGGCAGGGAAAGGGAGGCTACAAGCTCAAGTCGCTGACGCAGCCGCAAGCTCAGATTCGTCATCTCGTTGAAATTGACCACACCACGCTGGTAAGCCCAACCCATGATTTGTCTCGCCCGGTAAGGCTTTTCGCCAAGTCCTACGAAAAACTCGGCCAGCATCTCTGGCGAAAGCCCGATCAGATTGAGCTTACCGGATGTGTCATCTATCGAATTCAGCGCGTTCGCGCGCAAATCTCGTCCTTGTCAAAAAAAAAGCTGATTTCCTGAGCTGCGGTATCCGGACCATCAGATCCATGCACAACGTTCTCCTCAATGGAGGCTGCAAAGTCTGCTCTTATCGTTCCAGGATCAGCTTCTGCTGGATTAGTTGCACCCATAATCTCGCGATTCTTCTGTATCGCACCCTCACCCTCAAGTATCTGAACTATGACAGGCCCGGAAGTCATGTAACTTACTAGATCTGGGTAAAAGGGGCGTTCCTTGTGAACAACGTAAAACCCCTTCGCTTGCTCCTGCGTAAGATGGAGCATTTTTATCCCTACAATATGTAATCCGCCCTGCTCAAACCGGCGACAAACCTCACCAATCAAATCCTTCTGCACACCATCCGGTTTAACTATAGATAGAGTCCGTTCAACTGCCATTCTTTACCCTTATGATTCATCTTAAATGCTAAAACTCTCCCCACAACCACACTCGCCCTTGACGTTTGGGTTGCGGAATTTAAATGCTTCGTTGATACCTTCCTTCACAAAGTCAACCTGTGTGCCATCGATAAGTTGCAAACTGTCGTTATCCACAATCACCTTGACATCAAGGACATCGAATACCACATCGTCGGGATTGATATCGTCCGCATAGTCAATTACATAGGCATAACCTGAACAGCCAGTCTTTTTAATTCCCAACCGAAGACCTACGCCATGCCCGCGTCGTTCAAGATAACCACGCACACGCTCGGCCGCACTCTCTGTTAACGATATTGCCATTATCAACTTCTCTTCTGTCTCTTTAAATTATCAAGTTCCCGCCAACACGCTGCCGCAGCATCCTCAATCAATAGTAACTTCCCTAACTTTTCCACTGGTACACCAAGTTTTTTATATCGCCTAAGCATTCCCAGTTCTTCCAGCGCCGTGCTGGGACGTCCCTCTAGCCACTCTGCAGCCCAGTCAGCAGCGGCCACCGTATACGGGCAACCGTATACGCTAAAACGAGCAGTGCGAATAGCGCCATCCAGTACCTGGACCTGGAACCGGATCCAGACGTTTAATGTGCGATCTGCGGCCTCGCCTGAAACTATCCCCGGAGTATCTTTTTCGAACCCCCCAGCCCTGCATGGCGACAGAAATCGTTGTTCCACCTCAGAGCTGTAATCCATAGAGAGTTCAGTAGTTTAGCGCAAAGTGCACATTCGACGCATCAACTTGCAGTCCACGCGGGAGCACCATTAGCCAATGCCCTGAGCCGAGGCACTTCATCCTGAATTCGTCCCACCACGTAGTCGATCTCAGCGTCAGTCGTAAATCGACCGACGCTGAACCTCAGAGTACTTTCGGCTAAGACATCGCTCAATCCCATGCCACGCAGCACATGGGAGGGATCAGGGATATCAGAGTTGCAAGCTGAACCAGCGGAGATAGCCACATTAGCGAGCGCGAGCTGCAGACTGGCGCCCTCTACACCAGGGAATGTTACATTCAGCACGTGCGGAGATCGTTGAGCGGGATGGCCATTGAGAGATACCCCTTCGATAGTATTTAAGCCCGCCCACAGACGGTCCCGACAAGCAGCTAACAGCGGCCCATCACTACCTGGGTCTGCAAGCTCGAACGCCTTCCCGAACCCAGCTATCTGATGTGTTGCCAAGGTACCCGGACGGAAACCTCCTTCTTGCTCACCACCGTAAATCATAGGATCTAAACTCACGCCTTCAGATATATAGATTGCACCGATACCCATTGGACCATAGGTCTTATGCGCCGTAAGTGAGACAAGATCCACCGGCCAATCTTCAAACTTTAATGCAACCTTTCCCGTACTCTGAGCAGCATCAACATGAAACAGTACTCCACGCTCATGGCACCGTTGACCGATCGCAGCAATGTCCTGAAGAACTCCCGTCTCATTGTTCACATGCATGATTGAAACAAGAACGGTGTCGTCACGAATTGCTTCAGCAATCTGATCCGGATCGACAATACCATCCGTATCATGGTTAACATATGTGACCTCTACGCCCTCCTTTTCCAAAGCATGTGCAGTATCAAGAATAGCTTTGTGCTCCAACACCGACGTAATCAAATGCCTGCCACGATACTCATTTGCACGCATCGCACCAATCAACGCCATGTTGTCGGATTCTGTGGCTCCTGAAGTGAACCAAATAGTATCCGACGGAACACCTACTCGTTTGGCAATCTGAGAACGGGCGACCTCAACGCGAGCTTTAGCGCGACGACCTGGTGAGTGGGAAGAGGACGGATTAGCCGAATCTCCATCAGACCCCAAACACTCGGTCATCACCGCAATGACCGCAGGATCCACAGGTGTAGTCGCTGCATAATCCAGATAAATTTCTTTTTTGATCATGCTCGCCTAGCTTTTTTTCGTCAACGACTCTAACGGTTTCTCTGTTGACGACTCCAGAGACTTTTGACGGTCAGGTGTAAGTGCCGCCAACATCCCCCGTAGGATATTAATCTCACTCTGGTCTAGGAGCGAACGACGAAAGATTCTGCGCAGTTTTAGTTTAAGTTGTCGAGGATGACTTGTAGTTAAAAAACCTACGTTACTGAGAACAGCCTCTAGATGCTGATGAAAGCCTTCAAGTTCTTCCGCGCTTGCTAGCGGCACTTCCCGCTCCGACTTACTGTTAATGGGAACGGGATTGATGTTTGGGTGAATCATGCGGAGTTCATAGCAGAGGACCTGTACAGCCATGGCAATATTCAACGATGAGTATTCAGGATTTGCCGGGATGTGGATCAACTGATGGCACCTAGACATATCCTCATTTGTAAGTCCCGAGTGCTCCGGACCAAAAACGATGGCAACTGGCGTCTGCTCGACATGTTTCCATATCGACTCGGCACCTACGCGCGGATCTACAACAGGCCAGGGGAGCCTACGTAAACGAGCGCTAGCCCCAACGACGAAACCGCAGTTGGCAATCGCTTCATCCAGAGAATTTACAACCCGTGCGCGGGCAAGCACATCGTCGGCACCTGAAGCGCGTGCTGTTGCCACAGCGCTTGGAAAATTACTAGGCGCAACCAAGCTCAGATCATTAAGTCCCATGGTCTTCATAGCCCTAGCGCTAGCGCCAATGTTACCGGGGTGAGAGGTCTCTACAAGGACAATTCGCACTGGTATGTGCATGATTACGCTCAGCCTAGTTCTCTTTATGCGGAAAGAGCGGGTATTCTACCTCCTGGCGCCGACACTCCGGCTCAATCTGACCTACTTGGTACACAATGCACGGAATGGTGAATATTGCAGTGCGCGCAGCCCGACAGGCTGGCGGAATCGCCTTACGCCACCTCAATCAACTTGAGGCGCTGGAGGTAGTGGAAAAAGGGCGTAATGAGTTTGTAAGCAAGGTCGATCAACTGGCTGAAGAAGCCATCATTGAGGTTATTCGAGAATACTACCCTGAACACTCAATACTGGCAGAGGAAGGCGGGCAACGGGGCAACCACGAATACCAGTGGATCATAGATCCATTAGATGGCACGACTAACTACTTACATGGTTTCCCGACTTTCTCTGTTTCCATCGCCGTCACTCACAACGGACAACTCGAACACGGTGTGGTCTACGATCCGCTGCGGCAGGAAATCTTCACGGCCAGTCGCGGACAAGGAGCACACCTCGATGGACGTAGGATTCGTGTCAGTAAGAGAGTAAGTATGAAACAGTGCCTTATTGCAACAGGCTTCCCCTACCGCTCGAATATGCCTCTCATTGACGATTACCTTGGGATGTTAAAAGCCGTTATTCAAGAGAGCGCTGGTGTCCGCCGCCCAGGATCTGCCGCTCTCGATCTATGCTATGTCGCCGCTGGACGTGTGGATGGGTTCTGGGAGATTGGACTAAACATCTGGGATGTGGCGGCTGGTGCTCTAATTATCCGAGAGGCTGGCGGGCGTATCAGCGACTATCACGGCACCGAGAAGTTCCTGGATAGCGGTAATATTATTGCCGGCAACCCAAAAATCTATGCGGCACTCTCAAAACTGCTCGCTCCCTACTCCCACAATCTCCCATAAAAAGAAAATCACTCTACTTTTTCCAATCCTGCAAAAGAATACGCTTATTTGAAACTTCAAAGCGTCCTTTAACTAAGGCATATCATCGATTTCTTCACGCTTTGGTGGGATAAGATCCTCAGGTGAAACCTGTAGCGCCAATGCCGCGGCACTCGCAACATAGATTGAGGAATAAGTCCCGACGACAACACCCACAATAAGTGCCAGCGCAAACCCCGATACCGTTTCGCCGCCGAGTAAAAACAAACAAATCAATACCAGCAACGTGGTAGCGCTCGTAATCATCGTACGGCCCAACATCTGATTAATCGATACATTAATTATCTCTTCTGCTGTTCCTCGTCGTATCACACGAAAGTTCTCGCGAATCCTATCAAAAACTACAATAGTGTCATTTAGAGAATATCCAATAGTGGCGAGAATCGCGGCAAGAATCGTTAGGTCAAACCCAAACCCGAATATTGAGAAAAAGCCAACTACGACGATGACATCATGTACGAGCGCAGAAATCGTGCCAGCTGCAAATTTCCATCTAAATCGAACCATCACATATATAAAAATGAGTATCAGGGCAATCAACATTGCAAGTCCGCCCTGCTCAGTAAGCTCTTCACCAACCTGGGGTCCAACGAACTCAAAACGCCTCACTTCCACGGAAGAATCACGCGCCTGAAGCACTGAGATAACTCGGTCCCTGGTTGACGTACCTTCTGTTTCAGCTTGAGGCGGTAAGCGAACAAGCACATCGGAGACCGTACCGAAGTTTTGTACGACAGGGTTATCAAACCCATCCTCGGTGAGCGCAACACGTATGTCGGCAAGATCTGCTTCGCCAGCATACGAAAGCTCCAGCAAATCGCCGCCCGTAAAGTCTAAGCCGAAATTAAGTCCACGGGTGACTAAAGACCCGAGAGAGAACGAAATTATGATAGCGGAGAACATCAGCGCAATTCGACGCCCACCCATAAAGTTGATATTTAGCGTTGAGCTGACCAAACCTATGCCCTGCTACCGCCGATGGCGAGTTGTTCGACCTGTCGCCTCCCGTAAATTAAATTGATTACTACTCGCGTGCCCACAATCGCGGTAAACATCGACGTCACAATTCCGAGTCCGAGCGTAGTAGCAAAACCGCGTATCGGGCCCGTGCCAAAGACCCATAATACGGAAGCAGCAATAAGTGTCGTGATGTTGGCATCCGCAATGGTCGAGAATGCTTTCTCATATCCCGAACGGATACTCGCCTGGGGCGAGTTGCCGTTGCGCAACTCCTCACGAATGCGCTCAAAGATCAGCACATTGGCGTCCACCGCCATACCAACGGTAAGTACGATCCCGGCGATACCTGGTAACGTAAGAGAGGCTTGAAGCATGGACAGAAGAGCTACGATCAACACGAGGTTCGCAAATAGCGCAAGATCTGCCGTCAAACCAAAAACACGATAATAGGCCGCCATAAAAAGAATGACTAGCAGAAGCCCAGTCAATACCGCCGCACGCCCCTTTTCAATGTTGTCCTGACCTAAACTGGGCCCAATAGTCCGCTCTTCCACCTTCAAGATCGGCGTCGCAAGTGCGCCGGCTCGCAACATTAGTGAAAGATCCTGGCCTTCGAACGGAGTCAGCCCTGTAATCTGAAAATTGCTTGAAAATACGCCTTGAATCGTAGCTACGCTGATAACCGACTCTTCCCGTGTATTACGAAGGATTTGCTCGCCGTCACGCTCGATTAGCTCTGGTTTCTCCTCAATAAATAACACTGCCATGGGTCGCCCCAAATTGGCTTGAGTCGTTTCCAGCATCCGGCCTGCACCTTGACTATTCAGTCGGACGAAGACCGCAGGCTGCCCCTGAGAATAGCCAAATGATGCGTCCGTAAGTTGATCTCCAGAAACGATCATGTCACGCCGCAGAAGCTGGGGTGTGCCATCCCGACTATAGCGGAGGAGTGACCCCAACGGTGGTCGATTATTTTGCATCGCCGCGAAAGCGTCGTTTTCCCAATCCACGAGACGAAATTCCAGCGTCGCGGTGGCTCCCAATATGCGTTCCGCCTGAGCGGGATCCTGCACGCCAGGAAGTTGGACAACAATACGATTGAGCCCCTGTCTCTGAACCACTGGCTCAGCCACACCAAGCTCATTTACCCGATTCCTTAATGTGATCGTGTTTTGCTGAATTGCGAAGTTCTGTCGCTCAGTAATCTGCAGCGGGGTAAGTTGCACTTGAAATCCAGGCTGATCTTCAATAGTAGTTCGATTCACCATCAGCAACGGATCGAGGATGCGAATGACTACCTCTGCGTCATCCATTCTCACGGGATCCTGAACCCCAAACTGAATAGTGTTCCCGGCGAGAACACTGACACCTGTATTTCGAATCCCCTCTACCCTGAGCCGTGTACGCAGATCTTGCGCGTAAGTTTGCATCAACTGATCAAGGGCAGATTCAAGATCCACTTGGTAGAGAAAATGCACGCCACCCCTAAGATCAAGCCCCAAGCTCATCGGCTCAAGACCAATAAAACGAAGCCATGCGGGGGTTCGAGGCGCAAGCGTCAAAGCAACGATGTGAAATGGCAGAGCCTCGCCCAGCACCTGACTAGCACGTAACTGCATAGCAACGTCGGGGAAACGCACGACGACCGCCTGGTCGTCACGTCCTGCTTCGAAGTATTCTATCTCCTGCTCATCCAGCGCGGCGATGATCCCGGGCATAGTGAATTCAGCCACCGGAGTGCCATCCTCACGTGTAATCTGTAACGCAGGGTCGT
This sequence comes from Pseudomonadota bacterium, assembly GCA_036231525.1. Classification (GTDB taxonomy): domain Bacteria; phylum Pseudomonadota; class Gammaproteobacteria; order Steroidobacterales; family Rariloculaceae; genus UBA6522. The sequence continues at coordinate 27,958 of JAZAGZ010000085.1, read as the reverse complement.
CGCCAAAAATATTTGGCAGCGCAAATAACACACCACCCAGTATGACCAGAGCAACAAGGAGATTTACCCAGAGCGGATAACGATTCACGAGATTAGGCTCAAGAGTTCTTAATAGTGCCTGCTGGCACCACGACGGAAATTGTGCCGCGCTGAACTTTCACAGACACGTTATCAGACACTTCTATCGTGACCCAGTTATCACGAACCGCTGTCACCTTGCCAAGCACGCCACCTCCCGTGACCACCTCTTGACCTTCCGCAAGTTCGTCCACCATCTTCTTATGCTCCTTCGCCCGCTTACTCTGTGGGCGAATCAGCAAAAAGTAGAAGAGGACGAAGATAATGATCAAGGGAAGAAATTGACCGAATAGACTCCCCGACCCACCGGTTTGTGCCCAAGCTGAATTAATAAAGAAGTCCATACTCTCGCTCTAACAGTCTGATAGTAGCCAATAAAGTTTAGCATTATGACATAGGTTACATTGGAATCGTCCGAGACACTCCTTAGCCCCCACCGAGTTGCTCCAATCGCTTCCCTGCAAACTCCTCGAACTGCTGCCGCTCAATAGCCTCTCGCATCTCGGTCATCAGTGTCTGATAGTGATAAAGGTTGTGCATCGTCGCGAGCCGCGATCCCAAAATCTCATTACAGGCCTGAAGATGTCTAATGTAGGCACGGCTAAACTGCCGACATGTGGGGCATACGCACGTGGGATCAATTGGCTGAGTGTCATCGCGAAAACGTCGGTTACGGATATTGATTGAACCCTCGCTTGTGAAGAGATGTCCGTTGCGTGCATGGCGCGTTGGCATCACACAGTCGAACATATCCATGCCCCGGGAAACTGCTTTGATAAGATCTGTCGGAGTACCAACACCCATCAAATATCTGGGTTGTTCTGTTGGCATGAGTGGCCCTATTTTTTCAAGAACGGCTAATCGCTCGGCTTCAGATTCGCCAACAGCCAACCCCCCGATAGCATAACCATCGAAGTTAAGTTCTTTGAGCCCTGCCAAAGATGCTTCGCGTAGTGATGAAAATACTCCACCCTGGACAATACCGAAGAGCGCTGCATCAGAATCATCTTTTGAATGTAATTCATCAAACATTTTACGACTGCGTAACGCCCATCTCAGAGAGAGTTCCATAGAGTCTTTCGCCTCCTCCTCTGCTATCGGATAGGCGGTACACTCATCAAACACCATTGCGATATCTGCATTGAGAAAATGCTGGGCTTCAATGGATTTCTCAGGTGTGAGTGTAATGAGATCTCCATTGACAGGTGAGCGGAATTCAACACCCTGCTCGCTGAGCTTGCGCAAGATCTCAAGGCTCCAAACCTGGTACCCACCAGAGTCCGTCAGAATTGGACCCTCCCACCCCATAAATCCGTGTAGCCCGCCATGGGCATGAATAACTTCAACGCCTGGCCGGAGCATGAGGTGGAAAGTATTGCCCAATATCATCTGGCTCCCTAGCTCACGAAGTTCCTCGGGCATCATTGCTTTAACCGTGCCGTAAGTACCCACAGGCATGAATGCAGGCGTATCAACAACACCCCGTTGGAAAACCATCCTCCCCCGCCGAGCCTCTGTTTCAGTTTTAAGTAGTTCGAATTTCATGGTTTCACCAGCATTGCATCACCGTAGCTAAAAAACCGATAACCACGGGCAACTGCATGGCGATAAGAATCAAGCACCCGCTCACGCCCAGCAAAGGCCGCGACAAGCACCAACAATGAAGACTCAGGCAAATGAAGATTTGTAATCATTACGTCAACTACACGAAACTGAAAACCCGGATATATGAAGAGTGTCGTTTCCCCTTCAAATGGTTTCAGCTTTCCATCAAGCGCTGCACTTTCTAGGGCTCGAACGGTAGTAGTGCCCACGGCGATCACACGTCCGCCCCGTTTGCGGGTTTTCTCAATGCAATCACAAACATCCTGGGAAACTTGCGCCCACTCTCCGTGAAGCCGATGGTCTTCGATTTGTTCAGTACGCACTGGTACGAAGGTATCAATCCCCACATGCAAAGTCAGAAAAGTGCAGTCGATACCACGTTCATGCAAAGCTACAAGAAACTCCTCATCAAAATGCAATCCCGCAGTTGGGGCAGCCACGGCGCCGCTTTCTTGAGCATAGACTGTCTGATAACGCGCTACGTCCTCTAAATCAGCTGCCCGATCGATATATGGAGGCAGTGGAACCTCCCCGTGAGCCTCAAGAAATGGCTCAAGATCCGTATCGAAACTAAGCTCGAACAGCCTGTCCTCACGCCCCTCCACACGGGCACACACTCCGGCAGCAAGAACTATCTCCAATCCAGGTTGTGGAGTCTTGCTGGCTTTGAGTTGAACGGTTGCGCTTCGAACTCCCGTGATTCGCTCAAGGAGTATCTCGACCCGCCCACCTGTTTGCTTCTGACCATGAAGCCGAGCGGGTATCACACGAGTATTGTTCATTATCAAAAGATCACCTGCATGAAGCAGACTCACTAGATCAGAGAACTGTCTATCGACTAAGCCCCCCTCGTCCAGCACCAACAACCGGCTAGCAGTACGATCCGGCAACGGCTTTTGGGCGATGAGCTTCGTGGGCAAATCGTAACGAAAGTCACTTCGGTCCATGACGCCGAGATTCTAACTCGCTTGTTTCATCAGAACTTGATGATGCATACAACACAATATGAGTATTGTTGACCTGAGCGATGCGTACTTGATTGGAAACGCGAACAGTTTCTCGTCACTTAGAAGGATTATGCGATAAGTCTTCTAATCGATGATGTGATGCACGGAAGCCTTTTCCATGTCCCAGTTCTCAGAGTCTTTGTCGTACTGGGACAGGGTGAAGCAATGCCAATCAGTGTCATCCAGCTTCGGATGATCGGCCCGATAGTAATACCCTGGCCATCGTGTTTCCGTCCGAAACATCGTGTGCTGAGTCACACACCTTGAAGCCAGGACTCGATGCTGAAGCTCCCACGCCCGTTGCAGTTGGTGAAGGTCTTCGGCTCCGATGTGGCTGAGGTCTTCATTGAGCATGTCCAACAATTCCAGCCCACGAGTGAGCAACGGTTCGTTAGTTGTGTAGTTGGAGCTGATGCCACCGACATATTCGTCCATGATCTGCTCAAGACGCTGGAGACCCTGAATCGGCAAGATATAGCTCGGTGACACAGTGCCCGCGACGATCTCGTTACGTCCCACCTCATAGTTTTCCATGGGTTGGAAAACCGTCCTTTTTAAATCCTCGTATTCGGCCTCGCTGACCATAGGCCGGTCTTTACCCAAGTCGTTCACGTAGTTGACCGCGGCCTTCGCGGCTATCCGCCCTTCCGCGAAGGATCCCGAAGAGAATTTGTGGGCGGCACCGCCAATGGTGTCGCCGGCGCCAAAAAGCCCGTCGACGGTCATCATCCGGTTGTATCCCCACTGGTACTCAGAGGGGGCGCAATCCTCTGGCCCGCTCGCCCACGCGCCGGAGCAGGTGGCGTGGGAACCCATAACGTAAGGCTCGGACGTGGTCAACTCAGGGTTGGTATGTTTGGGATCAATGTTCTGCGAAGCCCAGACGACCGCTTGCCCGATCGTCATACCAAGAAAGTTTTCCCAGCCAACAGTCTCCTTATGTGGATCCTGGAAGGCCTCCTTCGTTACCATGCGGATGGGGCCCCTGCCTGCTTTGATCTCCTCTAGAAGAGCATGGTTTCGCAGACAGGTCGGCACCGGTTGCCTATCAATATAGTCTCCGACTAATTCTTTAGTATGGTCGTACCACTTGGACTCGTATTCATCCCCATACGCATTTTCAGTGTACGTCTTTAGATGCAGAAAGTAGGCGCCGACCGGTCCATAGCCGTCTTTGAATCGGGTAAGGACGATCCGGTTCTCCATCTGCATCATCTTAGCGCCAGTAAGAATTGGCAACGCATAAGCAGAGGCACTACTCCATGGAGCGTACCATGTCCGCCCCATTCCCTCGCCAACCGCGCGGGGCTTGTAGATGTGTGATGCGCCACCGGCGGCCACGATAACGGCCGTTGCGCGGAAGACGTAGAAATCGCCCGTGCGGACGTTAAAACCGACGGCTCCAGCAACTCGGTTGGGCTTTGTTTTGTCCATCAACAGGTGGGTCACCATGATCCGGTTATAGACTTCTGTGGCAGCCTTGCGTGCAGCTTCGGCTACGATCGGCTTGTAGCTTTCACCATGAATCATGATCTGCCATTTGCCTTCACGCTGATATTGTCCGGTTTCCGGATCTTTCATGATCGGAAGACCCCACTCCTCAAACTTGTGAACAGTCGAGTCAACGTGCCGAGCGATATCGTAGCCCAAGTCCTCACGCACAAGACCCATGAGATCGTTCCTGGCGTAGCGAACATGATCCTCCGGCTGGTTTTCGTTCCACTGCATACCCATATAGGTATTGATCGCATACAGACCCTGAGCGACAGCACCGCTGCGATCAATATTCGCCTTTTCGACGCAGCAAATTTTGAGATCGCGCCCCCAGTACCTGGATTCATACGTGGCACCGCAACCAGCCATACCACCGCCGATAACGAGGATATCGCAGTCCACAAAAACTGTTTTTCTGCGCGTGAACAGCCCCATTAGACGGCCCCTTGTTTAGGTTTACTCGGAGTCAGTACGGGCAACTTTTCGATGTTAAGTGATTCCGGTTCATGCGCGAGTTCCTGAGTTTTGAAAGCATCCTGGCTTGGCGCTTCGTAATCAGAAGGCGCTTTGATCGATCCCCATGGCGTGGTCCGAATCGGAGACTCGAAATTCTTCTCGCGACCATCCCGGAACTTGATCTTCCAGGAAATGGTGCCCTTCCCTTCTTCCCGGAGCACTCGGACACTATGGCCTAAGGGGGCGAAATCAGCATAACCGCGCACGTCGATCGCATTTTGCGGACACGCCTTCACGCAGGAGTAGCACTCCCAGCACATATTTGGCTCTATGTTATAGGCACGGCGATGAGTGGTATCGATGTGCATGATGTCGGATGGGCAGATATCGACGCAGTCTCCACAGCCATCGCAACGAGTCATATAAACAAATGTGGGCATGATATACGGTTACCTTTATGTATCTAAGATCGACGATGGGCTAATTAATACTGTCGCATCTGTTGGCGGGCACGACCAAGAATTTCAGGTTTATCAGTAGGGGCTGGCAAGTTGTTTCTCGACCCATTCTCTGCCGACACTCGTTTCTCGAAGGCTGCTGCGGGTTTGAAGAACATGTGTGCGAACTTTGACCACGGAACAGATCCGAAGAGAACTGTTGTGGCAACAACATGTAAACCAAAAAATACATTTGCCCACGAATTACCCGTTATCTGTAGACACGCCCAGATCAAGCCCAATGTCACGCTTGCAAGGAGCGAAAGAATGAACAGGTCGGCGCGCATAATGCGGAACGGTGAACTGCCCTCAGCGGCGACGTCGGCCCGGATGAAGAACCAGAACCAGTAACCACCGAGACAAACCATCATAGCCCCAATGAACCAAAGTTGGGACAGGATAGCGGGCGCAGGGGTTGAGGGTGTCGGGTACCAAAAGATCATAATAGCGGTCGTGGTCACGTAGACCAGGAAACCGTACATTGTTAGGAGGTGGGCAATTCTGCGCCGCACGTTGCAGAATTCACCGGACGCCAAAACGTCCACAACTGCGGTTTGGATCGCCAGGGACGATAATTTTCCAGCACCGACTGGTTGTGTCGCTTTATTCCTGGCATCCCTCCAATTGTTCAAAAAGTACGTGGCGCTCTTCTTATGAAGAACATCGTACAGCGTACCAACCGCGACCAGGATCATCATGACGACAACATAGATCTGCATGACATAGGGCGGTATGAACGCCGAAAGCACGGCGTACGGGTTACTCGCGAACATTAATTAAATTTCTCCGATATTAGCCAGTTATTATCGACGACGTAGCGCCTTATAGTTTAAGGTCGTCGTGTGAATTTTCCCTGCACCTCGCTTTGTTTTGCCAAGGTTCAGGCTGACATAAGAATATTCGATTTTTTTAATTTGTAAACCCATTCCGGGCAGCATTATCAATTAGAAGCCTGACGGTCGAGACCATCGTAATATTCCTGCAGCACGGCGATCACCTCACTGCGGCTGAATTCAGTCGGGATCGGCTCATGGTTGGCAAACATCTCGCGCAGCTTCGTGCCGGAGATCGCCAGTCGGTCCTCAGCCTCGTGGGGACAGGTCTTGCCTGTCGCCATGCTGCCGCACTTGTAGCAGAAAAAGGTAATGTCGATCTTCAGCGGCTCGGTCCTGATACTACCCGCTGGCAGTGTATCGAAGATATGGTGCGCATCGAACGGCCCATAATAATCTCCGATACCCGCATGATCGCGCCCAACGAGCAGGTGCGAGCAACCGAAATTCTGACGGAATACTGCGTGCAGCAAGGCCTCACGCGGGCCGGCATAACGCATCTCGATGGGATAGCCCGACTGCAGAATGGTGCCATGCACGAAATAGTGGTGCACCAACGCATCGATCGCCTTGACCCGCACCTCCGCTGGGATATCGCCTGGCTTCAGCGCGCCTAGCACCTGATGGATCAGTACACCATCGCAAATCTCTATGGCGATCTTGGCCAGGTACTCGTGGCTGCGGTGCATCGGGTTGCGTGTCTGGAAGGCAGCCACCTTTGACCAACCCTTTTCTGTAAATAGTGCCCGCGTCTCTGCCGGGCGATGGTAAAGCCCAGCATAGGTTTCCGGGAAATGGCCTTCTGACAGCGTGCGTACCAACCCGCCGAGATTGATCGGGCCCTGTCTCATTACTTTCTCAACACCGGGATGTGCAGGATCGGTGGTGCGAAACACCTGAGAACACTCAAGTTCACGGTTAATGACATATTTGTCTTCGACGGTTAGAACGCCGAGCAGTTCGCCGATTTTGCCGTCGACCAAAGCCACATCCTCGCCGACGCTAATGCTATCACCGAGTTCCTGAGTGCAAGATGCTGTAATTGGGATGGGCCAGAAAACCCCGTCGGCAAGCATCATATGTTCACAGCAACCGCGCCAATCCGCCTCACCCATGAAACCGTTGAGCGGTGTGTAGGCGCCCATGCCAAGCATCAAAAGATCAGAGACTTCGCGGCTTGACAACGGGACTTGCTTCAGACGTGAGGCTCGGTGAGCCTCCTCCGTCCTCTCAGCTTTCGGCAATAAAAGCGGCTTTAACAAGTCCGCGCCATGCGGCGGAACCAGATTCGACATGAAAACGTTCTCCTCGCTTGTGATAGAAAAGGTTCTTAATACTTGCTACATTCCCGCTTCCACCAACTCAGGCACGGAAAACTATGACGAAGCATGACGCTTCCGACAAAGAGCAAGAATCCGAACTGGAGTACATGGCGGAGGAGGTATTTTCCTCAGAAAAGCGCGAGGATATCTGGGCCATCATTATTGCCACGAGTATTCTGATCCTCAGCGTCGCCTTCCCTGACCAGATCTATCATCTCTTTCGACAGGCACTGTACCTGTTCTGACAGTATGCATTTTAATTCTGCCTTATTATCGCCTACGTACGTGAAAGCCGAATGCAACAATTAAAACATCTCTTTGTGCCCGACTGGACCAGGTTCGTTCCAGGTTTCCTATTCTGTCTAGCATTTGCCTTTCTAGGGATGAATCTGGATCACCTTTTCGCTCAGTATCACACGGCCGGCGTTAATTGGGCCACATTTCTCTATGAGGAAGCACAATTCAATTATGTGGTGATCCTATTGTTGGGCGGAATACTGATACGTAACACAATACCGTTGCCAAAAACACTGTTTCCGGGAATCAGCATCGCCCGCACTATTATCAAGCCCGGCATTATCATTCTAGGGGTCCACTATGTCTGGGCCGATGTCGTAAGAGTCGGAGGTATGGGATTGGCCTTAACGGCAGTATTCATCTTCGGCACTGCCATCGTTGTCATGTGGTTATGTAAAAAGTGGGGTGTGTCCGACGGGTTGGGCGGCATCATGGGCGCCGGCACCGGTGTGTGCGGTGTTTCTGCAATCATCGCCACCTCCCCAGTAGTGCGGTCCAGCCCCATTGAAATGGCTTATGCTATCGGCACGATCTTACTTTTCGGCACCTTGATGTTATTTACGATGCCCTACATTGGCACGAGCATCGATTTGTCGGAACCAGAATTCGGCGGCTGGGCTGCCATTGCGATTCTAAATACCGCCCAACTAGTGGCAGCAGCAGAGTGGTATGGCACTGAAGCCAGGGACACGGCGGTGTTGATCAACGTAGCACGGATCATGTTCCTGCCCCTGGTGGTGTTATTTTCCGTTTGGTTTTACGTCTTGCGCACCGGCGAACAGGACCCTGATCATAAGATCAACAAATGGCTATTGGTAAAGGATAAGTTTCCGATCTTTATCCTTGGCTTTTTCGTGCTGGTATTTTTGAACAGTCTGAATATCGAGGCCTTTGGTAGCCCACGGGTTGAAGGTTCGCCATTCTGGGCCATGAATGCCTCATACACATGGCTCTTCGCCATCGGTTTCTCCGGCATCGGTCTCTCCATTTCCATTGAGGACATGAAGAAGGCCGGTGGCAAGGCCTTCACCATCGGCATGGTGGCAGCCTTAGTGAAGATGGTGCTGGGCTTGGGCGTGATATTGCTGATCGGCGCTGAATGGCTGCGGGTTACCGGGGGGAATTGATCATTGCCTGTTATGATTCTCGTCTGTATCGATGGCGAGCCGCATAGCAAAGGAGCCATCCAATGGGCGATCCGATTGGGTCTGTCTTTGCCGGCCGAAGTAACCGCGCTGCACGTCATTGATCCCTACCTGAAGAAATTTTATAACGAACTTTATTCCCAGGGACGTAAGCAATACCTGGAATATCTGGATGAGAGCTTGCAAGGTACGGCGGATCAAGCACGCAAAGAATTTACAGAGATGTGTGAAACTCAGGGATTAGAGGCTAAATTCAAAGTTCGACATGGTGAGCCACTACAGGAGATCCTGGAAGAGTTAAGGCAGACTCTCCCGCATATGCTGATCACAGGTGGTAAACAGTTGAATGCATGGGGCAGATTCCGCTCCAGAGATCTGCCGTTTCGGTTACGAAAGAAAGCAGATACATCAATTTCAATGTTTTCTGTTATTGACCAATTGACCACCCCCCCAGCACCACCTACCTAAATTGAGAGAATCCGGAGTCATTGTGATGTAATTTAAATAACTATTTCCTCATGCCGGGATGGCGGAATTGGTAGACGCGCCGGATTCAAAATCCGGTACTGGCAACAGTGTGAGAGTTCAAGTCTCTCTCCCGGCACCATGTTTACTTGTGAGCAAAATACCAATGCTCCAACACCCTTCCCGGCTTTTGTTTCGCAGACCGTGTTTACAACTTGACTCCACTATCCCGCGGTAGCAGGCTGTTAACTAGCGAACTACCGAAACGATACATAAAAAGAGGGCATCCATTGTGAACCCAACTAGACGCACCCTATTGGCGACAGGCGCAGCGGCGGCGGCAGTCACTGCTGCACGGCGCGCTTTTGGACAGGGAGATAACGCGATGTCTTTCTACGAACGAGGTGATGTGCGCATACATTACCAAGATTCAGGATCAGGCTTTCCACTGCTGCTAATCCCCGGTGGGGGTTTAAACTCGGCCATTTCCTACTTCAGTGACAGGGCTCCATTTAATCCGATTGAGGAGTTCAAGGATGAGTATCGCTGCATCACGATGGATCTTCGCAATGCGAATATTGGCCAATCCTCCGGTCCGCTAGAAATCGACCGACCCTGGGACTCGCACACGGATGACCAACTTGCTCTTATGGATCATCTGGGTATCACCGAGTTCATGGTAATGGGCTTTTGCATAGGCGGCCCTTTTGTCTGGAACCTTTTGAGGCGGGCATCCGAGCGTATCCCCGCTGCGGTACTGGCGCAGCCCAGCGGATTCGACCCAGCATATCCCGACTACTACTACCAAAATAACATCACTGGCTGGGGCCCGGAACTGGCCGCCCGCCGACCTGACATCACGATGACAATGATTGACTCTTTTCTCAACAAGATGTATCGCTCCAATGCCGATTTCGTCTTCACCGTAACACGTGATTTTGTGCGCGCCTGCCAAACCCCGATACTCGTACTCCCGGACGACATCCCAGCCCACCCATACGCCGTTGCTATGGAATCAGCGCTTCTCTCACCTAATGCAGAAGTGAGCCTCTACCCGTGGAAACAACCGGAGGATCGGGTCCCCCTAGCGGTGCGGCATATACGTTCTTTCTTGCGGATACATCAACCCGGTACAGATATTTAGGATGCGTGTCTCTTAATAGGCTCTATGTACGGTGCTACAAAGCAGATAATTCCTCCAGCTGCTCAATTAGCATTTGAGTCCAAGCCCGTACTACACGTGGTGTAAACGTCATTACAAGACCGACATCAAAAGGCCCATCCATGCGTTCCCGAGTAGCCGTTCGCGCCAAAACCTCATCACTCATAGAATCCCGCAACTCCAAAATGATGTTAGCCTCCCAAGCCCACCCGATGGTGCCAGAAGTTATGCCGGCACTAGCCGGTGGAATACCAGAAATAACGTCGGCCAGTATTCCTCGAACCATAAGCACATCGCGCCCGAGCGTGTTTGACAACTCATATGATTCAACCGCTCCGACAGAATCACGGAAGGACTCTCCAAATAGTTCTCGGAGTCGGAGTTGTCCTCGCTCACTAACCGGGAATTCCGTATAGTAATCCATGGTCCTGACGTTGTACCGCCGCTCTGGTATTTCACGAAACTGGACGGCGGTCGGCATGAAAAATACCCGGTTGTAGCCAGAGAGGTCTAAGTCTGGACTTACCCAAGCAGCAGGCATTATCGATGTATCTAACCGATGAAGACCATCTCCAGTGACCTCGGCATCCGGACCAATCGCCAACACAGGCTGCGTAACACTTTCTCCCGCATACCAAAAAAATATTGTCCCGGCTACGACGGAAAAAATAACCACCGGCAATCTGCTGCTCATTGATTCCTCCCGCAGGCGATCCTCTTTTGAATCCCAGAAACGCTTTTTTCTATTAGCAGAATGATAAGCACCTAATTAACACTAACCGGTTGTACACTCATAGGGACGTACTACCTCGCCCGGTCGCCACAACCACTCTTTGGTCAGCGTGACGGGCTCCGTGAATGTTGCTGGATCTGTCGCGATGAGAGTGTAGTTCAATTCGCTCCCATCCGCGTTCACAGCAAAGCGTTCGACCAATTCAAGTTCGTCACTATGCTGCAGACCGCTACTGTCGAAAAACTGCCAACTGATGCCGCGCGTTTCTACCACTAGTTCGCTTCCATCCCATCGACCTACAGAATGACCTAACAATGTCGGCGAGCCTTCTGTTGTAGCGTCCTCACCCATATATATAACGCGTACCAGGTCGAATTCTTCATGTCGCAACTCAACATTCTCGCCAACCTCGACAAGTTCCATGGGGTAGGGTTGTGACATGATCCAAGGCATACCCTTGGGGGTGCACCCGGGTATCGGATTGTCTGCCACTGGGTCATAGGCCGCCTGAACTGCGGCCGCCTCGCTCGTCAGTGGATAATTCCCATCAAAAAGGGAACGGCTAATGTTGTTGAAATGAGTGCTCCAGACTCGGAAAATCCCTTGCGCTTCAGCAGGCGTGTCCCGGGCATCACTACCGTCTGCCAGCCAAACCTGAGAAGAGCCCAGCGCCTCAGCCAACCAGTGGGGCTCAACTCCAGGTCGTGTGACAAGCTCTCGACCATCGGCAAGCAAGACATTGTTTGTCCACATTGCTTTCTCGCCCCTTCGCTCGGAAAAACCCGCCACGCGCACCCTATCACCAACACTCAAAAGCTCTGAAGATATGTCCATACGTTGAATGATGCTCACAGAATTTGTTTCGATATCCCATATCTCTCCTGCATCCGTCTCGATCGAGAAGCGTACATGCGGGTTACGCCATAAAAGCTCTGTGATTTCGCCTTCGATCTCCGAGAGGGTATTCATATCGAAAATGCCAGCGAAAGCATGGTGCGCAGAAGACATCACAGGATAAAAAAACAACACGCTAAGCACGCTTGTGAGATATCTAACTGCTTGTATCATAGTTTGTTCTCCTCAAGTCGCAGTCTTTCAGACGAACACCAAATAGCCGCTCTGAAGAGCCGCTATATGCGCTACTTCATCTGTGAATAATCTGTCCCATCCAGAAACACACTCTCCACGTTCGCAACGAGGCGGCCGTTACGTCTGGTCTCCTCTGCCACGCGCTGCCACTCCGGGTCCGCCCTAAACGCCGCCCAACTAGCCTCAGCCGCCTCACGACTATCATGAGCAAGGATGTATATCAGTGTGTTTTCAGAAAGCGGGGAATCCTGTGGACTAAAATAACCAATATTGGTCATGCCGTGCTTCTCAAATAGTTGGACCGTGTGCCCTCCGAAACGCGCATGAAGTTCGTCAAGTCGACCAGGATTTGTTGTGTAGGACCTAAGCTCAAACGCCCGATTGGAAGATTGGGCCTCAGCGATGCTTGAAAGCTGGATGATATCGCCTCCGACTAAACCAAGGCCAAAGCTAACTAAACTCAAAAAAATTAGTGATCGATAATACTTAAACATGTTGACTCCTTAAGTCTTAACCGCACAACGTGTCGCTACTCACGCAGCCCGAACACGAAGAGCCCGTTGCCGGACGTGGCCGTGACATACTGCTTTCCATCAATTGCGTACGTGATAGGGCCACTAGCAATCATTCCTCCCAAACTCGTTCGCCAAAGGAGATCGCCCGTCTCTGCATGCAACGCATAGAAATAACCTTCACGCCCACCTGTAAAAACTATATTAGACGCCGTAGTCAGAATCCCGCTAGTGGTAACGTCTGTCATATTAAAACGCCACCGCTCCCCACCCGTTCGTGGATCTATTGCAATAACTGCGCCAGTACCCTCGGTCTCTGTCCAGTTATTTATGGGGCCTCTAAAAAGACTCGGCAACCCCGGTGCGCCTGGATTAGCGTAGGTCGGTCTACCACCCAAAAATCTCTGTCCTGGCAAGTACTCCACCTCCACAGGTCTAAAAACGTGCCCACAACCCTCCCAGGCAGAAACATAGAAAAGCTCGGTGTCCGGGCTATACGACGGCGAATACCAATTTGTACCACCTCCAACACAAGGATACGTCGTAGCTCCTGCAGGTTGAGGTGTCTCAATAGGTCGCCCGCTTTCATCTAGTCCACTCGCCCAATTGACTCGAACGAACGGATTACCTCTGATGAATTCCCCAGTCGTACGATCAAGGACATAGAAAAAACCGTTACGATTACCCCAGAGCATGAGCTTGCCGCTACTGAAGACTCTGGTATCGATATCAACAAGCACAGGGATCTGTACTGAGTCGTAGTCATAATCGTCGTTTGGCGTAAACTGAAAATACCACTCAAGCTCACCCGTGTCGGCATTAAGTGCAACTACGCTATCAGAGTAAAGATTATCGCCAGGTCTTTGTGCGGGATTCCAGTCAGGCCCAGGATTCCCGATGCCCCAGTAAGTGAGATTAAGTTCAGGATCGTACGATCCGGTAAGCCAAACTGAGGCGCCACCATGCGCCCATGCATCACCACCACCCTCCCACGTTTCATGGCCAGGTTCTCCTGGTCCCGGAATTGTGTAGAAACGCCAGGCCTCTTCACCGGTGTCTACCTCATATGCAGAAATAAACCCGCGGACGCCATACTCACCACCAGCAACTCCAACCACAACCGTATCCTTCACGATTAATGGTGCAAGCGTCATTGCATAACCAGTATTGGGATCAGCGACAGCAGTCTTCCAGATAGGCTGGCCCGTCACTATATCGATGGCAATCAACTGAGCATCTATCGTCGCCATAAATAAGGTCTCACCGAGAATGGCAAGACCCCGGTTCACTCTTCCACAACACGGTCGCGACTGGTTCGACGGCGTATATTCATACCGCCAAAAAACTCGTCCAAGCTTGGCATCCAAGGCGGTCACGGTATTTGGCGCCTCAGTCAGATACATGATGCCATCAACCACGAGCGGAGTGGCCTCAAACTTCTCCAGTGACTGTGCTTGGAATACCCACTTCAGTTGCAGATCGTTAACATTCCCGGGCTCAATCTGGTCCAACTCGCTGTGACGATTTCCCGAGTAATTTCCCGAGTAGGTGAGCCAGTTATGCGGTTCATCCGTTGCGTTTAATATCCGCTCAAACGACACCTGCGTCTGTGCGTTCTGCGCAATAAACAGCAGCAAAGGAAGCAAGAGGGATTTTATTGATGACATTAGTTCAGCCCCTTCAAAGTTAGCAGGTAGGCTAAAAGATCGGCTCGCTCTTCATCCGTAAGTATTTGTTCATAAACTGGCATTGGGGAAGTTGTAAGGATCGTGTATTCAATTAGCCTGGATTTTTCGAGTGATACAAGTTGCTCCTGATCATCAACAAGCTGTACCGTAAACGTATCCTCGTTAAGGCGGCGACCGTTGATTACAGTTCCGTCCTGCATCACCGCCCGTACCGGACGGTTGATCGGTATCAGTGAACCCTCCGTACCCAGAAGAGATCGTTCGATCTGAGCCGCGGAGCGTATCGCACCGATATTACTCAATTCTGGTGCGGAACGAGGACCTTGACCAAACACTCTATGACAACTTCCGCACTCGCCTTTCCCCTCGTATAAGACCTGACCGCGAACCGAGTCTCCTAGCATAATCGAACCGAGAGGAACGCTGCTGATGTTGCGAACGTAAGCGACAAGAGCTGTGATTTCAGAATCAGTATATTCAGTCGGCACCATTGCTGTACCTGGCAATCCGTTTCGGATGGTATTTCCGAGATCTCGATCGCTCGGGGAGTTCGGAAATTGTCCAGTGCGAAGATTAATCTGAGGTAGAAGGTCTCCATTATCACCATGGCAGATCACACAATGCTGGGCGTAAACAGTCGCTCCGTACTCAATATCGGTCCGTTCATATCGGCCCTCATCCTCCTGTGCAGAAAGGTTGCTGCTCGCCATAGCAAAAACCAGAACAATGCCAGTCACCGATAACCTGGATAGTGAATTCATGATTCTTAATCTCAAAAAATGTTTATCGCCTCAAAAAGATCCCAGCTAGATTCTACCTAAGATGAAATCGAAATCTCCAAGGGTCACTAGGAATTACTCCCTCGGAAAGCACGTCAAAGACTGAACTCATTAGTGTTCTTCAGCTCCCTCAATCGCTGCGATGCCACCGCCTAGAGTCTCTAAAGATCTCTGCACGCCTATACGTAACAGATTCGTATCCGTCGGCCCCTGAAAAAACAGAAACCCGTCGCGCTCACGCCAAGCCTGTGGCCCCCCCAATGCCAAACCGGCGTTAAGAGTTACATCCCGAACCTCTTCAACCATTGATTCGTAACGCTCATCACCTTGTCGCAAACCGGAGAAACTACCCAAATCGGTACTTGCAACCATAATCACGTCAACACCCTCAACAGCAGCTATTTGATCAACGATAGAAACCCCGGCTGGAGCCTCAATCATCGCGATCATCATGATGTTTTCATTTGCGCTATCACGATAGTCATCACCCCAAAGGGCGCGATACTGGCCGTTGCCCTGGCTCCGGACACCAATCGGCGGGTACTTCGCGTACTGCACAGCCGCACTAATCTTCTCCGTCGTATCAACGAGTGGAATGATGATGCCCAACACACCAATGTCCGTTGCCTTCTGAATATCTCCAGCAGTCGCATCTGGCACACGCATAAAAGGAATGGCTGGTGCATCTCGACATGCCCATATCATGCGAGCGACTTCTTGATAGCTCAATGGACTATGCTGCATCTCAATCCAAAGAAAATCGTAGCCTGAGTTAGCCATAGCGCAATACACATCGGGATCGGGGGAGGTCACCGTACCGCCTATGACCTGCTCGCCTCGAGCAAGCTTTTCTTTCACAGTGTTATAGATACGGGACTGTTGCGCCTGTGACGCCTGTATAAAAGCCAGACACATTGCGACGAGAGTAACAGTACAGTTGATGAGGCGCTGAATCCCCATAATCGTCTCCTAGTAAACTTATTGTTCTGATTCTACTCGGATCAGGTTAAATACCCCTGCAAATATCTAAATTCCCTTATCTGTATTTAGTTGAGATACGGTTCAAGGAGTTATCCAGGTCGGCAATCAAATGGTTTAACCGTCTCACCCAAATCCAATCTTTCCATATAGACAGTTGCTGGCTCGGTAAAGGTTGCAGGGTCTGTGATCATCATCGTGTATTTGAGACTTGTCCTATCTTCACTCAACGTGAATTCCTCTCTGACCTCAATAGCTTCACTCTGTGGTGTGCCCAGATCATCAAAATAAGGGAATCTGATACGATCCGTATCGACAATAAGCGTGTCACCTTCCCAAGATCCTATGGAATACCCTGACGGAGTTGCGGATACACTAACAGGCGTTTCTTTAACATCCATATGAATCGTCCGAACGGTATCCATGTACTCAACACGCAAAATAATCTTTGCGCCTTCATCGATAAATTCGAACGGAAAAGGCATTCGCATGGAATACGGCATACCGGCTGATTCACACCGCACCATGAAATTGTCTAAATCGTTCCATTCCGCGCGCGTTTCTAGAGCCTCTTCAGTGAAAGCAAAATTAAATTGCTCGCCATATACGTAATCAATACTCCAGACACGGAAAATACCAGCGTCTACTGCGTTCGCAACTTCCGGGCTAGCAACCTTAGAACTCCATTGTTCAAGACCACCAACGTGATCCCCCGACCAGTAAGGCCCGGCATTTGCAGCAAGAACAACCTCATCGCCGTTGGGGAGTAACACGTTAATCGCAAGCAGATTTCTCGATCGTCGAGTTGATAGTCGGCCCGCCACCCTGATTTGATCCCCGATGCTAAAAAGCTGATTCGAAACCCCCATTCGGGACATCACATAAGGTGAACTCCATGACTCTACTTCCCAAATCTCCCGTTCCCCCGCACGGGTCTCTACCGCCAATGTGAAGCCCGCATGGGGATTACGCCAGATTAGCTCCAGAAGCTCGCCATTAATCTCCTGAATCTCCTCAGAATAATGGGCGCGCGAATGATGCGCATATGAAAGAAACGGAGAAAAGGCCAGTAGCCCTAAGGTAACTATTAGTTTCATACCCTTCCTTGATAACACAACCCCGCCATCTGAATACTACCCATAAATTTTGCTCACAGCGCACGTGGAACGTTCTAACACGGTAGCGTTTATTCGTTTTTCGGTACCAACTCAATCTCGTAGAGTCTTGGCCAATTTTTACCAGTAACAAATAGCCGTTCTGACTCTGGATCAAAAGCTATTCCGTTCAGCACCTCTTCACTACCTCTCTGAGAACGAGGATAGACCCCATCCAAAACCACCCAGCCCAGAACTTCACCGCTCGTTGGTGATATACGAGCGATGCGATCCTGAAACCAAATGTTGGCCCAAATCTCCCCGCGAACAAACTCAAGTTCGTTAAGTTGGCCTAGACGTTGATCTGGATCGAATACCGTGACGCGCCTAACGACTGTTAACGTTTCAGGATCCAGGAACTGGAGCTCTGACGACCCATTACTGACGATCAAGTGCTCCCCGTCGTGGGTTAACCCCCAGCCCTCCCCATCTAGCCGAAATGTTTTTAGAAGTCTAAGTGTCTCCAAGTCATAAACGAATCCGAGACGGCTTTTCCAAGTGAGTTGATAAAGACGGCTATTAAATACCGTTATCCCCTCTCCAAAGTATTCCGAACGCAGTGTTGTTTGCCTCTCAACATTCCCCGTAGATAAATTAACTCGTCTAACTGATGACCTGCCATATTGTCCGGTGCCCTCATACAGTTGTCCCTCATAGATGGCCAACCCTTGCGTGTAAGCAGCCGGATCGTGTGGAAAACTTGCAACTACATTTGCATCCCATTCATTCACGTCACCCTCAGGCCATATCTGAACCCACGCCAATCCGGCGAGGATAAAAAGCGCAAAAACCACTGCCCCTAGCGTTTTTACCAAGATGGCCAAACTCTTCCAATGTAATTACTAAACCGTCGCGCCCAGTTTCGAGTACAAACTAGCATTAATTTATGTTCGTGGTGCAACCAGGTTCACAGGTGAATTCTGCACTAACAGGCCTTAAATCTTCGATTTTTGTAACGACCTTGAGTGCACGGTAAGTCAGTTCCGTATTACCGCTGTCTCACGGTGTACCAGTACCGAACGAGCCAACAAACGGCCTACTACCATCAGAAAATGTGATATCTCTCCCGTTTGCCCTCAAAGACCCATCCCTAGCCCGAAAACCCTCAACGATAATTTCTATACCGACCGGCAAGGACTCCTGGGTAAAGCCACGCCTAAATAGTGCGTTCGGTGGACCGCCTTCGATCATCCAGCGTTCAACCGTACCATCGGGCTTCTGCACGTCGAGATGGAGCCACGAATGAGGGCTAATCCACTCCATTTTTGCAATCGTTCCTTCCAACTTAACAGGCTGGGTCGCATCGAATTCCGCTGCGAATGCATGATGCGCTGACACCGACCCAGCCGCTAAAAACTGAACTGTGGCGATAAGACCTATGGCGAGATTGGTGCGCATCAGTACCTCCCTAATTTTTTACTCCGGTGACACTATTTATTCGTCTGCCGCGATAGCACGACCGGCACTGAGAATATTGGACAACGCATAATTCCCCTCGTGACAGGCATATTCGTATATCTGCGTATTGTCTGGAAGCCTTAGAATGGGAACCACTGCCGTCCAAGGCGTTGTAAATGTCTTCGGGTCATCGACGGTGATCGTATACTCCATTGTATCCGGACCCACCCTCTGGAAGCGCTCAACTAAGCGCAAGGTATCGGACACCCGTGTCCAGATATTGGCCCACTCGTAGTGCATTTTATTGGAAAAATTTGTGGTTTCCACAACCAAAGTATCCCCCTCCCAATGTCCAACTGAGTCACCCAGCCACTGAGGAATGCCCCGGTGAGAACCTCCATCAACAGGGATAATGCGCCGGTCCTGATACTCTTCGTGCACAATCGTTACATACCCAGGACTCTGCACGATGCGGTTGTGCCCACCGTTGGGACCTTGCCACATTGTGGCGGTCACACCATCGGTTAAACAACGCTCTCCCGTATCCGGGTCTAAATATGACTCGTATGGACCAACGCCATAGCGAGCAGTCGAACGGGCGGCTGCTTGGCGCGCGTCCTCTGTATAAGGCAATCTTCCATTGGGTGGATCGGTAATCAGCGATGTCTGCCGATATGCTTGCCTAGCCCGTCCATGGTACTGCCAAAAGCTGTTGTACTCATTCCCCCGGATCGGTGATTCTGAAAGCGTACGACGACCAACGGCGGCACCTTCAAAACCAGCTAACCGATTTGCTGATAATTCCTGCTCAACCCGAGCTATATCCTCGACCTCTTCATCCGTCAAAAAAGCCCGGCCCTCATACTCCCTTGGACGTTCCAAAGGTATCGTCGCCTCATATCTCCACACACCTTGAAAATCTGGATCGCCCCATGCGGTATGGGGTTGCATCCAAGCCTCCACATTAGTTGATGTTTCGGGAAGCTCTGGTGTAGTAACGATGCTCACCACAGCCCCAACAAGTATCGCTCCTACCAAAATGCCCACTACAAAAACGCGTCGGCGTTTCATCACGGCCCCCTCCTATTCACCTCGTTGCCCGTCCGCGGGATCAAAGACACCAAGCTCGCCGTACATCAACTGTTCGACGAATTCAACGCACTCGTATTCTAGCAGCCGCTTATCGGTTTCAAGGCGCCGATACAAAGGCATCTCGATCGTCCAAGATTCTGTAAACACGTTCGGATCCTCAATAGTAGCCTCATAAATTAGATGATTTGGACTGATGGGCGTATAGCGCTCGGTGACATGCAGCGCATCACTGTGGAAATTTCCGGCTCTATCAAACCAGGTCTGCCCATTAAACCCAGTCACATCAACCACGAGTGTCTCTCCCTCCCAACGACCGCGCGACCAACCCATCCATGTTGGACCAGGGCTATTCCCCACATCATCCATATGAATGGTACGGGTAGCCCCCGCGAACTCGTAAGCTATCAGAATCTTGTCAACACCCTGAAGAATCTGAAAAGGATAGGGCATATAAGTGGCGCGAGGTACACCTGGCAGATAACACTTGATCTCTGGATCACGCTCCAACCAATTTTCAGCGTTTTCTTGCTTTATGAGCGCCGCCCACGGCTGATAGGGAATTTCGTTCCCTACCACCACACCTTCACCCGCAGGAACCCCACCAACCGCACCCAATGCGCGTACTGCCGGTGCTGGAAGCTCTCCAGGAATTGCCCAATCCGTTCCAGGGGGGGCGGTAGTGCTCGGTGGCGCTGGGACCAGCGCTAATGCAGGTCGAGCTGGGTGCGCCTGAATATCGTAGTTGGCAGTGTTAAGAGCCTGCCAGACCCCATTGAGGTCTGGCCAACCGGCCACTGTACGTGGTGCAACATAGTCTACAGCCTGCCCCCAAAGCGGCGACCCATAAACCACTATCACGGCAGCAACCGCTGTTACGACAGTCACGCTCGATCTTTGAGGTCCCTGCTGCATGTGGTTGCTCCCCCCACAACTACGTATTCGGTTGCAACTTCTCGTTATGAGAATAGATTAATCCATTTTCTAGTAGAGCTTGAGTCTGTCTTCAGCTACGAGTTGCTCTTTGTATTCTTCTACCGTCATATCCAGGTTCGCGTGCTTTATAACCGCCTCCTGAATATTCGTCATCTCAGAATGATCTGACCACGCTTCTGGCTCCCAAAGTTTGGATCGCACCACACACTTAGGACAATGCATAAAGGCTTCTTCTACACGCACCACAATGGCAAAACTGGGCACCTGCCCCTTGACAGCCATACTTTTTCGTAAAGGCTCATCACGGACAATTCTAGCCTCACCATTAATACGCAGCGTCTCTCCCCTACCAGGAATCATAAAGATGATGGCAACGTGTGGGTTGGAAATCAGATTCTCGAACGTATCTGCTCTTCTATTCCCGGGTCTGTCTGGGATTGCTAGATGTTTATCGTCTAGAACTTGAACAAATCCTGCGGGATCACCCTTTGGAGAAACATCTAGTTCTCCATCAGAGTTCGCCGAGGCAATCACGATAAAAGGAGACTTCGCGATAACCTCTTTACAAATATCATCCAATCTATCAATGGATTTTTCGATTGCACTTTGAGGGGTTTCGCCCATCGTAGCCCTAAGATCATCTTCCGACGTTACGATCTCCTTACATCCAGCAAAACCGTTTTCTGCATTTGCCACTAGATACTCCCTCAAATCTCCACATACAAAGGTTTCTGTTGCAACCACGGACCATTGTGGAGCAGTATTGTGCTTTGATTCTACCCGATCATTGATGACACCTGCACGAGCTTTTGCTTTCGCAGGTTTTTTTACAGTCAATATAGTTAGACTAATGCTTTCGTAAGAGCGGGGAATGGAAAAACCAAAAAAATATCAGGCAGATTCTCCTATCTTAGCAGCCTATGTCCTCGCTGCTTTAGCTGTTCTTTTTTGGGGAGGAACCCCAGTTGCTAACAAGATCGCTGTAACTACTATTGACCCGGCAACTACGGGCGTCCTCCGAGCTATCTTGGCAGGCCCAATTGCAATCCTACTCGTATTCACGCTTAAACTTCCTTTTCCCAAAAGCTCCCATGACCGCCTTCTTTTAATCGTTTCTGGCATAACAAGTTTTGCGATTTGGCCGACATTACTGAGCCTAGGTATTGGTCTAACAACCGCCGCTCATGCAGGACTCATACTTGCTCAGATTCCTATCTTCACTGGCTTATTTGCCGCACTCGTTAATCGCAAGTGGCCCGGCTTCAGATGGTGGATAGGTTCTATTGTGGCCGTGGTCGGCACTTTTTTCTTGATCCTGTACCGCAACGGTACCACTGCCGAAGACGCTTCCATCACGGGCGACCTGGTAGTTCTAGCTGGTGTTATCGCCTGCTCTATTGGATACATTGCAGGAGGCAAACTGTCCCCTGTAATTGGAACCTGGGCAACGACGTTTTGGGGTATCGCCTTGGCAGCGGTCACATTAGCACCAGTTGGAGCCATTCTATTAGGTCGAACCGATTGGTCGACTGTTGATAGCGTTAGCTGGTTCGCAATGGGCTATCTTGCCTTTCTGGGTACGACCGGATGTTACCTAGCCTGGTTTTGGGCCCTGGGCCGTGGGGGCATTACACGTATCAGTGCCTGGCAACTCGCTCAACCAGTGATCACTCTCATATTGGCAGCGATCCTCCTCGGTGAGTTAATTACACTCCCGTTGATAGCTGTCGCCGGCGTTATAGTTGCAGGTGCCGCGTACACACAGTTACCAGCAAAGCATTCATAAGGGAATATCCATGGCACAAAACCGAGTGCCCCATTAAATCATCTCGCCAACCCGGCTTCGTATTCAGCTGCTCGAATCCTAGCCCCTCTGACAACATTTATAATTCCGTAATTACCCTCGTGACATGCCCACTCAAATAACCCCGGTGGATCCATCTTCGGCCAAGGATTCTCGATTGTCCAAGACGCCTCCCATGTCGTCGGATCAGTTAACGTCGCCTCATAAAGAATCGTATCTTGATCAACTCGCGTTAAGCGTTCGACGAGGTGCAGGTTACCCTCAGCTCCCCTAAGACGTCCCCATTTTCGATTCTCGTGAAAATTGCTTGTTTCAACAACCAGCGTATCGCCCTCCCAGTGACCGCGCGACGAGCCCAACCAATTGCGGATGTTGTCCGGGAACGAGGGGCGCCCATCAAGAGGAATGATGCGCACATCACTATTACTTTGTGCGATGAGAAGCACATGGTTCGGAGTTTGAATGATCTGAGACTCACCAATCTGCTGGGTAAAAGGAATCCTGGGAGGTCCCTCGCCCCCCATAATGCAACGTTCCGTCTGTGCACGAGATACTAGAGTGTGACGCCGCGCCTGTGCTTGATACCGTTCCTGCCCCTCAGGTGTAAGGGCGGGCATTTTTCCGTCAGGCGGATCGATAATCAGTGATGTACGCCGGTTCGGCCTAATCGGACTTTGCCAGTTGTCCATCCCGAACTCCGTCCAGTCATAGTGTACGGTAGCTGGATCGACAGCTGCGTCGCGGGCAACAGATCTTTGGAAGGACTCAATGGCCTCCTCCGGCGTGTATAAAGGCTTTCCGGCAAGCTCATCAGGCCGCTGCAGCGGCGTATAGCTCACACTCATCCAATACCCCGCTAGGTCCGGGTCGCCCCACGGAGTGCGGGGGGATCTTTCCCGAGGCCGCGTTGGATCCCACACCCTATCGATCGCCCTCGCGAGAGCCGTCTCTACATCATCTTCGAAGTAGGCATAGGTGGATTCGGAAGTTTGTGGTGAAGCAGCTCGAGCAGCTTCCAGGGTTTCGTCTGAGCGCTGATTAACAAGAGCAGATGCTGGTGGCGTCTGGCCAACAGCACGAAGTGGTACCCACAGCGCCATCACCATCACAAGCAAAATGATGTTCAATGATACGAAAATTTGACTACGCATCTGAATACTCCTGACCGTCTCAACTATCTGTTCTGGAACACCGAAGCAAGGCAGTACATTGTTTGATACTGAGATCAGTAACACAAATCGCCTCAATACAAGCAATGCGGCTTTATCAAGTATTGAGCCTCCTTAACCTCTAAGGCCCTCTACTATCAGAAATGCAGTTGTACGGTATACGTTCTTCACCCTCTACCCAAATCCACCGCCTCTCCAATATTACGGGTTCGGTAAAAATAGCAGGATCAGTCGCTGTTACCTGATATCTCAAGACACTGCCGTCGACACTCGGTGTAAATCGCTCAACCAACTTGAGCGCGTCTGTTTGTGGTATACCTGTCTGATCAAACCAGGGCCAATCAATATTGATTGTGGTCACCACAAGCGTATCGTCCTCCCATCTCCCTGTAGAGTAACCAAACGGGTTGTCGGGTTCGCTATCGGCATTGACGTCATTCGCTATATGTATTCTGCGAACCGTATCCTGCTCTTCCAGAAACAAGAGAATGTCATCACCTTCCGAAACAAACTCCAACGGATAAGGTTGGTCCATAATCGCTGGCATACCACTACGACAATGGACATAAGGGTTTTCAGCAACCGAATCCCAATTCTCTTGAGCCATCCGAGCATCTCTAGTTAACGGGTAGCTGTCATTCCACAAAGTCCTAGCCTCATTATCGCCGCCCCGATCCGCAGCATCACTGCCCCATACTCTAAAAAGACCGGCCGATGTGGTTGGCAAATCTTCTGCCCTTACGGCCTGGTAAAACCCTGTAGTTGATCCAACTAAACTCTCGCTCCAACGCGGTTCGGCAAAATGATCGACAACTAATTCGCGTCCGTCGGTTAATAGGATGTTAGTCAAGAAAATCGAGGTGGAATTACGGAGTCCTCGAAAACCAGCAATGCGGGTACTATCGCCTATCTGAAACGCGTCCGGCGTAAGACCAGCACGTATAAGCTGGGTAGCTGCTCTCGACTCAACCTGCCATAAGGTTTCACGACCATCTTCCCCAATCGTCTCCACTATGAGTAACGTGTGCGGATTTCGCCATTCGACTCGGGTGAGTGTTCCAGCTATTTCCACTACATTATCTCTGTCGAAATACAGATTAGTTGAGTGATGTGCGCCAGCAACTGCTGATAGGGCAACTCCACCAAGCAAAAAACTTGTTCGAATCATTGTAACGATCCGCCGATCCTTCCACTCCTAAAATTCATTATTCATTAGCATAGATTTGCTTGCAATCATCGAACCACGGCCATACCAAAAACCCCCATTTTCCTCAAGAATCCCCTGCCATAGCATCCCTACCACATATTTCTCAAACCTTAAAAATAAGTGACATGGTCATATTTAGCGCCAAAAACTTCGAACCTATTCATCTACCCGGTTGTCATATTAATTAGTCCAATCAGGAATAATGGATCATGAATATTTTGAAACGGTGCATCTTTGTGGGTCTATTCTCGATTTCTTTAGTCCTTAAGGCTGTTGGACAAGCAACCATCACCTTTGGTGACGACACAAGCGAGTGGGCCTACGATGGGGAATGTGATGATCCACGCTTCCAAGGATCTGGTACGGCCGTAACTCTGCTGGATAAAGATCGTTTCAGAGATGCTACCGACTGTCGGTTACTCTTTAATCAAAATCGTATAACGCTGCGCAACTCTGCAAGAGTAGGGGGGTTAACAAGAACGCTTTTTAAGGAACGCAGTCGCTTAACAGGGGCGAATGAAAGTAGTGGAAAGATATACGGCATATTCGTGGGCATTAGCGACTACCCTGGAGACAGTATTGACCTACAGTACACTGCTGAGGATGCTATTCGTGTACACGGAGCATTGATTAAGCGTGCCGGGATGAACCCAAGTGACGCTATCGTTCTAACGGATTCAAATGCAACGGTCGATAACCTACGAGCTGCCATGGAGGAAATAGCGCAACGTGCTGGCCCGGAAGATAGTTTTATCTTCTTCTATTCCGGACATGGCGACCGACTAAAGCGTGCAGATGGCCCGCAAGTTCCTCAAGATCCCGATGGGTTCGATGAGACACTCAGACTCTACGATCACCACGTTCTAGACGACGAATTAGCGTCCATGTTTGATTGGATTGATGCAGGAATAAGTTTAGCAATCCTTGACTCTTGTTTTAGTGGTGGATTTGCAAAAGACCTTATATCTTCTCCAGGCCGAATGGGTCTCTTTTCTTCGGAAGAGGATGTGGAATCCAGTGTAGCAAGTGAGTTTCGCTCAGGAGGCTATTTATCGCTATTCTTCGATCAAGCAGTTGGAGATAGCCTGGCGGACTCTGATACGAACGGGCAAATCACAGCACACGAACTAAGTGAATTCCTACATGAAAGCTATCGGACTACAGATTTCACTAAAACTATCACTCAAGATTCAAGTCGTGGCGAGTATGTTAGCGTAATAGACAACGCTAATTATCAACATCTCGTTGTGGATAGAGGAGGGATAAGCGTAGGCACAGTTTTGTTTGAACAAAGATGACGCCACCTATTAATTTCAGTATCCGAAGTCTCACCAGTTAAAATGGTCAGAGGCACACGACGACATAGGGGATCTACGGTGAGTAACGTGAAAAACAAGTTTGTGGTGGCAGTCACGGCAGCATGGATCACCCTACCTGCTGCGGGACATCATAGTGCTAAGATCTTTGATTCAGAAACCGTGCTCGCCCTCCCCGGCACAGTGACCCAATTCAACTGGGCAAACCCGCATACCTACATCTACGTTCAAACCCAGAATGACACTGGGGAATTGGTGGAGTGGGAGATCGAAACCGATCCAGTCCCAATCCTCGCCCGCAGTGGTTGGACACGGGAATCGATTCAACCCGGAGATCAGGTCCTGATACGAGCACGACCCGACAGTAACCGTCAGAGAAAACATGCTCTATTAGTATCTATCGAGAAAGAAGACGGCTCAGTCCTATCGTCCAGGTCCTATTTCCTAAGAAACCCAGACGACCAACAATCGCTAGCTCGTGCCTCAGATTTTTCAGGCCTTTGGGAACTGCGCAACGAGGATTACGACCGCTATTACGCGGGCTGGGGTGCGATAACACTGACCGAAAAAGGAGAATCGGGGAGCGCTGAATATAATGTCCGGATGGACAGCCCAGCCGCGCAATGCATCGCTGCACCTCTGCCATCGATCCTGGTCGCACCATATCTAAACGAGATACAGATCAGTGAAGATGTCATTGTTATCCGAAATGAACGATTCAATGCAGAACGCATCATCTACCTAGATGGCCGTGGACACCCCGAAAACGGCGAACGTTCTAATCAGGGGCATTCGATCGGTTGGTGGGAAGAGGATGTGTTGGTAATCGACACTACCCATTTTTCAGACCATAGAGCTCCCATCTCCGGACAGCAGGGCAATGAAGGGGTCCCTTCGGGTGTATCCAAGCATGTCGTTGAGCGTTACACATTAAGCGAAGACGGCACACGGATCCTCATTGACTTCACACTTGAAGATCCTGAGTACCTGATGGAACCGTTCAGCGGAAGCGTACAATGGTACTACGCCCCGCACTTTGAAATGATGGGTTTTGGTTGCGACCTGGAGAACTCCAGACGCTATACACTCCAATAATCGCCACCAGAAAAACGAACACTTCCGGTGAGAGAAATTCTAAAAAGTACCTACACCATAACAACCGACCTAAATCATTCGGCTACGGAGGTTCAAAAATGATTGCCGTTATCTTTGAGGTTGAGCCGCAAACTGACAAAACAGAAGAGTATCTAGATATCGCGGCTCAACTGCTCCCAATAGTCAAGGAAATAGACGGATTTATTTCGATCGAGAGATTCGAAAGTCTCACCCAACCCGGAAAAATCCTTTCGTTATCATTCTGGAGAGATGAAGATGCCATCAAGAAATGGCGAAATATCGACGAACACAGACAAGCACAACATGAAGGGCGCAATAGTATTTTTTTCGACTATCGCTTACGCATTGCCAAGGTTGTCCGTGACTATGGCATGCGCAACCGGGATGAGATTCCAGAAGACAGCAGGCAGTTTCATACGCTGTAGCAATCCCTGCAGAAAATCACACAATTAAGTGGCCCGGCCGCCTAGCGCGGCAACTAAATTTTAGAGGACGATATGAAATGCCATAAAGTCGATTATGAAATATTTGGCGATGACATGCAGGTCGTGGAGGTTGAGCTGGATCCGGGTGAAACCGTAATTGCTGAAGCGGGTGCGATGAACTGGATGGAAGACGGTATTACCTTT
>JAZAGZ010000084.1:0-9606 GCA_036231525.1 Pseudomonadota bacterium | reverse complement strand
ACTTCGTTGTACTTTGCGCCCGATGGAATCCGGGCCTTCAGCCATGGAGGTTTCGGAACAACAGCCTGTTCCTGCCGTTCCTCACGCACCTTGATACCATTTTTGATAGCCGTAAAACCTTCGGTGGTCTGGTACTTCGATCCACTATCCACCACTGGTATGCCACGAAATTGATTCACTAGAGGAATTGATCACTTATCATTGGTTCAAGCTTTGATTATCTCATGGTTTCTGAGAAGCGTCTTATGAGCCGTTATAAACCACCCAGCCCGCAAAGTTCTAAATACATCACTCCGAAAGGAGCCCAGGCACTACGAGAAGAACTAGAATTCTTATGGCGTCGAAAGAGACCTGAGATAACGAATGCTGTTGCTGAAGCCGCAGCTCAAGGGGATCGTTCTGAGAATGCTGAGTATATCTACGGGAAAAAACAACTTAGAGAAATAGACCGTCGTATTCGATACTTGCGGAAACGTCTTGATGGTATCCAGATTGTGGGTCAACCTCCTAATGATACTGAAAGAGTATTTTTTGGAGCGTGGTTTGAACTACGCGACCCACAAAACCGTGTACGCATGTTTCGAATAGTAGGGCCAGACGAATTCGATTCTGCAGAGGAAAACATTAGCATGGATTCGCCACTTGGAATTGCTGTGATGGGAAAATCGTTAAACGATGAGATTGTTGTAAAAACCCCAGATGGCCAACAAAAATACACGCTCGTCCGAGTTATCTACAAAGATTAGTGAATAATAAAGAGCGCCCATCCCATAACCAGGAATCACGCAAAAAATTATGATTAACTTCACCGTTCGATTTACACGCTAGAAAAAAACAACCAAAATATACGCGGTTGGCTCCTATATATTTTTTTAACTGAAAAAGTTGTTGACATATTTCGGCTAAGCTTTATAGAGAACTAATGTATACGCCGGTGAACGCTCATATAAAAAGCTCGTTGGTACTAGCTGCCTTATTTGCTCTGGCGCAGGATGCTGCAGCTCAGGATCTGCAAAACGCTCTTTTCGAGAGAACTGAAAACGCTCGAGAAGATGCTTTGAATGTCCAAGCGGACAATTTTGCTGCCGGATTATGGGGTCAAGCGGAAGAGGCTTTTAACGTAGCGAACCAGTACCTAGAATCTGGCGCCACCACACAAGCGCATGCTCAAACTGAGGCAGCTGAAGCTTTATTTCGCGATGCTGAGTTGGCTGCTATAAAGGCACAATACCTTAGCAATACCCTCTCCCTACTAGGCCAGGCAGCTCAAGCTCGCGTGCCACGATACGCACCTAAAACCTATGAAAGAGCACAAATGTTGCTTTCCCAGGCCGAACAAGCAATCAATGAAAATCGTTATGAAATGGAGTTGCCCCTAAATCTCATTGAACAGGCTAACTACGAGGTGCGGCATGCTGTCTATCTGGCCGAACGAATCAGCGCTCTACGTGACGACGATTTCACCGAAGAAGATATGATCTTGGAGCACGAATCACAAATCACCGAGATCGCTGCAGCAACAAATCGTGCAGTGCAACTGGACACAGGTACCGAACCTGTAATGCTCGGGGTAATAACCGATATAGAAGATGCTCATCAGCGTGAATTACAGCTCAACTTTGATCTCGAAGAAAGTCGGAGACAAATTATTAGTCTTGAAGAAGAAATACGTGAGCTGGACGAGCAACTAAGCGATCTCTCTGAAGAACATGTTGTATTGGTTCAAAGACTTGAAGCTGAAGAACGAATTCGTGGACGATTCACCAGAATAGAAACAATGTTCTCTAGTGAGGAAGTTCAAGTTACTAGAGAGGGCAATAGTATTATCCTGCGCCTTGTTGGTCTGACTTTTGAGGTTGGTCAATCAGATATCAATCCACTCTCTGGACATTTATTGCGGAGAGTTTATAACGCCGTGGAAATATTTCCACAATCTCAGGTTATCGTTGAAGGTCATACCGATTCCTATGGTGGCAGTCAATCTAATCTAACACTGTCAAGATCTCGGGCTGAAGCTGTAGGTAATCATCTCAACACAATACTAGGTTTGGCAGAATTTCGGGTTAGCGCAGTCGGTTACGGGCAGACTCGCCCTATCGCCAACAATGAAACATCACAGGGACGCGCACGAAACCGAAGAATCGAAATTCGGATAGAGCCACAGACAGAATAAATCAAGGTTTGAGCCAAGCTACTATTGACTCCGCTACTACACGATTGACCAAGTAACCGTAGGAGCTATGCACGTCCAAACCATCATTGCCACGAAAGTGGTTATAAAACCCGGTGACATCCCGGAGTGATCTCACGAGTCCAAGCTCTACCATCTCCCCGAAAAATGGCTTGAGCTCCGGACGAAAGGCCGTTAGCTCTCCTCTCGCTGAGAAATTCAGCCAGTGAACAATGTTTGTCGGGTAACTTTGTCGTCCACGTAGCCCGGCCCCGCGGAGCCCTTTTTGAATCATCCTACTACCCAGCGGGCTACCCAGCGTTATGAAAAGATCAATCTGTCCCGGTTCACGTTTCCCGCGAGATAGCTCCCATAACGTATCGTAAGCTATCACCGACCCCAGGCTGTGCCCAACCAGAAGCACCCTTTCCCTTGCAGACCAAGCTTCGATTAACGCCTCTCTAAGAAGGTCGCGGATTTCAGTCGCAACGTGCTGCCTGTTCTGAAGATATCGATGAGCTTCAGTAATCGTCAGCTGCATCTCGGGTTTAACTATCAAACGGCCAAAGAATGGCAATGTATCACCCAGTACGCGCAGCATTCTGGCTATTCTGATGGCGAGTGACTCTATCTCCTCAATGTCATCAGAGCTGGCCTCGGGCACTTCTAAAATACGCTTGATACCAGGTCGATCTAGCTCAATATCACGATTTTTACCGTAAAAAAGATAGGTCCAGGGGATCAATGTGAGTGCTTCTTCGGGAAACAACTGCGTAACTTGTGGTGATACGCGGTGCAAACCCTCTAGAAGACATCTGTATAGCTCCCGGTGATGAATATCCGCTGGCGGCTTCGGTTTCATTCCAGGAACAAAAATAACGCGTGTGGATTTACTCACAGAACAACCTAAAAAATTAAACCGATCCGGTATAGTCTATCTACCAAGTGCACCAATATGGTGGTTTTGGATTCTATTTTTAGGAGGTAGGGGCGTGCGATATCTTCACACGATGGTAAGAGTTAGCGATCTCGAAAAGTCACTGGACTTTTATTGCAACAAGCTCGGACTCAAGAAAACTCGGCACGATGACTATGAGGCGGGGCGCTTTAGCCTAATATTTGTAGCCCCCGAAGGCCAAGAAGAGTGCCCGCTGGAGTTGACCCACAACTGGGATCCCGAGCCTTATGACGAAGGTCGAAATTTCGGTCACGTCGCCTATGAAGTGGATGATATTTATGCCACTTGCCAAGGATTGATGGACGCTGGCGTCGTTATTAACCGCCCCCCGCGAGATGGGCGTATGGCTTTTATTCGTTCGCCGGACAACATCTCGGTAGAGCTTCTACAGAAGGGCGAACCACTAGCTATTACTGAACCATGGTCCTCCATGGAAAATATTGGGCACTGGTAATCTACCCAAGGTCTCTCGAAGAGAGTCTTTACCGATACAACGGTTGCAACACCTCTTCGGGTGTTTCTTCACCGCTTCTCGTCAGCGAACCCAGTTGTGTGAGCGCGTTGGCTAATGCTCCGCCATCCCAGCCATCAGAACTGGGGCCATATAGGCTTCTCTCCAGATCAACAACAGCCCTAGCAATATCATCTGGAACTTCGGCAGCTACGTGTCCAAGTATTTTTGGCGCGTTAGGCAAAAACTGTTCAGCCCACTCCAGCAACAAATCCCGCGCCGTCTCCGCATCGTTATTCGCACAGGCGCTACGAATCCCTCGAACCAATTGCCGCTGATTTGCTTTTTGAGGGGTTTCCGCAACCGTGTTTGTGGAGATAGGTTTGCTGCCACGCCCACTAGAACGTAAAAACGCCACCGTCAAAAGCCAAGCAACCAAAAGCGCTGCACTCACTCCTTGCCACAAACGTTCGTTTCCAGCGACAACAGAGGGAGATGCCGACTCCACCGGGTTTTGTACTGCGCGTTCTACAAACTCATCCTGATTATCAAGAACTGCTATCCTGCGAGAGTTAACACGAGCTACCTCCCAGACCTCTTCAACTACATTGAACCAAGGCAACTCAACGACAGGAATCGTCACCTCGCCCACCGATTGTGCGATGACGGCAAAGCGTTCCGTTCGCACCGACTGTATACCCCCGGAGGCACTATCCCGACTGAGTTCGGGTTGATCAGAGTACTGCTTAACACCTTCCGTCTGACCTAAAATCAGCTCGGGAAGCTGAGTTTCAAGTACACCCTCAGCTGCAATCATCAACGTGCGGGTCTGCGGAATTCCGAGCGTGAACTCGCTAGGCTCACTGCTCCAACTCTCCGTAAAAGTTAAGTTACGTGCAGGTACCCAGGTCGCATCCGGGTGCTCTGGTGGGGGAGGAACTACCGGCCGAACCCTTAATGCTAGGTTATTGGAACGAAACCGCTGTAGGCTTGAAAACCCGGACGCCGTTATCACAACCGTTTCGAAAGTAGCCGGCTCAATGGTGAGGTCGCCGGCCATCTGAGGAAATATTGCATAGTTACGCTCTAAAACAACAAAATTCCGCCCGTCACGTACAGTTTGATACTCTCGATCTTCGCCAATAGGTTCGATGATCACTTCTCCCCCAACCACCTCTGGTGCTGTCAGGCTGGAGCGTCCTATGCTTACTGCCCGAAAGAGTCTTAGTGTGTAGATCACCTGAGACTGGACGTAGGCCGTTGAGGGAGTTACCTCAACCTCCATAAAGATGTCCCCGGGAGTATCAGCTGCGACGGCTGGAAGCACCTCAAGTTGCACTGAGTTGGATAAGAAACCTCCCAGTTCGAGGGGAGGAATCGTGATTGAGCCTGCTATGCGCGGCATTAATTGCAAACGCCACTCCGTGACTTGGTTCGTTTGCCCTCCCACCATCTGAATACTAGTATTTCTGGAACGCTGAAGGATCTCGAACTCTCTAGAAAGAGGAGTCAAGTCAGGTTCACCGTTAACCCTACCCTCCATAAGCAGAACGAAAGTAAACGATTCATTCTCGCTGACCGTTGAACGATCTGTACTGGCACTCAATCGAACTTCTTGCGCACAGAGAAAAGTTGCAGCAAACAATCCACAGAAAATACCAATAAGTCCCTTCAGTCTCACCACGGTTGCGCCTCGTCCCCCGGCCAAACGTAGTTCCCATCCTGATCTATACCGAGACGCTGGTATTGGTAGAGAAACTTGCGCCGCAAGAGACCGCCTGGATCCTCGGGTATTCGTCTGAGCCATTGCTCTGCTGCCTGCTCGGATGCCCATTCTTCAAGCTCACCGGGGCTAGGCATAGGAGAATCCTCAGCCGGGGTTCCCTCAGGGTCTGATTCTGCGACCTGTCCGGTGGCCTGTGGATCCTCAGGCTCGGACGCCTGTGCATTTTGTGGCTCCACCCCTTGCTGAGACTCCTGCGAATCTCCCTGTGAATCACTCTGAGAACTTTCATCGGAAAGATTCTGCTCAGAATCCTGGCCTTGATCCCCACTCTGACTCTCCGAATCCTGAGGAGGTTGCTGTAACAAAAGATCACGATTGAACCACGCATCTTCATGGTTCGGGTCAAGTTCAAGCGCACGTTCATAGGCTTGGATCGCCTCAGGAATAGATCCTCTCCGGGCTAATGAGTTACCTCGATTGTAATGAGCGTCTGGCGTTTCGATGCCACCTAACGTCTCGGCACTAGCCTCATAGTCACCCGCCCGATACTGCGCTACTGCACGCCATTCAGGATCCCGGAAAAGCTCGCTGGCACGCTCATGCTCCTCGGCTTGGAACGCCGCCTCTCCCTGCTGATCGGGACGTTTCCATAAGTCAGTCCAAGTTAGAGCATGTGCTTGTGGAATGGGCAACAAAATCGCAAAAAACAATATAAGAACCCATCCACGCCTAAAGGCAGCTGCCACAAATGGCAGCAACAGTAATACCAGCCACGGGCCTTGATCACGCCAGACGTCCGTTTGAAATTCCCCAGGCTCTGACAAAGCTCCATCCCCAACCAGAGGCGTGTCGGAAAAAAGATAATCCAGATCCCGGTCATCGGGTGTCAGGTTCGCGAACCGCCCACCACCAAGATCTGCGAGTCTCTGCAAAGCCACCGAATTAACGCGAGTAACGACGACTTGACCCGTATTGTCGCTTAAAAACCCCCCGCCTCGCTGAGCTATAGGGCTCCCCTCTGCTGTGCCAACCGCGAGCACGTGAAGCTTAAGTCCATCAATTTGAATCTCGCGGGCTAGATCCATCATCCCCGGAGAAACCTCAGAATCAGTGACGAGAAGAATTTCCCCCCGATTAATCCCAGTATGGCGCATGAGTTGAACGGCTCGACTAACTCCCACCTCCGGGTAGCTTCCACGACTCGGCATAATGTCACTAGATAAACTTGATACTAGCGCTGAAATAGTTTGAGTGTCGGAGGTGAGTGGCGTCACAGTAAAGGCGTGGGCAGAGAAGACGACTAAACCAGTTTGGCCTGTATCGCGACGCTCTAGTAATGACAATAGTTTCAGTTTAGCGCGCTCTAAACGGCTCGGTTCAATGTCACCAGCATCCATTGATCTGGATAGATCAAGTGCGATGACAAGTGCTTCCTCGGAACGAAACGCTGGTACCGGCAGACGCTCCCAAGTGGGTCCAGCCAAAGCCAGTGTCGCTAGTAGCCAGGCTGCTAAAGCACCACCAGCCAACCAGCGATACTGACTTAAGCCTGAATCAAAGCTCGTAAGCACGTAGGGTTGTAAGGCCTTATCCACAAACGCCTGCCAACGCCCTAAAGATCCTCCACCGCCGGTAATTTTCCAAATAAGCCAAACCCCAAACGGGAAGACAATCAACCAAAAGGGTCGTATGAAGTGAAATTCAGCCAAGGGGAGTCTCCAGATTCGAACTACCCATCCCCTGACGGATGCTGACAATGGCCCACGCAAGACCCAAACACAATGCCAGGCCTAAAGGCCAGTAGAAGTACTCCGTGATGGGCCTGAACCCCTCTTCCTCACCCGCGGCAGGTTCCAGCTCATCCAACATTGAGTAGATGCGTTGGAGCTCTTCTGTATCACGAGCTCGAAAATAAACCCCCCCAGTTCCCTCAGCTATGGTTGCTAGCGTCTGCTCATCTAAATCCGCAGAGGGGTTGATCTGGCGAACTCCGAACAAAGATCGCACCATCAAAGCATCGGCACCAATTCCTACGGTGTAAATCACCATTCCGCGGTCCCGTGCAAGATCAGCCGCCTTGAGAGGATCAACCGCCCCGGCCGTATTCGCACCATCGGTCAACAGAATCAGCACACGACGATTCTCATCAATGCCTGCGTCGGTAA
The DNA here is from genome assembly GCA_036231525.1 of Pseudomonadota bacterium. Classification (GTDB taxonomy): domain Bacteria; phylum Pseudomonadota; class Gammaproteobacteria; order Steroidobacterales; family Rariloculaceae; genus UBA6522. The sequence goes on along the minus strand of JAZAGZ010000084.1, from coordinate 2,136 downwards.
GCGTCTTGATACCGAGACCGATTGCATCACCAATTGCCGTTTCCTTTCCAGCTAATCCGATTACAGCCTCATCCAACAACGTCTTCACCGTATCGCGATCAAAGGTCAGTGGTGTTTGCAGATAAGTTTCGCGACCAAAAAGAATGAGCCCGATACGATCCCCTACGCGTCGCTCAATAAATTCTCTCGCAACAGATTTGGTGGCGGTCAGTCTATCCACCCACTCTCCGCCAAGTTGAAAATCTTGTTCCTCCATGCTGCCCGATAAATCAACCGCAACTAGGAGATCACGGCCTGTTACAGGAAGTGCGGTCGGCTCACCAATGTATTGCGGCCTCGCGGCTGCAATGAGAACAAGTGCCCATATGCACCATAGCAACAGGAGCCCCCCAGCCGGACGACCGATGGCAGCGCCGGCACCCGTTAGTCCGATAAACTCGCCGGGATCAGGAACTTTCAACGCAGCATCACGATCAATTGGGTCAACATTTGACCATCGCCGAACCAGCCATGGGATAGGCAATCCCAACAAAATCCACCACCATGCGAAATACCACGTCACCTCAGATTCTCACCGGCTGCGCCTTGACCCAAGCAATGCAGAGCTCTCCCAACTCCAGGCAGCGTTCGCTCTCAAGGCTCCCAACTTTCGTGTAAGGAGCTGATAACAGCAGACGCCCAGCACCGCGGGTGAACCCCGTCTGTTTCCAGCAGGTATCCAGGAACGAGACCCAGCCCTCTCCAACTAAACCTGCCACTCGATCCGGATCACCGCTTACCGTCATCGCGAAACGTCTCAATGTGATCGATATTCTCTGGGCACAGTAAACAGGCTCCTCGCCTGCGCGCAGCCCTCCGATAGCCTTTCGCAACTCCCGACCAGCAGCACGGTGACGACGCGTGGCATAAAAACGTATCGCCAATGATGAAATCGCAATAAATACCAGCCCGCCAAGAAACCACCACCCAAACGCCAGAGGCCACCAAGCAACGGCCTCCGGAAGGTGGATATCCCGCAATGGTATCTGAGTTGGATCGAAGCTCGGATTCATCGGTCTTTGAAGTGTCTCGTAAGCACACTGTAAGGATCTATAGCAGTGGAACACTCTAGCAACTGAACTCCAGGGAGACGAGAGAGATTCTCAAGAGGTGCCCGGATGGCCTGAAAGCGATCATGATAGGTCTCCCGGGATCGAACGTTCTCAGTGTCGATAGCCACTGATCGGTTTCCCATATGAACACGATACCGACCAGGGGGGGGAAGAGTGCTTTCCAGAGGGTCAAAGAATTGCGCTAAGGACACGTCGCTGTGGCGGGCTAGTTGCCGGAGATTACTTTCAAACGAATCTGGAAGTGAGCGAAAATCACTGAGTAAAAAAATCTGGCTGCCGGGTCGTGCGACCCTCATCAGCCGTAAAAGAGAGCGCTGTGTCTCGGGAGTCTGCATATCTTGCCCCGCAGACATCCAAAAAGTGGGCTCAGTAAGCACGCGGAAGAATCTCAGTGCGGCACGATGCCCGAGACATGGTCTGAGTTCTACGTGTTCGCGCTCGGAGAAAACCAATCCACCGAGGCGATCACCGTTAGCCACAGCACTCCACGCTACAAGGGCGGCGGTTTGAGCAGCCCTTACTGCCTTGTAGGCGCCTTTGGTAGCAAACATCATTGACTTGCGAAGATCGAGCCAGATGAAGACAGGACGATCCCGTTCCTCCCGAAAAACCTTGGTATGAGGTTTCCCTGTGCGCGCAGTAACGCGCCAGTCAATGGTACGCAAATCGTCACCGGGCTCATAAGGACGGGCTTCGTCAAATTCGACACCTCGACCTTTGAAACGAGATATGTGTCCCCCAGCGTCCAATGCACGCACGCGTGATGCGCCAACACGAAGGGACTCCCCAGATTGCTTGAGCCCAATGAGTTCAGCCAGCTCAATTCGCGCCGGTGAGGACACGGTCGCTGGCGCTCCGCTTGTCACGGAACTCCGATCCGAGAGACAAGCATGTCAACTATCTGGTCTGGCGTTTGCCCGGCAGCCTCCGCTTCGAAGCTAAGCAGAATCCGGTGTCGCAACACATCATGTGCCACAGATTGGATATCTTCCGGAGTTACGTAGTCCCGACAAGAAAGCCAAGC
>JAZAGZ010000083.1:0-31451 GCA_036231525.1 Pseudomonadota bacterium | reverse complement strand
TGTAAACGCAAGCTTGGTGATGGTGCATTACATCAACAGATTGCGCAGACAGGGCGTATCGATCAACGAGGCAACAGTGCGTGCTGGTATCGTCAGATTTCGACCTATTTTGCTTACCTCGTTAACCACTTTTGTGGGCTTAGTTCCCCTGATGTTATCTAATAATCCAAATACAGCTTTCGTTGTCCCCATGGCCATCTCCCTGGGCTGGGGTGTGCTATTCGCCACTATGATGACCCTATTCCTGGTCCCAAGTCTCTACTTAATCCTAGAAGACTTATTACCAATGGGTTGGTTTATGGATAAAACACAAACCGAGCCAATTTTTGATACCTGAGTAGATTCCGTTCTCCGGTTTTAGAGTCCAAGTTGACATAACTAACTAAATGGTAGGTCCACCATGAGTCATTACATAAATCGCTTATGCATCTTAATTAGTTTACTCACATGCGCAGCTTCGCAGACAGTAGCGGAGGATTTGTTAGACATTTATCAAAGCGCTTTGGAATATGACCCGATCATGCGTGGGGCCGAAGCGAATTACCTTGCGAGATTAGAAGTAAAACCTCAAGCACGTAGCGCAGTACTGCCATGGTTAACTTTTTCAGCAGGCTCATCGTCTCAATATTCAAAAGATCCTAACCGTCCTACTAGTTTCGCGACCGGAGAACCGGATCCGGACATCATCAGTACGGAAGTAGATCGAAGCAGCTCAAATTTCAATGTTCGGTTGACACAGACCGTATTTGATTGGGGCCAGTTTTTGGCCCTGAAGCAAGCCGACAAACATCTCGCCCAAGCCGAAACAGACTACCAAGTTGCCCGTCAGGATTTGCTTGTTCGAGTTGCGACCACATACTTCCTAGTTTTAGCCGCAGAGGACACACTAGCGTCCGAGGTAGCGGCACGGGAAGCCATTGGTCGCCAGTTGGAGCAGGCAGAACGCCGTTTCGAGGTCGGGCTTATTGCTGTCACCGATGTACAGGAAGCGCAAGCCGGATTCGATCTGGCCATTGCCGCGGAAATAGGAGCCCGGCAAAACCTTGCTACCACGCAAGAATTCCTACGCGAAATTATTGGCGTATCGATTGTAGACCTTGCAGGGCCTGCTGAGGAAATCCCTCTACTTCGACCCGACCCCGCTAACGCCGAGGCCTGGGTTCAAACCGCACTGGACCAGAATCTACCATTGATCTCAAGTCGGATAGCTTCTGACATTACTCTCGACGACATCGCTATCGAACGCAGCTTTCGGCTACCTACTTTAAGTCTGTCAGCAACCCTCGGTGAATCAGGTAACAGAACCACTCGGATTAACAACTTACTCAATAATGCACCATGCTATGAGAGTGGGCCTTGTCCGCTTCAAGAAACCCCCTCACGTAGCAACTCCGAAAGCTATGGAGTAGCGCTTAACTTCAGCATTCCACTTTATTCAGGTGGTTTTAATTCATCTCGGATTCAGCAATCTGTTTATGTACACCGCGCTTCACTAGAAGCATTAGAACAAGTTGCACGAGCCACAGAACGCGAGACGCGAGACGCCTATTTGAGCGTCATCTCCGAAATTTCTCGGGTCAGAGCTCTTCGCCAGGCCGTCGAATCATCACAGACTGCGTTACTAGCGACCGAAGCAGGCTTCGAAGTAGGTACCAGAACGACGGTCGACGTACTCGTGTCTCAAAACAATCTAAGGCAAGCAGAAACCTCTTATGCCAGGAGTCGATATGACTACATTCTGAACGTCTTGCGACTCAAGCTAGCGGCTGGAAGCTTAAATATCGGAGATTTTGAGGAAATCAACGGCTGGCTGGAAGAATAACTTAAGTCTTACGGATCGATTCGATCATCGCACTCGTAGACAAACCTTCCTGTAAGCTAAGAATTCGTACTTCACCACCATTTTGAATAACGGCCTTACCACCGACAATCTCGTCGGCTTGATAGTCTCCACCTTTAACCAAGACGTCCGGTAAAAGTCTTGAAACTAGCTCTGCAGGCGTATCTGCCGAAAAGGCCACAACCCAGTCTACAGCCGCCAAACCGGCAAGCACCGTCATTCGATCCGCAAGCGAGTTAATAGGTCGTGAATTACCTTTCAGCCGCGTAACAGAATCATCATCGTTGACCGCCACAATCAGACGATTACCGAGTGCCTTCGCTTCCTCCAAATAACTTACATGCCCAGCATGGAGAATATCAAAACACCCATTCGTCATGACAACACGCTCACCGCATGTTTGCGCCTCCTTTACTAACGACTCTAGCTCATCGGCGCTCACAAGGCCCCAACCACCGGTTCCCTTGCGATGTAATGCCATTCTAATCTCCGATGTGCTTACACTCGCGACACCAATTTTTCGCACAACAAGTCCAGCGCCAAGATTTGCAAGAGCCGCTGCCTCTTCAAGGTTTAATCCACAACCAATACCAGCAGCCATCAAACTGATGACCGTGTCCCCAGCACCCGTAACATCGAACACTTCACGTGCCTCCGCGAGGAAAGATACGGCCTGTTCCCCCCGTGCAAATAGAGTTAGGCCATTCTCCCCTCGAGTTACGAGTAGCGCTTCCAAATCAAGATCATCCCGCAGAGCTTCCCCTAGTGAAAGAAATCCATTCTCCGTGCCCCAGCTTCCAACTACGGATGCAAACTCACCCTCGTTTGGCGTCAAAACGGTCGCACCTTTATAGCGATAAAATTCCGAACCCTTAGGGTCAACCAAAACAGGTACCGCTGCGGCATTCGATGAGGCAATTAGTTGTTCAACCTGGCTAAGCGAGCCTTTACCATAATCGGATAGCACAACCACATTTGTATCCGTCAACAACTCTACAAACAGATTGGCAAAAGCCTCTCCATGACTGATAAAAGCTTCTTCAGAATCCAGCCGAATGAGTTGTTGATTACGAGATAATACCCGCAGCTTATGGATAGTCGGGGCATCGCTAGTCTGAAGAAAATGGCACTCTACATTACTGGCGGTGAGAAGTTCTGCCAATTCCTGTCCATGAATATCAGCCCCTACTACTGCCACCAGATGGGTGGAGGATCCTAGTGCAGCAATGTTATACGCAACGTTAGCCGCACCCCCCGGCCTCTGCTCGCTTCTGTTAGTTTTGACCACGGGTACTGGTGCTTCTGGTGATATACGTCCTGTATCCCCAAAGCAGTACTCGTCCAGCATCGCATCACCAGCAACAAGTATTTGTAGGGATGAAAAATCAGGGATATTAAGCGTCACAGAGTTGCTACTCTTACAGAAAGAACCTTCTCATTCTACGTTTTCCGCACGCAGAATTCCCAGAGATTTGTCTGGAAATGCTTGCTAAAAAAAGGTCCGCCCTACTTTCGAAAGTTAAAGGGCGGACCAACGGCGGATCAACAAAATACTAAAACGGCAAATATCGTTTGTTCACGCTAATATCAGCCGCATTTGGAGTACCCACAGTTCAAACAAGTCAAACAACCATCCAACATTACACTTGCTGCCGTGTTGCACTTACCGCAAAGTTGCGCTCCCTCCGGAAATTTATTCTCTGCAAAGGCATCCTTTTGCCCATCACGAGCTTCAAAATCAGCTCGCTTCCCTTCAATTACTTTTTGCTGTTCTTCATCAAGTTCTACCGGTTTTAGAAGACCAATTTCAATGAGGTGTCGTTCTACGATGTACCCGAGTTCCGCGATAATGGAGGGCATGAATATCCCTCCAGGTTGCCAGTAACCTCCCCGAGGATCAAATACCTCTTTGAGTTCTTCAACAAGAAACGTGACGTCCCCACCTTTACGGAATACAGCAGACATAATTCGAGTCAGAGCGACGATCCACTGATAATGGTCCAGGTTTTTCGAGTTGATAAAAATCTCGAATGGTCGTCGCTTCTCGTATTCGGTGCCTTGGTTGAGAACGATATCGTTGATTGTTACGTACATCGCGTGTTCGGCTACAGGTGTTTTCACCTTATAGGTAGACCCAATAAGCACCTCCGGACGCTCAAGCTTCTCATGCATCCGGATAACTTTCGCTTCCTCGGAACTCTGCTCCGTTACTGATGGTGGCGTCGACGCTAAGTCAGCGCCTGCCCCATCTTGCGTGACGCTGTACTTCACTATTTTGTCTTCCACCTCTATACGCGACATTACTGATCTTCCTGTTGCCTCGGTCTCCATAGTTCGCATGGCACTGATTGTTGAGTAACCTTTTGAACAGGCCTCAGCCATTTCAAGTCACTAGCCTCAGCCCTCCAGAAAACCACCTTATCCCGCTTGATATTTTTAAAAGCCTTCTGTGTATTGTCTTCCATGAAATTAAAGTTTCCCGTAATACCCTTCTTTTAGAGCATCAAAGAGATTTGCCGCAGTATGCACCTCACCGTCATACGAAATTTCATCGTCGCCCTTTGCTTCCACAACACTCCCGTTCTCTAATGTGAACCGATATGTCGTGTTTTTTAAGTCTTTTTCCTTTACGAGTACGCCCTGGAAGGCTTCGGGATTAAAACGAAAAGTAGTACACCCCTTCAGACCCTTCTCGTAGGAATATAGATAAATATCCTTGAACTCCTCGTACGGATAGTCAGCTGGAACGTTCGCTGTCTTCGAAATAGAGGAATCTACCCAAGTTTGAGCAGCCGCTTGTATATCTACATGCTCTCTCGGAGTAATGTCCTCTGAACTCACAAAATAATCCGGCATAGACTCTGCTGAATCAGCGGAATCTGGGTTTGCATCAGGGTTGATCAATTCTCGATAAGCAAGAAGTTCAAAGGAGAAAACACCCACCTTTTCCTTTGTCTTTTTCCCTTCCCTAATTACGTTCCGAAAATAGTGATGAGCGAAAGACGGCTCTATTCCATTACTGGCATTGTTTGCCAATGAAAGAGCAATGGTTCCCGTGGGCGCGATAGAACTATGATGAGTAAATCTAGCGCCTTCCTTTGCGAGTTTTTCTACCAGGTCCGGAGCCACTTCAGCTACTTTATTCATGTAGTGGCTGTAACGAGCATGCAAAATCCGTCCTGGAATACTGTCGCCCACTCGCCAACCATCCACTTCCATGGCTGGCCTCTTGCGAAGCATGTCCTCTGTAACCTTGAACGACTCCGCTAAAATAGGTGCGGGACCTTTCTCCCTGGCAAGCTCCAGTCCCATTTCCCAGCCTGAGATAGCCAGCTCTCGGGCAACATCTTCGGTAAATTGCACAGATTCCGGTGATCCATAACGCATTCTTAATAGCGTAAGAGTTGACCCAAGTCCCAGAAATCCCATTCCATGCCGACGTTTTCTCAGAATCTCCTCGCGTTGGGCAGTCAATGGCAACCCATTAATCTCGACGACGTTATCCAGCATTCGAGTAAATACACGAACAACTTCACGGTACCCTTCCCAATCGAAGCGCGCTTCATCGGTGAACGGATCAATAACAAATTTCGTTAGGTTAACCGAGCCCAGGAGGCATGCCCCATAAGCCGGCAACGGCTGCTCACCACAAGGATTAGTGGCCCTAATATTCTCGCACCACCAATTGTTATTTAGCTCATTAACCCTATCGATCAGCACGAAGCCGGGCTCCGCAAAATCATAAGTCGAGGACATGATGACGTCCCACATCCGCCGAGCTGGAATCGTTTTATAGACCCGACACGCGATAAGTCCACTATCGTTTCGAACGTACTGGTCTTGTACCGACCACTCTCTCCAGACCACCTGCTCTTCATCATCCAGATCAATCTCGTCTTCATCCACCTCTTTTTGAGTAACCGGGAAAGCAAGCGGCCATGGCCGATCTTCCTTAACGGCCTGCATAAAATCATCGGTAATCAGGAGGGACAGATTGAATTGCCGTAGACGGCCATCCTCTCGCTTTGAACGGATAAACTCCATCGCGTCTGGATGCCCAACATCGAAAGTCCCCATCTGAGCTCCTCGCCGCCCACCTGCCGAAGACACCGTGAAGCACATCTTGTCGTAGATATCCATGAAGGATAGGGGTCCAGAAGTATATGCACCGGCACCAGATACATAAGCGCCTCGGGGCCTTAGCGTCGAGAACTCATAACCAATCCCACACCCCGCTTTGAGCGTCAATCCGGCTTCATGAACCTTGTCCAGAATTTGGTGCATAGAATCCTCAACGGTTCCTGAAACAGTACAGTTGATTGTGGAGGTCGCTGGCTTATGCGCGCCTGCACCGGCATTAGATACGATGCGTCCCGCCGGAATTGCCCCCTGCTGTAGCGCCCAAACAAACTGCTCATACCAGTAGTCACGCCGGGATTCGTCTTCCACATCTGCCAGCGCTCGTGCAACCCTCTCATAGGTCTCCTGAATATCCCTATCCACAGGTTCACCGGACTTAGTTCGAAGACGATACTTTGTATCCCAAATACTTTGAGATGCCTCTTGCAGAGATAGCTCCGCAACTTTTGTAGCATTCAGCTCAAGCGCTGATTTCATTTGTGCTGACCCCCCCTTAACTCCAAATTCGACAGCACTTTTTCGCGGCAAAACCATCCCCTCGGCTGGCTTCAAGCCGCCCGTTTCATCTATTTCTAGCGAAAACCAGTAACACAAGATGTTGTGCCACTGGCCCCGTAGGTTAGGCGTCTACGGGGCGTGTGTCAAGAGGTTACGTCAAACTCGTATTGGTTAATAATTACATATATAACATGTAGTTATGAAAATAACCTTTGATCTTGTCGAAATTATTTTAAGAACACGGATCATTTTTTTATAATTCCTTAAATCACAATATCTTGTGTTATATATCCCCACATCATCCCCGCACAAACAACAGGATATTCACAGACTTAAATACAGGCCAAACTTGTTACAGCACTCCTTTTCAACTGCAAGTCTTGAAAATTGCTGGCCGTTCCCCCATCTCTGTGGCAACTGAAAATTCCTTTCGAAATCAAATTCGGCTGATTGATCTACAGAGTTGTACACTACCTAGAGTGTGAGGCCTTAATCTGTTGAGTGTGGAACTTATCTGTCAATAGAACATCTTAAACATGTAACTAAGTGGTTGCTTGTTACTCTAGACACTGATCAGGCCGGACAGAACTTTTAGAGGGACCGAGTGTATGAACGTAACCGATTTTTTTAGAACTCACCCGATTAACAAGTTGCTAGCCAACTTGTGCTTTGGCCTTTATCTGGTGCTGATGGTTGATTATGCACATGGACAAACATTACCCCCAAGCATCGGTAATCAAGAATTGCCAAGTCTCGCGCCCATCATCGACCAAGTCGCACCAGCGGTGGTGAATATATCTGTGCAAGGCAGTGTAGAAGGTGGGAATGCATTCTCACAATCTCCAGAGTGGCGGCGGTTCTTCCCACCAAATAACAGACGCGAGGTACAGAGTGCGGGTTCCGGCGTTATCGTCGACGCGGCGAACGGATACATTTTGACCAACAATCATGTCATCGAGAATGCTGACGAAATTACTGTCGCACTGATTGATGATCGCACCCTAAATGCCACAGTCGTTGGCTCAGATGCCGGATCTGATATCGCCGTACTGCAAGTCGCCCCGGATGACCTTTCCGAAATGCCTCTAGGCAACTCTGAGGGACTTCGAGTTGGAGACTTCGTGCTCGCAATCGGCAACCCGTTTCGGCTCCGCCACACCGTAACCTCGGGAATCGTCAGCGGGCTAGGACGGACGGGCATCAATCCGGAAGGCTACGAAGACTTCATTCAAACTGACGCGTCCATCAATCCAGGCAATTCGGGTGGCGCACTGGTCAATCTCAGAGGAGAGTTGGTAGGCATTAACACTGCTATTTTCTCTCGTACGGGTGGAAACATCGGGATTGGATTCGCGATTCCAGTCAACATGGCGCGCACCATTATGGATCAGATCGTGGCTTTCGGCGGCGTGCGCCGCGGGCTTCTAGGTGTCAGCATAGCCACTGTGACTCCCGAAATTGCCGATAGTTATGACCTTGATAGCACGTCCGGTGCACTGGTGACGGTTGTCGCTTCAGACTCTGCGGCAGAAGCAGCTGGTCTTCAGATCGGCGACGTCATCGTTAGCGTTGATGGCAACCCCGTCGAAGACCCCGGGGGGCTCAGGAATGTAATCGGTCTAATGCGCCCAGGTGATGAGGTGACGGTTGGTTATGTTCGTGAAGGGAACCAACGCACAGTGACGGCCGCGTTGGGTGAACTTCAGCCCCCGGGAGTAGAACCAGCGCAACCAACGCAGCTTGCTGAAATTGACCCGGTATTTGAAGGCGCTGAGTTTGCAACCAACGATGAGTCGAGAGCAGATTTCAATGGCCTGGGAGGTGTCTTAGCAACTCTGGTTGAACCTGGAAGTACTGCCTTCTTACGAGGCTTGCGAACTGGGGACATCATCACCCACATTAACCGACAGCGAGTTCGATCCGTGGATGCAGCACAGGAAATTGTTGAAGGCGCACGCTCAGTCATTCTACAAGTCTCTCGACGAAACCGTGGCGTCTTGATACTTATGCGCTGATACACACTGGTAATTAATGTTTAGTCTCGGAAATTACGGAGACCAGCCATCACCTTAGTAATCAGAATCGGCACCAACCCCCTGTGTGTCAAACCACTCTTGGAGCCGCACACGACGCTCGCTCGAACTCAGCTTCCCCAAAACCTCCATCTCTCCATAGAACCCTTCGAGGCCTAGCGCTTCCAAGAAGCTGCGCATTCCGGGTAACCAACGCCCGTAGGTTGAAAAAGATGCGAGGTGTGCGTTGTTTAACGGACGCGCAAACCAAAGATCGTAGTCTGTCGCCCCTCCCCACGTTTGCTTTAGTACCTCATATTCCTTTCTCATTAGATCAAATGCAGCCTGCTTAGCAGTCCGTTTTGCCTCAGCAGAATCCGTGCGTGCGAAAACCTCACGCAGTCTCTCCTGTTGGTCACTCACGAGCCTACTGAAATCCGCTCGCCTCTGTATACGCTCCCGATATTCTGCAAGCTCACTAAGCTTTCCAGCACGCATTAACCATAACTCAGTACCGTACTCTTCCACCGCAGTCGCAAATGCCTCATTCAGTTCACTATCATCCTCAAAATAAACTCTTTGATGGGCAAGTTCGTGAATTAAGAGTCCTGCGATAGTTTGCTCACCGTTCGTGATCATAGTATTGAGAATCGGATCGGCAAAGTAGCCCAAAGTTGAATACGCTGTTACCCCGCCCACAACGGTATCCAAGCCATCGGCCTCAAGGCGAGTTGAGAGACGGTAAGCAGCCTGCTCATCAAAATATCCGCGGTAGCTCACGCAACCGGCAACGAGAAAACACCAGGTTATTGGCTCGACCGAAAACTCTTTCGCTGCTACCACGTTCCACACCACGTACGAGCGCCCGAGATCAACGTAGGTGCTGTAACTTCCATTGTCCGGTAGACCAAGCACAGTCGTCGCAAATCTTCGGATTTCGAGAACCTGGCGCAATGTTTCTCGCGTCTCTGGACTAGCATCAGGGCTTTTAAGGATTTCCTCTATGGGAGTTCTCTTTCGAAGTACCTCTAATTGTCCTCCAACAGCTTGCCAGTAGTAGGGCAAGGAGCATCCTGAGGAGAAGCTAGCGCACAGGATCACTATTAGAAACGGGAGAGATCGCATCTCCGGGACCATAGCACGCGCTGCGCCTACGGTATTATGCGTTTATGAAGGTCTTTGAAGTTGGTGGTGCGGTTCGGGACACGCTGCTAAAGCGCGTAGTACACGAGCGCGATTGGGTTGTGGTCGGTGGCAGTGCCGAAGAACTTCTGCGACATGGCTACAAGCCCGTCGGTAAAGATTTTCCGGTTTTTCTGCATCCCGAGACAGGAGAACAGTACGCACTGGCACGCACCGAACGCAAAGTTGGTCCTGGCTATCATGGTTTTAGTTTTGATACCTCCGGAGAGGTCTCTCTGGAAGAGGACCTGGGGAGGCGGGACCTCACCATCAACGCAATGGCGCGAGATCCTGAGGGCGTACTAATTGATCCGTACGGTGGTCAGAAAGATCTGAAAGACGGCTTTCTTCGTCATGTTTCGGAAGCATTTGAGGAAGATCCCCTACGAGTTTTGAGAGTCGCCCGGTTCGCGGCCCGATTCAAAGAACTTGGCTTTACAGTCGCGGCAGAAACCATGGAACTCATGGTTAGCATGGTAGTGAAAAATGAAGTGGATGCTCTCAAGTCGGACCGCGTCTGGCAAGAAACTGAAAAGGCGCTAGCTGAACCAAATCCCGAGGTCTACTTTGAGGTGCTTAGGGAGTGTGGTGCGCTGGGAGTCGTATTCCCCGAGATAGAAGCCCTCTTTGGCATACCTCAACCAGCAGAATGGCATCCAGAAATCGATACTGGTATCCATACCTTGATGGCCCTGAAAATGTCTGCCAACCTTTCGGAAAGTGTGGCGGTAAGATTTGCTACGCTCACGCACGATCTAGGAAAGGCTGGGACACCAAAAAAAATCTTACCGAAGCACCGAGGCCATGAAGAACGGTCAGTGAAAATCCTAAGCCACTTCTGCAGCCGACTGCCTATACCACGTCGTTTTCGTGAGCTTGCTGTGGCAGTTGCACGTCATCATGGTACAGTCCACCGAGCCAAAGAACTCAAGCCAAGTACCGCGTACAAACTTATAGAAACGGTCGATGCCATAAGGCGACCAGAACGATTCGAAGACTTCTTACTAGCCTGCGAAGCTGACGCGCGCGGCCGTTTAGGCTTAGAAGATAGGCCCTATCCTCAAGCCAACGTGCTACGTACCGCCTTGAATGCAGCTCGTAAAGTGCGTAGCGAGGAACTCCAGAACACTTCTACCGGCCCTGCATTAGGCAAACAACTCCGGGAACGCCGTATTGAGGCTATTCGCTGTGCGTTAGGCAACAACTCCAGTTAATTCAGCCGCCGTAGATCAGGAAGAAAACGCCTCCGTAGGTACTTGACTCGTAGAGATCGAATTCACTCCGCCCCAGACTAAGCTCCATATCAACCCGGGAATTGATGGGGAAAAGAATACTGGCACCAATGCTGTGCGATTCTGAACGCTCCAGATCGATAGCCCTATCTTTCGTTACATTAAAATTGAGCAGCTTAGTCCCAACTTGCCATTCCATATTTAGCGATAGTTCAGAATCGAGAAAACTGTTATTTGCGAGGGTTGACTGAACATATGAATCACGTCGTTCTAACAGTTTTACAAAATTCTGTACTTGGCTACAGCGGTTGATGAGCGTTGTAGCTTTTGCGCATAGGCTGGTTAGTGATTTCTGTCGCTTTAAGGGCTGAGAGGTCAGCTGCAAATTTGGGCGGACCGGTTGTAAGGTCGGAGCAGACCATTCGTAATCATAATTTATCCCTCGAAGGGAAAGGCTCAAGCGATCCGTGAGGTTAACGCGAATTCGGAGTCCAATCCCGGCTCCATCTACATCGAGATCAACCCGGTCTGGAAGTGATGGAGAAAGATGGATCTGGCGGTTCTCAAGCTCCAGATAGAAGCGGTACCGTTCACCACCAAAGTGTGCGGTTGCCCGCACGTCCGTCGATTCAACTTCCTCGGAATCCCCCCAACGCTCACCGTCCAAACTGAACCCAAATTGACCAAGCTGACGATCAAACCCAGCGAGAAATGAGTTGGTAGTGAGTTCGCCAAAACTATTTTTGAAGCGGCTTGTACCGCCTGAAAAATATATCCATGTTTTCTCCGTTACATGCCAGTTGAACGTTGCATACCGACTATCCGTGTCAAGGTCATCTGCCTGAACTGATATCCCCAGCATCCAAGGACGCGATACGGCTCCAGTCTCCCCTGCACCGGTTTGCCCCAAAGCAGGAACGCTGACGATTATGAATAACCATATCCCCAGTATGAAACGGGCTCTATTGAACACCATAAAATACGCACCCAGCAGCAGTTAAATCATCTCTATGGTAAACCCTCGGACTTCGCCGACGTACCCTCCCTCACACACAAGATAACGTTCAACAAGCACGTTGGTTGACACTGATTCATTAGCGCGCTCCAACCGAGAGGTGGGGCTCAATGAACGCTCTGATCAGAGGCGATCTCGGAAATCACGACCTGGCAGCGGATCGAGCTGTAAACCACGACTGAGCAATAACAGCTTAAAACGTTCGCCCATCTCGCCCGGCAAAACTAAAGTCTTCAGAGCTTGCGCGGCGCGAAACGCAGTGGCTCCATCAAGACGCCCCAATCGCTCTGCCGCCCCTCCGTGGATTAAAAATTGCCCTTGAGTCGTAAAGCCCGCTACGTCCAGCCCAGCATTCTTTGCCGCTCTTGCGCAAGCGCTGAAATCAACCCACGCACTGATGTCTTGTAATCCAGGCAATAGAAACGGGTCAGCATGGGCTCGATGGCGATAGTGACACAACAACGTCCCCTGGTTGCGCTGCGGGTGATAGTACTCTCGTTCTGTGAGACCGTAGTCAATCGTAAGAACTGCCCCCTTTTCCAGAGTGGACGAAATGCTTTGAATCCACGCAGGGATCGTTGGCGATATCTCCGACCGAAACCCCTCGGGAAAAACATAACCAAGGCTGGTCTCCAGCTCAGCAATCAAATCGGATAAGCCCTGTTCCGGCTCGCCCGTGGCCCAGGTAAAGCCATCGTTTGCCCAAACCACGCCCAGCGGTCTAGCCTTACCCCCCTGCTTGATGAAGCAGACCGTGGGAAAAGCGTCTAGAACCTCGTTGGCTAAAATCAAACCTTGAAGGGGCTCGGTAGGCAGCTGCTCAAGCCATTGGATCTCCGCTCCAGATTCCGAAAGGTGTGCCTGCTGACGAGCCCTAAGTTCTGCGCTTGGCTCAAGCACCCAATAGCGTGCACCCACCGATTGAGCACGTAATGCGGCGTTCAAGTTCCCAGCAAGCCGACCAGTCCCGGCACCGATCTCAAGAATTACTGGATCATCTAGTTGGGTAAGAATTGCGGCGACCTGGGTTGCCAGCACTTCAGCGAACAGTACCGATAACTCTGGGGCCGTAACGAAATCACCCTCGGCACCAAATTTCTCACTTCCATTGTGGTAGTAACCGAATTCCGGATCGTAGAGTACGCAGTGCATGTAGCGCTCAAAACTCAACCAGCCATCATTCGCAACCAACACCTGACGTATACGCTCACTCAGTCGGCGGGAAATATTGCATCCATGTGCGTCTGGTTTTGGGAAGGGTATAGACACTGAGTCGCTCTCTTCAGGGGTCGTCTAGTGTAACCTTACGAGTTCTTATTACTGCCCGGAGTCGCCGTGGTTGAGGCAAAAAATAAAGACGCCCTAGAGGGCTGTTGGGTGCTCATTACCGGTGCAGCTAAGCGAATCGGCGCGGCCATAGCTACAGTGCTCCACGGCGCCGGAGCCAATGTTGCCATTCACTATTTTGCAAGCGCTGAAGCAGCCGATGCACTAGCTGCACGACTCAATGCCGAACGATCAGATTCGGCTCTCACGGTACATGGCGACTTGAGAAAGATGGCCGATCTTGACCCTATGATTAGAGGAGTGATTGACCAGACGGGTAGGCTCAACGCACTAATTAATAATGCCTCAAGCTTTTACCCGACCCCATTAGGGACGATTACGGAGGAACAGTGGGATGATCTCGTCGGAAGTAATCTCAAGGCCCCGCTGTTTCTGTGCCAAGCCGCACTACCCCACCTCCGTAAAACAAGCGGCATTATCATTAACATTGTCGATGTACACTCGCAACGCCCTTTGAAAAATCACTCGGTTTATGGTGCGGCCAAAGCTGGACTCAGCATGCTCACTCGGGCGCTTGCAAAGGACTTGAGCCCAGAAATCAGAGTCAATGGAATTTCACCGGGAGCTATTCTCTGGCCGGAATCCGGGATGCCAGAACAGGCTCAGGCCAAAATCATCCAACAGATCCCGCTGAAGCGGCCCGGCGAACCAGAAGACATTGCTGCAGCTGTCCTATTTCTCATGCGCGACGCGCCTTACATAACCGGACAGGTTCTGAAGGTCGATGGGGGTCGAAGCATCGGCTGGTGAAAGAACCATGAGCTCTTAGAGAACCTCTTGGAGTACGGCCAATTTTCTCACGGCCAGAGGACACCGACGAATCGATGTCAACCAACGTGCTTGTTGAACGTTAACCTGAGTGTGAGGGTTGGTACGTTGGCAGGGATTACACCGTCTGCCATAAATACCAAACTGATAAGAACACAGAAGGAACATCGTAAATTATGATCTCTACATATACCAAGCTTTGGTTAGCGGTAATTACAATCTCTCTTTCGGTGATCGCACTGAAAGGGACTGCCCCAATCGAAAGCGCACACGCCCAATCTGGCATGGGCGGCATGGGCCCCGGTGGCGGCATGGGCCCCGGTGGCGGCATGGGCCCCGGTGGCGGTATGGGCCCCGGTGGCGGCATGGGCCCCGGTGGCGGTATGGGTGGCGGTGACGGTGCGGGAAACTAATCTATAGCTTACAAATAACTCAAAATGACCCCCTTTGATCTGACATGAATATTTGTTGCGGTTGCATGAGAGGGCTTTGGCCGGCGGCAGCCTCCCATTCGACCCGCATAATCCGACCGGTAACAGGATGTACCAACTCGGGCGATAGTTCGGCCAGAGGGCGTAAGACGAATGCGTAACGCAACACGTCGCTCCGCGGTAAACCGAGGTCAGGGTCCACAACCGAACCATAGAGCAGAAGATCTAGGTCCAAAGTTCTAGACATTATCTCTTGCGCTCCAGTGGACGAACTGGTTCGCTGCCGACCGCCAGCCCGTTCAATCTCTGACAGAATTTTCTCCAGTGCAACTGGGCCAATCGTGCACTGCAACCGAATCACCAAATTTAGGAAATCATCCCCAGCGAACCCTACTGCTGCATTCCGGTATACCGAAGATATCTCGACTAGCGTCAAACAATCTCGGATCTTTTCAAGCGCAACGGTTAGGTGACGTTCGGGATCGATGTTGCTGCCGAGCCCGACGAAGACTTCAGTCAGCATAGTCCTCCGGGGTACGCTCAATAGTGATTCCTACCTCTTGACTCCCTCTGATAGCCTCTGGCTTTGCGACCGACACCTTGACCCACGGCACCTCGAATTCCTCAATAATTACCCGCGCAACCGCCTCAGCCAATGACTCTATAAGTTGGTATTCAGAGGCGCCCACGAAGGTGAGTAATCGCTTGGCAACATCCTTATAACTGAGAGTTTTCTCCATAGAATCCTCAGCAGCCGCCACCTTTACATCCGTGCCTATCTCCAAGTCGATACTGACGGTTTGCTTAACGCGTCGTTCCCACTCCCAAATGCCGATAACTGCATCCACTTTCAGTTGGCGAAGAAAAATTTTATCCATTCGATTTCACTCAATGCATCGGCGTAAGTTCATTAAGGGACCAGCGCGGTCGTGCGATTATCGTTGGTACCGACAGCGCCTGCTCTCGGCGACACCAGCCCGCAAACGCAATCATTGCCCCATTATCTGTGCATAAAGCGGGCCTAGGATAATGCACGCACACCTCACGTTTGGCACATGCCGTCCTCAATTGCGCGCGGAGTCTCTGATTAGCACCAACCCCACCAGCAACAACCAATCTCTTAAGCCCGGTGGCGTCCAACGCACAGAGACACTTTTCCACTAGAGAATCAACTGCCGCAGCTTGAAAAGAAGCTGCAATATTCTCGCGTACACTTTCCTCCAGCTCGCCGTCAGAGTTTTTTGTTTTTTCTAAAGCGAGTCTGACCGCTGTTTTTAGTCCGCTGAAACTAAAATCGAGTCCCTTGTTCCTCATGGGACGCGGAAATTTAAACGCCGACGGATCTCCCCGTTCAGCTAATGCAGCCAGCGCGGGGCCACCAGGGTAGGGTAAAGACAAAAGGCGAGCAATTTTGTCGAACGCCTCGCCGACCGCATCGTCCAAGGTCTCGCCCACGATGCGATACTGGCCCAGCACTTGTGCTTCGACGAGGAGTGTATGCCCTCCCGATACAAGCAGCCCGATGAAGGGAAGTTCTGGAGGATCGCCTTCAAGTAATGCGGCCAACAGATGGGCCTCCATATGGTGAACCGGAATGACCGGAATTCCGAGACCTAGTGCCAAACCAGTTGCCAGCGAACCCCCCACCATAAGGGCTCCCACTAGTCCTGGTCCGGCCGTGTAAGCAATAGCACTGAGGTCGGTTAGTCGGAGATCCGCCTCGGAAAGCACATTGCAAATCATCGGGGTGAGCTTCGCAATGTGATCTCGGGAGGCGAGTTCAGGAACAACACCCCCAAATTGGGCATGAAGCTCCGTCTGACTGAAAAGTGCTTCCGCAAGTAGACCGACACCAGGCTCGTAAACGGCCACACCCGTCTCATCACAACTCGTTTCTATACCCAGAACTTTCACTGCAAACATCCTAACTCTTCTTTACAGAACACAATCCTAAGGGATATCATCCGCCGATTCAGTGCCGGCATGTGCCGGCCTATTATTTTGGCCCCGCAGTTGACGGCAACTCAGCTGACTGAGAGAACTCGATGCCAGGTGTACGTGTAAGAGAAAGTGAACACTTCGACGCAGCCCTACGGCGCTTCAAGCGCGCCTGTGAGAAAGCTGGAGTGCTCACGGAACTACGTCGGCGCGAGTACTACGAGAAACCGACACAGGAGCGCAAAAGAAAAAAAGCTGCGGCTGTGAAACGTCACATAAAACGCCAGTCGAGGCAACTATCCAGGCGTCGTCGCCTATACTGATCCAGTCAAGCTCCCCTGAGGAGTGCCTCATAGACTTGGGGATCAAGGTTCATGTCTGCAAACACCCATATCACTCTCAAAAAACGTCTCCAAGAAGACGTCAAGGCTGCGCTTCGCGCCGGTGATAAGGGCCGTGTGAGCGCTCTACGCATGGCATTGGCAGCTATCCAGCAGCGGGAAATAGACTCCCGCGAAATATTAGATGAGAGTGCCGTGCAGACGGTTCTTGAGAAGATGGTCAAACAGCGGTATGAAGCCGCCGAACAGTTCCAGAAAGGGAAGAGGACCGATTTGGTAGACAAGGAAAATGCGGAGATCGCTGTATTAAAAGTCTATCTGCCGGAACCCATGAGCGAAGAAGAGACGACTACACTGATCGATGAGGTGATCACAGCTTTATCCGCCAACTCTCCACAAGATATGGGCCGAGTCATGGGAGAAATCAAAAAACGTGGGAATGGCAGAGCAGATCTTGGAAAAATCTCCGGTCAGGTTCGCTCGCGACTTCAGCCATCCTAATACCAGCCAATAGAAAGCTTAGCGCTAGTCTCTCGCGTACAGGTTATGCTAGGGAACTCCATGAGCGGACGGATTCCTCAATCTTTTATCGACGAGTTAATCGCACGGGCCGACGTGGTCGAGGTGATTGGCGAACGAATCACGCTTAAAAAAGCAGGCAGGGAATACAAGGCTGTCTGCCCATTCCATGACGAGAAGACACCCTCTTTCACGGTGAGCCCGCAGAAAGGGTTTTACCACTGTTTTGGATGCGGCGCGCACGGAACTTCTATCGGGTTCCTGATGAATTATGAAAACCTCAGCTTTGTTGACGCCGTCGAGGCACTCGCGGAGATGCTCGGACTTGAAGTCCCAAGCGACGGACCTGTGCGCGACACCAGCCGCGAAACTGCTCTCTACGATATCCTCGCTGAGGCAGATCAAATCTACAGAGCAGCGCTCCGTGATAGTCCAACAGCTATCGAATATCTAAAGCAAAGGGGTATTGATGGGACGACGGCAAATCGCTTCACAATGGGTTATGCCCCGGATTCGTGGGATACGTTACTCAAAGCCCTAGGAGGTAATGACGTTCAGGTAAAAACCCTTCTCGAAGCGGGTTTGATCATAAAAAACGAGCAAGGACGACAGTATGATCGGTTTCGGGATCGGATTATGTTCCCAATACGGGACCCGCGGGGAAGAATCATTGGCTTCGGAGGCCGGGTGCTCGGCGACGGGGAGCCCAAGTATCTGAACTCACCTGAAACTCCGGTTTTTCACAAAGGCCAGGCGCTCTACGGCCTCCATGAGGCAAGACACGTCAGTGCAAAAGAGGGCCACCCCAATATCGCCTTAGTGGTTGAGGGATATCTCGACGTCGCAAGTCTCTCTCAACATGGGATTGTGCCAGCACTAGCAACCCTAGGTACGGCTACCACGACGGACCACATACGCCGACTGACTCGTATAGCGGACTGCATAATTTTTTGTTTCGACGGTGATCGGGCAGGCAGAGCCGCTGCCTGGAAGGCACTAGAGACCACCCTTCCACACGCCGGAGACCAGGTGGAAATCAAGTTTCTGATTCTGCCTGAGGGGGAGGACCCAGACTCCCTGGTTCGAGCTCGCGGGGCAAACGCTTTTCGCAAGCTTATGGATCGTGCTGAACCACTGTCCGATTTTCTACTCGGTGAGCTTGAAAACCGCGCTGATTTATCCAGTGCAGATGGCCGGTCACGACTCGCGGCACTAACCCAACCACTGCTCGCGCGGCTGCCCATCGGCGTGTATAGAGAGTTGCTGATCAACCAACTAGCTGAGCGCATTGGCCTCAAAGCTGAACGCTTAGAAAGCCTTATCATGGTGCCGGAAGCTTCATCTCCTCGTGTAACTCGTCGGCCACGCGCCGGGCGAACGGACGACGCCTCGGGAGCGGTATCAGAGCGCCGCAGCATCCTCATTCGTAAGGCAATTACGTTGATTCTGCACCACCCCGCTGCCGGAATCGGTCTTCTAGAGGGAGTTCCCGGACTAATTGGAGTTCGACAACCGGGATCCCAGCTATTACAGCAGCTTCTTGAAGCTATAAACGATAACCCAAAGATAACTATGGCGGGGCTGTTAGAACGCTTCCGCGACGATCCGGAAGGGCGTCATCTCGGTCGCCTAGCGAGCAATGCCCCGCTGGACGGCGGAGAGAAGGTCCCACAGGTACTGCGGGATAATCTCGAACGCATCGTCAATGACTACCGCAAAGAGCGTATGGGAACCCTGCTGGCCAAGGGCCAGGAGGGCCTAGATCTCCAAGAAAAAAAGGAACTAGAGGGGCTTCTGAGAAAATTTCCCGATAACCCTGAGACCAGGTAAAACCCAACTTGGTTCTATCAAGTATCCGTTTATTGGGGTACCCTAGATTGTTTGCTTTCGTCGAGGGATAGATGAGCACGCCTAATCCAGTACAACCCCCGCAAACCGACAGACAATCCCAGCTGAAACTACTCATTGCCAAGGGCAAGGAGCAGGGCTATCTGACTTATGGTGAGGTCAATGACCATCTACCTAGTGAGATTGTCGACCCTGAGCAGATCGAAGATATTGTCAACATGATCAACGATATGGGCATCACGGTGTATGAGAAAGCGCCCGATGCCGAGTCTCTGCTCTTATCTGACTCCGCAGTCGGAAATGATGATGATACTGACGAAGCAGCCGCAGCGCTCGCCACCGTGGACAGTGAATTTGGGCGTACTACAGATCCTGTGCGTATGTATATGCGGGAAATGGGTACGGTTGAATTACTCACTCGGGAAGGTGAAATCCGAATTGCTAAACGCATCGAGGAAGGTCTCGATCAGGTACGGGCTGCTTTGCTGCAATTTCCACCAACCGTAGCCCTTCTGATCGATATGCACGACCTGGTGGTAGACGGAAGCTCACGTCTACAGGACGTCATCGTTGGTTTCATTGATCCTAATGCGGAGATTGCGGATCCCAACGCACCGAAGGCTGACGATGATGATGATGAGCCCGCTGATACAGGACCGGATCCTAAGGAAGTGGCTGCACGAATGAAAAAAGTGCGAAGACTCTATAAGCGCTATATGGATAGGCTGCAGAAACACGGTATCTCACACGCCTCCGTTCAGAAAACGGTCAAAGCCCTCACCCCTGAGTTTATGGAACTAAAACTCGCGCCGAAACTGTTCGAGTTGATGGTCGCGCAGCTCAGAGACACGGTAAACGGAATCCGGGGTCAGGAACGTCAAGTGATGGCGTTATGCATTCGAGATGCCGGCATGCCCCGTAAGGATTTCATCGGAAGCTTCCCGAGCAATCAAACCAATTTAAATTGGGTTGATAAGCACATTCGTGCAAAGCGCAAACATTCCTCTCAGCTAACTCGACTCAAAGATGATATCCAGCGATGCCAAAAACGCTTGATTAGAATTGAGCACGGAACCTTCCTTTCCATCAGCGAAATCAAAGATATCAATCGCGAGATTTCTATGGGCGAGGCTCAAGCACGTAGAGCAAAAAAAGAAATGGTTGAAGCCAATCTTCGTCTAGTTATTTCCATTGCAAAGAAATACACCAATCGCGGTTTGCAATTTCTTGATCTTATCCAGGAAGGAAATATCGGCCTCATGAAAGCTGTAGATAAGTTCGAATATCGTCGCGGTTACAAATTCTCGACGTATGCAACCTGGTGGATACGACAAGCAATTACCCGCTCAATCGCCGACCAAGCTCGTACCATTCGTATCCCGGTTCACATGATCGAAACCATAAATAAACTCAATCGAATTTCCCGTCAAATGCTGCAGGAAATGGGCCGAGAGCCTACCCCTGATGAGCTCTCTGAACGCATGGAGATGCCAGAGGACAAGGTAAGAAAGGTGCTCAAGATTGCAAAAGAGCCGATCTCTATGGAAACGCCCATCGGTGACGATGAAGACTCCCACCTTGGAGACTTCATCGAAGACGTCGTGGTGCATTCACCTGTGGATTCGGCAACTTCGGAAGGCTTAAAAGAAACAACGCATGCGGTGCTGGCTGGACTAACTCCCCGGGAAGCAAAGGTCCTAAGAATGCGCTTCGGAATTGATATGAATACGGATCACACGCTCGAGGAAGTTGGAAAACAGTTCGACGTCACCCGAGAAAGAATCCGTCAGATTGAAGCTAAAGCATTACGCAAGCTTCGCCACCCGACCAGATCTGATCAATTGAAAAGTTTCCTTCTGGAAGACTAAGCCGGAGGCCGGAATAGATTCTCAGATGACTCTCAGAAACAGTACGATCTATAACCACTGAAGTGCTTCGGTGAAAATTCTCTTTGGCGCCCTCCTGCTATTAAATTACCTTCCGGCATTTGGGGAGGTTCTTACTGGTCAGGTTGTGAGCATAGCTGACGGAGATACATTCACTCTTAAGGTTGGCTCTGAGCAATACCGCGTTCGGTTATCAGAAATTGATACCCCAGAAAGAAACCAACCTTGGGGAAGGCAGGCCGAACAAGCCCTCTTTTCAAAAATTTCCCAGAAAACAGTTGTTGTCAGTTTTGAGGATATAGATCGGTATGGCCGAATCGTGGGCAAAGTATGGCTTGGAAATATTGACATCAACCGCGCAATGGTCCGTGAGGGGCACGCATGGGTATATCGTCAGTATATGAGCGATACCTCACTTCTCAACGATGAAGCGGTGGCAAAACAAGAGGGTCTTGGTTTATGGAGTATGGATGGCGCCATAGGTCCCTGGGAATGGCGGAGAAAGCCGCAGGGCGAAGAAAATTCTGAAATATTCCAAGACTCACCTTAACCGCAGATCTTATATCTCTTTTCAGCTGAAACGATTCCAGTAACAAATTCTGAATCACATAAGCAATCGATCTTTAAATAACAGTCCTCACTCCTTAACTTTCTTAGCTTATGTCAAGCTTAACTATCATTTCACAGTCTGCGAATGTTGAATCGACATTATCAAATACCAATCCATTTACATAACGCCGCACAGCGCCCATTAAATTCACAGGCGCTGTATCAGACTCTAGATCCTGTAGAACTGGGCTTCCATCCTGATCAATATCAAATTTAACAGTGACATCATGCGCCCCTGTAACCGTTGATCGTTCCATTTCTCTTCGTAACCGTGGGAGTTGTTCATCTCTATTCAAGGCGGCCTGAGGGCAAGGCTCTGAATAGGCAAAAACTTCAAGATTCTCTCTTTCTCCTTCTGCAACGGGGTTAGAGGATAAAAAATCACCGGCAGAAGAGGTCAATCTTGATCGAAGTTCCTGAAGATCATCGCTTAATTGCCCCAAGGGTTCTACGATTGAAGAAACTTCGCCTTCCAGTCCCCTTATCCTTGATTCAAAACCATCGGTCTGAGACATCACATCTATGATGAGCTTAGAAGAATCCTCCTGTTCCAATTTAATTGTTGCCAATGCTGTATTAATCATCTCATCAGAAGCTGCAACAGATTCTTGTAGCGTATTCAATCTACCCGCATAAGAGTTAACTAGGTTATTGGTTCTTTGTATTAGATCTTTAATATTTTCATCTGCACTTGTGAAATTTTCCACAATGTTTCTTGATTGTGCTGAAGCTCTTCTTTCAACGGAACTTATGTCTCCGCTAACAAAATAATGTGCCCCTACATTGGTGGCTAGCGCTACCACTGTGGCTATTAAAATTACTCGAAACATGTACTTCCTCCTAAATGAAAAATGGTTTATGTCAGACTAATAGGTTGATCAAAATAGATCGTAATAGGCACCTGGATATTCAGACTTAATCCTCTTTAAAAGAGCAAATGCTTCAGCATTTCCAGGGCTGATTGCCAATGACCGTTCAGCTAATTTTTTTGCCTGAAGATATTCTCCAATATCAGCAAATGCAGCACTTCGCGTGTTGAGCAGCGGAACATGTGTTGTTCTTGAATATGGTTCCGTCCATTGAAGCGCCTCCTCAGATTTACCCAGTTTGCGAAATAAATTACTCACCCGGGCTGCTACTCCAACTTTAAAATTCGCTAATTCATAAGCTCGTCGGGCCAGCACCAAAGCTCTTATGAAATCTCTGCGTTTTTCTGCTATTTCAGAAGCCTTTATCACGTCAGCGACATCGGAGAGGCTTTCTTCTTGCTCAAGAAAATCATCCTTGGCTGCTCTATTTAAATCATCTTGAACAGGTTGGGGCGCTTTTTTATATCCTGTAAACCATATTCCATCCTGCAAACGATATGCTGTTCCATTAAAAGTGATGTGCATAAAATTCACACTCCTGACAAAGCTGTAAAAATTTCAGCAAGAATAAAGAATGCTAGCGACAGAGCTATGATGGAATCAGACCATCAAGATATAAAAAATGATGGAATATGGCGTTTTACCGAGTCGTTTAAATGCCTGGTAGCTGCTATAATAAGTACAATAAAAACATTAGCTTATGTAAGCTATTCGAGGAGCGCGCCTCGCCACCTGGATCATGGGGGAAAAGCATGCGTGCACTTACACTCATCGTTATTTCGCTTGCGCTGTTCCCGTGGGAAATCTCACTTGCTCAGAGTTGGATAAAGTATGTAAACGAGACGGACAAGTTCATCATCAACTTTCCGAACGAACCCGAGGTACGGGAGATAAGCTACGTGTCGGAACACGGCGCGACGATTCCCACACGTGTCTACACTGTTGAGGACCCTCCGGTTTACTACTCCGTGACTGTAGTTGACTATTCTGATTTAGAGGGTGCAAACGAGGAGTTATCTGAACGAACCGGATCCAACTATAACCCTCTCAGAGTCCGAGCTGAGTTAAGTGGCACAATCGCATATGCAGCATGGAATATTCGTAGGAGGGGTGGCGAAATCACCTACGACGCTTGGTCATCAATGGATGGCGTTCCAGGCCACCAACTACAGATAACAAATGAGGATCAATCGCGTACCTTCGTCGCAATCCATCAACTCGACAGGCTGCTATACATTCTGGAAGGTACCGTGCCTGAGGATTCGATACCGCCCATACATTTTCAACAGTCCCTGGGGTTCCTGGACGAACAAGGAAAACGCGTCAGTGTTGAATACGACGAACAAGGGCAAAGAACACGTGTGGAGACCTCCTACGAATGGATTGGTACCGAAGACCCGGAGACCGGCGAGGTTCTGTCTGAGTAGCCATAACACGCAATACCAGTAAGAGTCGTATGACGAAACAAATCATGTAAGGGAATTTTTTGGAGGTTCATTTGATGGTGGATGTGAAATTGAGAATATTGCTGTGGTTCTTTGTCGTTCCAGCAGCCATCATTTTATCTGTGAGTGGGTTCGGACCGGGTACAGCAGCTCCCGCGATGGCAGACGAATCACACAACGTGCGGCTTGTGGGTTACAACGATATGCAGGGTCGTCAGGCGTTACAGGTGACAACGAAATCGGATTCTGCCAACGGAAATTGGGTCTACGTCGGCCACGTTCCGAACACGCGAACAGGCGATGCAACGTTTAATCCCATCACTGATAGCAATGAGTGGAATGGTACATCCATTCTTGAGATATCCGATCCCACCAACCCGGAACTGATTTGGCATATCCCAAATGACGTGAACTCGAACTCACGCTCTGTATCGGTTGTCTATGATTATGAATTTAACTCAGAACCTTCAGGGCGAGATTATCTGATCCGCAACTCCGAAGCTGGTGAGGATTTGAAGTTCCAGATTTTTGATATCACCTCTCGAAGTACTGATCCTTCACAAATTGCTTTGGTCGCAGAAATCAACATGACACCGGAGGGCTCATGTGGATCTGGGTGTGGTGGAGCATTGAGAAACCGTGCGCATAAAGGCCACTGGTCGCAGGAAACCGGCCTTTTCTACAGTGCCTCCGGCGAACCGGGTTTTCGAACAACCCTGATCCATATCTGGGACCTCAAGGACCCGAAAACCCCTAAGTTTGTCGGCAGAGCCTGGTTGCCCGGTCAAAAAGATGGAGAAGAGGGATTCGAGGGACAGTACGTCCATCATCCTATCGTCGATGAGGCGAACAATAGAATGTATGCGGGATTCCGCATCGGTAGCGGCCATATTGCCTCCTGGGATATTTCCGAACCAACTGATCCAAAGTTGGTTTGGTCCTATGACACTTCGCCCCCGGGCCGGGGGCCACACACCGTCTCGCCGATCCTTTACGACACAGTGCCAAATATCACAGCAGCTGACGGTGAGCTCCCCAGAACATATGCGTTGGTCACGGACGAGTACGACGGATTGGAATGTCCGCATGGCCTTAAAAGCCGGGTTTACATGTTCGACATTACTCATGAGAGCCATCCGATGCCGCTATCGACCTGGCAGGTGCCTATCGGAAACTTCTGCGATATCGGGGGTAATTTCGGTCCTCATCAGCATGCTGAAACGGTTAATGGATACCTCAACCGTTTTGAAGACAAGCTCGTGTGGATTGCTTACCTGAACGCAGGTGTGAGGGTTCTCGACATCTCGGATCCTCAGACCCTGAGGGAAATCGGATACTACATTCCAAAAACCAATGCGAGTCCACGACCTTCACTAGCCCGACCGGCACCGATCCAGCTCACCGACGTGGATATTGACCACCGTGGGCTTGTTTACGCTTCCGACCGCTCCGGCGAGTCCTGCGTTGGACAGAGCCCCTCCTGCGTTGGAACAGGGCTTTTTGTCTTTGAGTACACGGACAGTAATAAAGCGGATTAATCATGAGACATACGGTCGTTTTAGCTGTGCTCTTCGGTCTAACTTCGCCCGCTTCGTCTCACCATAGCGATGCTGGCATGGACATGGATTCTGTAGTGACCTTTGAAGGTACGGTCACTCAGTTCAACTGGCGAAATCCCCATGTTTATTTCACCGTTGAGACTACCGCCCCGGGCGGTGAGACAGTTGAGTGGACATTACAAACAGATTCAACAAATCTTCGAACGCGCAGAGGCTGGACGCAAACGACGCTATCGAGCGGCGATCGCGTCGTGGTTCAGGGAAATCCTGCACAGGACGGACGCCCCTATGCGATATTGGTATCGGTTGAAAAGGAAGGCGGAACCCCCCTGCCACTAACATCCTTCGGTGACGGGCTCCAGGCAGCCAGTGCTCTGGAGATCACTGCCAGTACCTCTACCTTAGAGGGAATATGGATAGCAGATACCTCGAAACTCACTAGTTATCCCGGCGGCTTTGACGGTTTTTTTATATCTCAGCTTGAATTAACCGAGAAAGGGAGAACTGCCGAAGCCCAATTCAATGCTCTTTCTGATGAGAATCCTGATTCAACATGTACTTCGCGACCGACACCTGCCGGATTAGTCTCCAGTGGGTTCTATCCGATTGGGATTGAATTTAATGAAGCCGAAGAAATCATCGTAATTCGAAGTGAACTTTTTGATGAAGAGCGAACAGTTTATATGGACGGACGGGGACATCCTCAAAACGGTGCGCGCGCCAATCAGGGTCACTCAATCGGATCGTGGGAAGGGGACATTCTGGTCGTAGATACCAGAAACTTTGCAGATAATCGCTCGCCTTACCAGACCGGCGTCCCCTCGGGGGGGCAAAAACATGTCGTAGAGAGATATCAGTTAACCGAAGACGGCACTCGAATCATAGCTACCTTCCTTCTCGAAGATCCTGAATACATTGCGGAGCCACTCACCCATACCAGAGAATTAATCTACTCCCCACATATGGAGATGCGCCCATTTAATTGTGACCCGGAAGCAACGAGACGATTCGTACCACAGTAGTTCTGAAGAAAAACGAGAGTGGCGGTACCGGACACTACTATTTAGTAGTGATTTCAAAAAGAC
Organism: Pseudomonadota bacterium; assembly: GCA_036231525.1. GTDB lineage: Bacteria > Pseudomonadota > Gammaproteobacteria > Steroidobacterales > Rariloculaceae > UBA6522. The sequence goes on along the minus strand of JAZAGZ010000083.1, from coordinate 4,887 downwards.
CAGGAATCCGTTTAGTAGGTTTCTTGAGTCACCGTACAGTTGTATGGCTCTACGGATTCCCCGGGAACCCAGATCCAATATCTCTCAAGCACTACGGACTCAGTAAAGATAGCCGGATCCGTTACCGTGGCTGCATAGTCAAGCAATTGACCATCAGGGGTTGGGGTAAATCGCTCCACTATATGAACATTCTCGGTCTGCCGGATTCCTCTCTGGTCGAACCATGGCCAGTTGATATGAGTTGTCGTAACAACCAGGGTGTCATCCTCCCAATGGCCCACCGAATGGCCATATGTGCTGCTCTCCGTGGGTTCGGGGACCTCTGTCATATAAATAGTGCGCACAACATCCTGCTCTTCCAGATAGATAAGAATCTCGTCAGTTCCTAAGACAAACTCCGTGGGGAAAAACTGGTCCATGATTGCGGGCATGCCATTCTCGCAACGCATGTAGGGATTCTCTCCAATCCGATCCCAGTTCGCCTGATCCGCTCGCGCCTGTGCGGTCAACGGATAATTGTCCTTCCAAAACTTTCCCTCTCGTTTGATCGAAGAAACATCCGTGCTCCAAACGCGAAACAGGCTGCTCGAAACCTCAGTAGCATCCTGTAACTTCTCCTCTTGATACTCACCAAACGTGACCCCAACCGTATCATCCGTCCAACGTGGTTCCGACCACTGAAAGTCGAATATCTCCTGTCCATTGGCTAACAGAATATTTTTTGAGAAAAGTGCAGCCTTATTGGCTCGACCAACATATCCAGCAATTTTAATAATATCTCCCTCTTTAAGAAGGTCCGACGTTATTCCCTGTCGAGAAAGATAGCTGGGTGCTAAGTACTCAGCCTCCCAAATTTTTTTTACGCCCTGTTCGTCAATTGTTTCCACGATAAGTTGAACATGAGGGTTGCGCCAGTAGACTTCCGTCAACTCTCCTTCAATCTCAATAGTCTCGCTTCGATCAAAATGAACATTAGGCGAGTGGTGGGCAGCCCCTATGAGGGGCGAAAATCCCCCCACTACAAGAAGAGCAGGACACCAATTAAAATGGCGAAGACTAATGGTTATCAATCTTAGGGAAAAACGCATCGAAATCCCAGATCACGCCCGTGATGATAGTCGCAATAACCAGTATCAGAGCAAAATCCAACGCAATTTTCCTTCTCTAGGAGCCGAACCGGCCCCGAGTATTGGTCATTTTTTATCGCCCTGCAACACGGCAAGGAAGGCTTCCTGAGGTATTTCGACCGCACCGAGCTGCTTCATTCTGCGCTTCCCCGCTTTCTGTTTCTCTAGAAGCTTACGCTTGCGGGTGACATCTCCGCCATAGAGTTTAGCAGTGACATCCTTTCGTAAGGCCTTAACGTTAGTCCGTGCGATGACCTGAGCACCGATCGCTGCCTGGATAGCGACTTCGAACATCTGACGGGGGATAATGTTGCGCAGCGTTTCAACGAGCTGTCGGCCGCGACGGTCGGCGAAGTCCCTATGCACGATAACGGACATCGCATCGACTCGCTCCTTATTAATCAGTATATCAAGACGAATGAGTTTCGCAGGCTCGAAACGAATAAAATGATAATCGAACGAAGCATAACCGCGACTTACAGATTTCAATCGATCGAAAAAATCCAGAACCACTTCCGCCAACGGCAACTCATAATCAATCGAAACCTGATTACCTAAGTACTGCAGCCGCTTCTGCACGCCGCGCTTCTCAATGCAAAGCTTAATGACAGAACCGACATATTCCGACGGTAATAGCAGCGTAGCGAGGATTATCGGCTCCCGAATTTCCTGTATCTGGTTTGGGTCGGGGAGTTGTGCCGGGTTCTCGATCTTTAGTATTTCTCCGTCCGCAGCTTGGATCTCATAAATCACAGTAGGCGCCGTCGAAATCAGTTCCAGATCGTATTCGCGCTCGAGCCGTTCCTGAACGATCTCAAGGTGCAACATGCCGAGAAAGCCACATCGAAAACCGAAGCCTAGCGCGGCACTGCCCTCAGGCTCGAAGTGAAGGGCGGCATCGTTAAGTCTAAGTTTTTCCAACGCTTCCCGGAACCCCTCAAAGTCATCGGAATTAATTGGAAAGAGGCCCGCGAACACTCTCGGTTGAACATGCTTGAAACCAGGGAGCGGCAATGTCTCTATGGCACCTACTTCGCGGATCGTGTCACCGACCGGAGCGCCGTTGATCTCCTTTATACCAGCGATCACGTAACCGACCTCACCTGCGCTAAACGAATCGCGGTCGCTCATCTTCGGAGTAAAGACGCCCAGCCGGTCGACCGAATGACGCCTTCCCGTGGAAATAATCTCAATGCGCCCACCACGCTGCAACGTTCCGTTGACGACCTTAACCAACGACACGACACCAACATAACTATCGAACCATGAATCGATGATCAGCGCCTGAAGCGGAGCGTCAACCTGACCACTTGGCGACGGTATCCGTTCAATCAGATGCTCGAGTAAGTCTTCGATACCGATGCCGTTTTTCGCACTAATCTGCACGGCGTCGGCAGCTTCTATCCCTATGATCTCCTCGATCTCCTGGATAACTTTATCAGCGTCGGCTGCGGGGAGATCTATCTTATTCAGGACCGGAACGACGTCTAGGCCCTGCTCAATTGCCGTATAACAGTTCGCGACACTCTGCGCCTCAACTCCCTGCACAGCATCGACGACGAGCAACGCGCCTTCACAGGCAGCTAGCGAACGCGAAACCTCATACTGAAAATCGACGTGCCCCGGCGTGTCGATGAGGTTCAGCTGATATTCCTGCCCGTCGCGCGCCGTATAATTCAGCGACACGCTTTGCGCCTTGATCGTTATTCCACGTTCTCGCTCCAGATCCATGGAGTCGAGTACCTGATCTTCCATCTCCCGATCGGTTAGCCCACCACAGAGCTGAATAAATCGATCGGCAAGCGTCGACTTTCCGTGGTCGATATGCGCAATGATGGAAAAGTTTCTGATCCGGTTCATAGAGCTAAAAGCAGCAACGCCCGCTGCCCCTAGCACGCGTGACATGAGCGACGTTGAGTATTTATTGATGGTGTCATCAGCAATGATCACCGTCAGGGAAAGTATTTTCCTCTAGGTGCATTATACCTGGATGCGTAGATCGAAGCGTGCAGGAGTGACGCCCCCCGTCGCAATCTAACATTGGTGATAGTGCTGCGCTATGGTTACCTCAGCGTTGATCATAACGGCAGCATCCTGGAAGACCGTATAGATCGAGAATCATCAAGGTCCCGGCACGATGCGAAATTGTTTACCTGTAACTGCTTCGAGACGGCGGCGCCAAGTTAGCGTCAATAGTAACGTCGCAACGAATCCTGTTCTCACGAATAGCCCTATTTTTTAAGAGACAGCTATGGGGTCTAGTTTTGTAGTCATACAATTTCCTAAATTGTCACTGCGAATTGAAATTCGCCATCCTGCCATATTCCTTCCTGAACGGAGCCGTCTGCTCTGGTAAGGGTACCTTGTCCATTGGGCAGGCCATCCCTGAACTGACCAACGTGCTGAGCACCATTAGGATAAGTTAGGGTGCCTTGTCCGTCGCGCTGACTATTCCTGAATTCACCGATGTACTCACCTCCACTGGGATACGTAAGGACACCCTGTCCGCTGAAATCTTCATCCCTGAATTCACCAACATATTGCGCCCCATCGGGGAATGTATAGGTACCTTGCCCGTTGCGTTCATCATCCCTGAATTCACCAACGTATTGGCCCCCATCAGAGTAAGTGAAGGTGCCCTGTCCGTTGAAATCCCCACTCCCAAACTCACCAACGTATTGAGCTCCATCGGAGTACGTATAGGTACCTTGGCCATTGAATTCATTATCCCTGAATTCACCAACGTATTGAGCGCCACCGGGTAAAGTATAAGTACCCTGGCCACTGCGTTCGTTATCCAGGTATTCACCGATGTATTGAGCCCCATTGGGATATGTGTAAACCCCCCGTCCATTGCGTTCACCGTCCCTGTACTCACCAACATATTCGCCTCCATCAGAGAAGGTATAGGTACCCTGACCGTGGAAACTGCCATCCCTGAACTGACCGACATATTGGTCTCCATCAGAGTAAGTAAGAGCTCCCTGGCCGCTGGCTGTGTCATATCTGAACTCACCGGTGTATTGATCTCCATTGGGGGCAGTATAGGTACCCTGGCCGCTGCGTGTGTTATATCTGAACTCACCGGTGTAATGGGCTCCACTGGGCCAGGTATAAGTCCCCACACAATTATTCCAACTCACCTCATCATAGTCCCCGGGACAGACGGCCTGTCCCGAACTCCGGGTTGCAACAAGAAGCACAGCAAGGCACGTCCCAAACCGGAGAAGGTTAATTAGCGAGAGCGTTGCTTTCATGCCGACTAATTCCAAAAATTGCTATAAATGGTGGGCCCGGTAGGACTCGAACCTACGACCAAGGGATTATGAGTCCCCTGCTCTAACCAACTGAGCTACAGGCCCACAATAGCATTTTATTATTTGCTTATAAAACAGATACTTAAATGCTTTCTCAAAACAGGAAAAACTTTACAGGAACAATTTTACAACCAATACTGAATGTGAGGTATGTGATCACTTTACATTACTCGAACTTGCATTATTTGAGGGGGGAGAAACCAATGAAAACCACACTACTAACAGTAATAGCTGTTTGTCTGGTTCTGATTACTTTTAAGCTTTATGTGCCTGATGCTCAAGCAGCAGAACCACGATCACGAGCCTACATTCAGAGAATCGTTCGCAACGAAACACTTTCACGATCCGATGTTCAAAGTATCGTTCGTAACATGATGTATTCCTGTAACGTATCAGGTTATGTGTCCAATGATTACATAAGTAGCGGTTCGATAAGCTGCTAA
>JAZAGZ010000082.1:0-7764 GCA_036231525.1 Pseudomonadota bacterium | reverse complement strand
CGCGACGCGAGATGGCGTCGCTTTGAGCCCCTCGCGATCAGGGTCATCTCCAATCCATTTCAGGAGTGTTCGAACGGCATTCTCGGTTTCTTCTCTCGTCGGACGGGACACGCGGGCTCCTCAAACATTGCGCTGCGCGGCATATGAGCGGGGCCTGGCAGTCTAAGGTGGGCAAACGGCTCACGCAAGGCGTCGCAGGCTTATTGAGGATGCTTTGCGGGTCCGATGTCCCCGTTGTATGGTGAGCCCGTGACATCCGATATGAGTGCCCGAGGGCTAATCCAGACATTCGAGACCTGGCGCCGGAGTGGGGAGCGGATGGTTCTTGCTACGGTCTATGAGACTGCTGGTTCGACCTATACGAAAGCGGGGCACAGAATTCTCATCTCTGCCAACGCGGACTACCAAGGTTTAGTCAGTGGTGGATGTCTTGAGGGCGATCTGGCGGAGCGCGCACGTGCTGTCTCGGAGGCAAACGAGCCATCTCCGATAACCTATGACATGCGTGATGAAGCGGATGACCTGTGGGGCCTTGGTGTCGGTTGCAACGGGCTCATTCGTGTATTCCTGCAGCCGCTCCTGGCGGAGAAAGGGTACGAGCCCTTTCCTGAGATCGCCGAACGTCTCATGGCGTCTACCCCGGTTATCGTCGCCACCGTGATTGAGAGCGGTAACGGTAAGATTCCGGCGGGCACGACTTTGCTCTGGGATGGCGATGATGTTGACTCGCAGGCCTTGCAAGGTCTCGTGCCGGGATGTCGCAGGGCGCGTGAAGCCGGTCGCCAAAATTTCGAGCGCGATACGGATGGTATCTCCGTGCTCTACGCGCCCTTGCAGCCGCTGCGGCGCCTATTGGTGCTGGGTGGGGGCCTCGACGCTCTGCCTGTCGTCAACATGGCGTCCGAGTTAGGTTGGCGCGTCACGATTGCGGACCATCGTCCCGCTTATCTCGAAAAAGGGGTATTCTCTGCGGCCGAGCAAGCTTTGCTCATCGACCCCGCGAGAATGAGCCGCGAGCTTGATCCGAGCGCCTTTGATGCCATCATCGTGATGAGCCACCATTTATTGACTGATCAGACTTATCTCGCACAGCTCGCCGACATCGAGGTGAGTTATATCGGAGTGCTTGGCCCGCGCGCTCGCAGAGACCGTTTACTTGGGGCACTTGGGTCTGCGGGTGATGCGTTGCGCGATCGGTTACGAGGCCCCGTGGGTATTGACATCGGTGCTGATGCCCCCGAGTCGATTGCACTTTCACTGCTTGCAGAAATTCACGCGACGCTCGCCGGCAGATCAGGGGAGGGCTTGACGAACAAGCCCTAATTCACATTTGGAAGGTGACACTCAATTTAACCGCATGAAAGGGATTTCTTTTGACTCAATTCTATAAATTTGTCTGTGCAGTTTTTCTGATACTGGTTGTTCCGGCTACTTATGCTCAAGATGAAGAGGGTTTTTCCGGTCGTGCTGGGTTGGGATTTCTCTCGACCGGGGGAAATTCCGAGACTCAAAGCCTCAACGGTCACCTTGATATGTGGTTGAATTTCGATACCTGGCGCCATGCTCTAAACGCACAAGCAATAAGATCTACAACTTCTGGTTCCACAACTGCTGATTCTCTTGGGATCTCATGGCAAAGTAATTACGCCATAAATGAAACGGACTATGTCTATGGCGTCGTCGATATCGATGAGGATAAGTTCAGTACTTATGATCGGCAGGTCCGTCAAGCCATCGGTTATGGCCGACGGTATCTTGATAGCGAAACGCATGTCTTGAATATCGAACTCGGGGCTGGCTCTAGACAGGCTGATCTTAGGAATCAAACAAGTCGGAACGAAGGAATATTGCGTTGGAGCGGCGATTACCGATGGGTAATGAGTGACAGGTCTGAGTTTAATCAGATTCTTACAGTAGAAGGTGGCCCAGAGAACATTTTTCTAGAATCTTCGTCTTCCTTTAGTACATATGTCCGTGAAAACCTTGCGCTAGTTACCTCCTTTTCACTTAAAAGCAATACAGACGTGCTTCCAGGGTCTAAAAAAACAGACACATTTACTGCGATCTCTCTGGAGTACACTTTCTAAGGCGAGGAGTGTAGGGTTTCCCAATGACTGCACACCCGTCATTGTTCCCTGCCATAGGCGATAAAAACACGCCTCTTGCCCATCGCATGCGCCCTCAAAAGTTAGACGCTTTTCTTGGTCAGGAACAGCTGCTCGGAGAGGGCAAGCCACTTCGGGAAGCTATAGAACGAGGCGTAGTGGGGAGCATGGTGTTTTGGGGGCCTCCGGGCTCCGGAAAAACAACCTTGGCTCAATTGATTGCTCACTACACTGACCGGACATTCGTGTCTTTTAGCGCTGTAACCGAAGGCGTTCCTCGCGTACGAGAGATCATAAAAGAGGCTCAACAGTGTCTAGCCAGTGAAGGTCGCAGCACAATCCTTTTCTGCGATGAGATTCATCGGTTTAATAAGGCCCAGCAGGATGCCTTTTTGCCCTGGGTTGAAGAAGGTGTCATTACGCTTATTGGCGCCACAACTGAAAACCCATCTTTCGAGTTAAATGCCGCATTACTGTCACGACTTCGAGTCTTTGTCCTTGAGCCGCTGGAGTCGGAGCAGATTACATTTATCATTCAGGGCGCGATCAGATATCTAGCAGATGACTTACCCAGAGGTAAACGCCCAATCGCGGTGACAGAAAAAGCGGTTGCGCTTCTCGCGCGCTATGCAGATGGTGATGCTCGTCGCGCACTCAATTCGATTGAGGCAGTATGGAAGCATGCGATTACACTGGACTCTACACCAGAAAGCTTGTCAGCCGACTTCGTCGAGTCGGTGCTAGAACGAAGGCTCGCAAGGTATGACAAATCAGGTGAAGAGCATTACAACTTAATCTCAGCGTTGCATAAAGCCGTGCGAGGTAGTGATGTTGAAGGCGCGCTTTACTGGCTAGCACGTATGATCGAGGGTGGTGAGGATCGAATGTATCTCGCCCGTCGCCTAGTCCGAATAGCATCGGAGGATGTCGGTCTAGCTGATCCTCGGGCACTTCAAGTAACACTACAAGCAAAAGACGCCTATCATTTCCTCGGTACACCAGAGGGCGAATTAGCATTAGCTGAGGCCGTGATCTATCTCGCTACGGCTCCAAAATCAAATCGTGTCTACGAGGCTTGGACCCGAGCTCAAAAGGCGGCACGAGAATACCCTGCCGAACTAGTTCCAAAGCACATTAGAAATGCGCCTACTACTCTAATGAAAGATCTAGGTTACGGTGAAGATTATCGTTATGACCACGCCGAAGGCGGTCATGCCGTTGGCCAGGAATACCTTCCAGGTCCTCTAAGAGGTGCAGATTGGTATGAGCCAACGAATAGCGGTTTTGAGAAGACAATAGCCGAACGATTGGCGTGGTGGTCTGACAAAAAGAAGAGTGCGAGGTTAGCTTAGCCACGGCATGTTTGGACATCACTACAAAATGAGAAGCTCAATTGCCGCACTGTTGTTATCGAGTCTGCTGAGCTTAAGTGCAGCTATGGCTCAAGATGGAGAGGGTTCTGAGGCTACGGCTCCTGGATATTATGCGCTGACTTTGCCGGATGCCGGGCGTCGCTACACGTTGGTCATTCCTGATGGGTATACGGGTCAGGAAGCCGCACCGCTGGTTATATCGCTTCATTATGGAGGGGGGGTCACCCCGTTTTATGGTCGCGGCCTGCTTGAGTCACTGATTGAACCCGCTCTTCGTGACCTGGGCGCGATCCTAGTAGCCCCTGACAGTGCGGCTGGCGACTGGGCCAATTCACTCGCCCAGCAGCACGTGTTGGAGCTTATGGACCATGTTGAGGCGCGGTACAACATCGATTCTGAGAGGACGCTGTTAACTGGCTACAGCATGGGTGGGAGGGGCACCTGGTACCTAGCGGCCCGTCACCCGGATCGATTCAAGGCGGCGCTACCGATTGCTGGCCAGCCCCAGCCCGATTCGGCGACCGTAGATTGGGCTATTCCACTGTACGTTATTCACAGCGCGGCTGATCAGGTGCTCCCGCTGGAACCCAACCTCGCGATCGTAGAGCAACTAGGGGCCGAGGGCGTAGACATTGAGTTCACCGTGGTGAGTGACCTCGGTCATTATGAGATTCCGCGGTATCGGCCCTATGTGGAGGGCGCAATACCATGGATTCGTGGGGTTTGGGAGAGTGGGCGCGACGAGTGACTCGTTAATCGTCAAGCTCCGCCAACGTAGCCTGGAAGACGCTCATTTGGGCCCTTAACTTATTGATTTTTATATAAGGGTGGTTCTCGGGACGCGTAAAGGGATGGAGGGAGGTAGAATCGGTCATCAATAACTAATGGATCCTCCATCCTTGAAAAAAACAATCTTCTTTTTCGTGCGCCAGTTAACCTCTCGCACATCCCTGGCCGTGCTGTTATGCGCTCTGGTGGGCGGGCCGCTCGGCGCTCAGGATGTGCCACCCACAAGCGAATTTGCAGATGATCCTGAGGCAATCCGTATAGGGATGGGTGTTTATCGTCTGCGGTGCGCGGATTGTCACGGGACGGATGCTCGAGGAGTTCGCGCACCGGGTCTTACCCAGCTTTGGGCTTCTGGGCGAACTGATGAGGGGATTTTCAGGACGATAACTCAGGGCGTTCCTGGCACGATCATGCGGCCTATCGATCGCATCCGGACGCGTGATTCAGAGATTTGGCAGGTGATCGCCTATCTGCGCTCGATATCTACCCCGACAACCACTCACCCCATGGGTGATGCTGGGCGTGGTGAGCAGATTTTTCAAGCGTCTTGCTCCGTCTGTCACCAGGTCAACTCGGCTGGTGGTCGATTAGGACCAGATTTGTCTCGTATAGGAGCGGCTAGGTCCGTAGACGCACTTGTCGATCGAATACGCGGTGAGCGTGAAATGCGGATTATGGCAACCCGAGCAACGGTCGGGGGCGCTATGGTTATAGACAAAAATTTTGCACAAACTTCCTTAACGGCAGTGTCAGGAGAAAGCATGCAAGGCGTCAAGAATAACGAAGACTTGTTCTCCATCCAGGTCATGGACATGGCTGGACGGATTCAGGGGTTCGATAAGGAGGCTTTGCAGATGCTGGAGGTTTCAACCGAATCTTTAATGCCCGCGTTCGGACCAGAGACACTTAGTGACGCTGCTCTTGAAGACTTGGTTAGCTATCTTGTGACGCTGCGCGGGCATGACGCTGCGGTGCAATGAGGAGACACTGATGCGCTTATTGAAACGCTCTATTTATTTGTCGTTCTTATTGGCAGTTATAGCGGTGCCATCCGTTGCACAGCATTCACCTGATGGTCGACTAGTGACACCGGATGAGATTCGAGAGGGACTTACTCCTGATGGTTCCCGTTGGGTAACTTTTGGGGGCGATTACAATAATCACAGACACAGCCCGCTCACACAGATTACTCCGGAAAATGTTCACGAACTTGTGCCGCAGTGGACATTTCAGACAAACGTTCTTGAGAAGTTTGAAACAACGACGTTATATCGGGATAACGTTCTGTATGTTACAGGCCCTCTGAACACCGCTTGGGCATTGGATGCCCGAAGCGGCAGGCCATTTTGGGAATATCGGAGGGAGTTACCGGAATTTTTAACGGCCTGTTGCGGATTAGTTAACCGTGGTTTTGCGATGATGGGCGACAAGCTCTACATGGTTACCTTGGATGCACATCTGCTGGCTTTCGATAGCGCCACTGGACGGATTGTTTGGGATGCCACTATGGCGGACTACACCCAAGGTTATGCGGCAACAATTGCTCCGCTGGCTGTTAATGACAAAATCATTGTCGGTGTGGCAGGCGGAGAGTATGGCATCCGAGGATATATCGACGCCTATGATGCAGAGACGGGAGAGCTTGCATGGCGTTTTTACACAATTCCTGGTCCTGGCGAACCGGGAAATGAGACGTGGGCCGGGGAGTCTTGGAGAACGGGTGGCGCGAGTGTTTGGGTGACTGGTGCGTATGATCCAGAGCTCAACCTGCTTTATTACGGCATAGGAAATCCGGGTCCGGACTATCATAGCGAGAGCCGGCTAGGTGACAATCTTTATAGCGACTCAGTAGTCGCGCTTGATGCTGATACAGGCGAACTGCGCTGGCACTATCAGTTTACTCCGCATGATCTTCATGATTGGGATGCTACAGAGGTGCCAATTCTTGCTGATATAGAGATTGATGCAGAGTTGCGTCAGGTTCTAATGTTTGCCAACCGTAATGGGTTTTATTACACGCTAGATAGGGCAACTGGAGAACTGCTTGTAGCAGAACCTTTTGTTAGAACAACATGGGCTACAGAGATAGGGTTAGATGGTCGTCCAGTTCTTCTTCCAGGTCACGTACCAAATGAAGAAGGCGAAATTACTTGTCCGGATCTTAGGGGCGGGACTAATTTCTGGCCACCTAGCTTTGATCCGCAGACGGGAATGTTTTTCGTGAATGCTCGTGAAGGGTGCATGACTTATTTCTCTTGGGTGCAGGAATACATTCCCGGACAGCGTTTCACAGGGGGGTCCGGTCAGTACATCACAGATGATCCTGACATGCCTCACTACGGAGCGCTTCGCGCCTTAGATCCAACTAACGGTGAGCGTCTTTGGGAGTTTCGCTATCCAACGCCTTCAGGCGCTGGTCTTCTCACAACCGCAACCGGGGTTATTTTTAGTGGCGATAATGATGGTAATTTGTTGGCCCTGAATTCTAATACCGGTGAACTGTTATGGAATTATCAGATGGGCGCGACGATGTGGGGCACTTCTCCTATAACGTACATGCTAGACGATCGCCAATATGTACTCGTACCTGCCGGTACTACTCTGACGGCGTGGGCATTATGGGAAGAGTAGACCTGTAAACTGGAAGGAAGCAGTAACGGAGAAGCCCTCGTGTTAAGAGCAATAGCTGTTGCCGTTTTCTCAGTGTCTGTATTAGGTAGTACGTTTGTATTCGCCCATCACGGTGGAAGCATGTATCCCAACCGCGACGACGAGTCGATACTAGAAGATGCGGTCGTCGGGGAGTTTTTATTCGTTAATCCGCATGCTCGGTTGTTGTTCAGTTGGACGGATGCTGACGGTACCGCTTCTGAATGGGAAGGAGAGCTCAGTGGCTCGACCGAGCTGGTAAGATCAGGTATCTATGCCAATCTACTTGGAACTGGTGACCGTATTACGGTTAAGGGATATCCGCACAGCTCCATTCCACGAAACTTGCGCCTGAGTTCAGTCGTTTTACCAGACGGTCGTGAGGTGCCACTGCCTTGAAATCTGGGTCTGATATCTTCAGAGGGCTTGCTCGGTGGGGATGCATGGTCATCGCCGCAACGGTGATAACGAGCGTCAATGCACAAGAGGGGGCTCTATCAGGGGGATGGGTGATGGATGTCCGCGGGGCTTGGGATGAGCTGGTTGCGGCTAATTCTGTACAGGAGGTGCTCGCTGAATTCGACCGCGCTGTCGATGATCCAAGCATGCGGTGCGTTCCACCGGGCCTCATTCGATCAGCCGAAAGTAGAGCTCAGATAGAGATCATTGAGCAGGATCATCAGATTCTGATTCTTTATGAGGCTTTTGGTGTGATTCGTCGAGTACACCTGAATGGCCCTCAAGCACCAGAATGGATGCCTCCCTCTCCCGTTGGGTATTCGGTTGGTGTTTGGCAAGGCGATGAGCTTGTGGTCGAGACGACGCACTTGACCCCCCACCTATTAAAT
>JAZAGZ010000081.1:0-46035 GCA_036231525.1 Pseudomonadota bacterium | reverse complement strand
CGAAACGTTCTCGGGGCAATTGAGAAGGGTGACCGCGACGCCGCAAATGCCAGCTACAAGATCGCGGTATCACAAATTGATAAAATGGTAACGAAAGGAATCACCGGCAAAAATCGTGCCGCCAGATACAAAAGCCGTCTGAACGCCAAAATCCGCGAACTCTCGCAAACTTAACTTTCTAAGAAAATTAAGGGGATCCTGCTTTTAAGCTCTTTTAGCTTGAGACTCTAAGTAACTCATAATTTTTTGGGCCAATAAATCAGTGCCCGCTCCGGTCACTGCACTGATACCAAACACAAGATCATTCCAGCCCAAAGCCTGTACTACTGCATTAATCTTTGAATCCCAGTCTGGCTGGGGCAGTAAATCTAACTTATTTAGCACCAGCCAACGCGCTTGGCCTGCAAGGCTATCGGAGTAACGCGCTAGCTCCGACTCTATGACTCTGACGGCCTGGACCGGATCCTCTACACCGACCCCCCCTCCAACATCAACAATATGCACTAGCAAACGTGTTCGTTGTAGATGTCTTAAAAACCGGATACCCAAACCAGCGCCTTCTGCAGCTCCTTTAATCAGGCCTGGAATATCTGCAACTACAAAACTGCGGGCCACTTCGACACTAACGACACCCAGGCTCGGGTGCAGCGTCGTAAAAGGATAATCAGCAACCTTAGGACGGGCGGCTGAAAGCGTCCGGACCAGCGTCGACTTGCCTGCGTTTGGCAAACCCAATAAACCAACATCTGCCAGAAGTTTTAGCTCCAGTCCAAGGTAGCGTTTCTCTCCCGGATCTCCCGGCGTCGACTTTCGTGGCGCACGATTAACACTACTTTTAAAGCGACTATTACCAACCCCGCCACGTCCACCTTGTGCGACTCTCAGCATCTGACCTTCATCAGAGAGATCCCCAAGAATCTCCTCCGTATCTAGATCAGAAACCACTGTTCCTCTAGGCACTGAAATGTACAAATCCTCACCAGATGCCCCGGTCCGCTCCTTTCCGGCCCCACCACGGCCAGCTTTAGCTCGATACCGGCGCTCCACTCGGAAATCAGCCAGTGTATTAATGTCCTCACGTGCAATTAGGAAAACACTTCCCCCGTGCCCGCCATGACCACCGTCCGGCCCTCCTCGCGGGACAAATTTTTCCCGTCGAAAGCTGACACAGCCGTCACCACCTCGGCCCGCTTCTACCCTAATAGTAGCTTCATCAACGAATTTCATCGGTTTATTCTAGGCTGGGTAATTCCGCCCCCAGAAGATACAAAAAAGGCCCTCGAGCGGGGCCTTTTCCCATACACCAAGTCCGCTACTCTGGCGTGACGCTAATGTATATTCTACTTTTAGGACCCTTGGTTTTAAACACTACCTTACCAGCCGCCGTAGCGAAAATAGTGTGGTCCTTCCCAAGCCCTACATTAACGCCGGGATGGTAATGGGTTCCTCTCTGACGAGCAATAATATTACCCGCAAGAACCTGCTCGCCACCATAACGCTTTATACCAAGTCGTTTGGATTCGGAATCGCGGCCATTTTTAGAGCTGCCGCCTGCTTTTTTATGTGCCATCTCTAAACCTCTGCTGCGCTAGTCTTCAACCTTGACGGTACTCTTCTTAGCGACCTTTTTCTTAGCTACTTTTTTCTTAGCTACTTTTTTTTGAACTGTACTGGTCTTTTTCTTGGTTGCGCTAGCCTTCTTCGAAGCTGCGCTCGTTATCGAAACAATCTCAATCTCTGTAAAATGCTGTCGGTGCCCTTTGACGCGCTTGTAATTCTTACGACGCTTGAACTTCAGCACCACTACTTTTTTTCCGCGGCCCTGATCAATCACCTTAGCTTTGATCTTACTACCGGATACTAGCGGAGAACCCACCTTGACGTCAGATCCCTCACCTACTAACAAAACCTCGTCAAATTCTATTGAATCCCCCTCTTCTGCTTCTAGGCGTTCTACCTTGATCCGATCACCTTTAGTAGCGCGGTACTGCTTACCGCCTGTTCTAAATACCGCGTACATCTGGGGTAGCTCCTACATCGGAGGTCACTGGAAAGGCGCGAGATTGTAGTAATTTAATCTTGTTCAGTCAATGAGTTAGAAAGCACAGTACAGAAGTATTAAGCACCAAACAGGAATAAAGTTGTGGCCTCATTAAATCTCGCCAAATAAGAATGTATCAGGCATTATCCTGCTGATGGAAGCCATTGAGACCCGACTTAATGCGCCCTCTCTAGAAACCGTTAGATCTCTGGTACAAGAGGATTGGGCCAACGTGAACCGAATTATTGTTCAACGTCTCGGCAGTGACGTAGCCCTAATTAACCAGGTTGCTCATTATATTACCCATGGCGGTGGAAAACGGTTACGACCCCTGACAGTGCTACTAGCTGCCCGCTCCTGCGGATATCAGCAGACAAAACATATTCCCACTGCCGCCATCATTGAATTCATCCATACAGCAACCTTATTACACGATGATGTCGTAGATGAATCAGGGCTGCGCCGTGGCCAGAAAACCGCAAACAAAGCATTCAGTAACCAAGCAAGCGTACTCGTGGGTGACTTTCTTTACTCAAGAGCCTTCCAGATGATGGTGGACATTGGTGATATTGAAATTTTTGATACCCTCGCTAACGCGACAAATACTATTGCCGAAGGCGAAGTCCTACAACTTATGAACTGCAATAACCCAGATATCGCGGAATCAGATTATCTGGAGGTGATATATAGAAAAACAGCTAAATTGTTTGAAGCAAGTGCCCGGTGTGGAGCAATTCTTGCAGGGTGTGATAATGAAACCAAACAACAACTGGCTGAATATGGCTCTCACTTAGGTCTTGCATTCCAACTCATCGATGATGCTCTGGACTATGATTCAACAACAGAAGAACTAGGCAAAAATATCGGTGATGATCTAACTGAGGGCAAAGCGACTCTCCCCTTGATCTATGCAATGAATCAAGGAAGTGCTGCAGAACAACATATGATTCGCGAAGCAATCGAAACTGGCAGCATCCAAAATTTGACCTCAATTCAACTCTCTATCGAAACCTCTGGCGGATTGCAATACACCGAAGAACGTGCGAGAACAGAAATTCAATCCGCCATCAAGAAACTCGAAATATTACCGAAAAGCCCTTACAAGAACGGCCTCACCAGCTTGGCAAGCTTTGCTGTCAATCGACGCTTCTGATGCTTTGAATATGCAATGTCAGATCAAGCCACTCTAAGGGCAATAGCGGAACGTCTACGATCAGCGAGCGGTTTTTCGCCAATCGCTACGGTGCATGAGGAGCTCAAAAGTATTGAGGATGCTTATGAGATTCAATCGATGAACCGAAAAGAATGGATATCTCAGGGCAGGCTCGTAACCGGCTACAAAGTAGCTTTTACTACGCTGGAGTCCCAGCAGATTTTTGGCACCAACGAACCAGTTTACGGCACGCTCTTCGAAGATATGCGATGCCCCACAAATAGCACAATTGCAGCAGGCCGGCTTGCGCATCCTAAGCTAGAGGGTGAGATTGTTCTGGAACTGAATGCAGACCTGCCTGCAAAAACGTTATCTCCTGAAGAAATAGTTTCAGCAGTCGGAGCTTTCTATATCGCTCTCGAAATCCCGGATGGATCCTTCGCAAGTGAATTCACCGCCGTCGACATGGCTGCTGACAATGCAGGAGCGGCTAGTTATGTCCTGGGAGATATAAATCCATTGACACCTGAAATAAATCTTGCTGCACTCTCAATGGAAATGCGGCACAACGGGGAAGTCGTATCTACCGGAAAAGCCTCAACCTGTATGGGAAATCCTATGAACGTGCTGGTCTGGTTACAGGGGGCACTTGCTCGTCGTGATGAAGAACTGAAGGCAGGACAAATCGTGTACTGCGGCAGTTTAGTCCCGATTATCCAAGTTCAGCCAGGAGATACATTCCAGGCCATAGTTGAAGGCATGGGCTCAGTTAGTTGCCACTTCGCTCCAGCATAGCCACAGACTAAGACTTTTCCGCTTTCTGAGCCTTTTCAAAGCGTTCCATCTGTTCCTCTGTCGCTGGGGGCTGGTGCTGCTCTTTCCAGTCATGGTATGGCATCCCATAAACCATTTCTCTCGCCTCCTCTAAGCCCACCTCCAAACCACGCGCACCTGCGGCCTCCACGAACCATTTGCTGAGACAATTTCGGCAAAAGCCAGCAAGTATCATTAGTTCAATGTTTTCAGCATCTTTACGCTCATCTAAATGTTGAAGCAGGCGACGGAATACCGCTGCTTCAAGTTCGATTTGGGTACCCGGGTCCATAAAGTATCTCCTTCAACAATACTGACGAGCTTTAGCAAATATATCGGGCCAAAGTACCTCCAGATTACATTCTTGCTCCCTTCTGGAGCACTTTTCTAGCAGGCAATGAGCCTGCTCTGGTGAAAACTGATTCACCCAATCCCCAACGACGCCTTTACGGATGAATGCTGGCATATTCTCTGGTCGGGCGCTCGACCAACGATCTTGATTCTCACTCATACTCGAAAAACTACTGTGATGGAGAATTCCCTCAACCACACTTTCATTCTGGGAAAAATCGTGGCCTAAAAATTTACCTATACTCAGAATCGTCCCGTAAGGATCTAATTTTATTGATTCATAAGTTAAAAAAAGAACGTTTTGGTCATCCCTGTGCACATACCATGAAGTTAGGTTATCGAAGTAATCCCCAAAGTCTACTTCTCCGGCCACAAAACATTCAAAAAAATCCTTGAAGGTCCCATCAGTGAAATCGTAATGTTTTGGAAACCCCCGCGTGTGATGAAAGAAGGACACCGCACAGTCGAAGGGGTTTCGTGCCACATAGATATAGCGAGTTTCTGAGTGGTAGGGAGTCATTATAAACGGCAGGTGAGTTTTTATGAGACGAGGCGACGGTAACGCATTTATGCTTTCCTCACCCACCTCTTCAAGATGCGGAAACAATTCTGTCATCCTCTGTCCAACAGCCAGAGGAATAGCATCATTCAGAATTAAGTAGACAATATTCTGCACCCAAGTCGTGCCACATTTTGGGTACGCGCTGACAAAGATGTCACTTGGCTCTGCACGGTATTGCAACGCTGATAATAAGGCCTTCGGTGGGAAGCCCATCGGCATCCGGAAAACACCGCATTCTGTATAGCTTGGCTTCCGAGACATTGATTGACCCCCGAGCTGGAGAATGGACTTTACCAGTAGAGCCACCAGTGGGGGGAGACGTTTGAGGCCTAAACGCCTGGGCACATTTGCCGGCGGCTGCTACAGTTAGGATCACAGCACTAACCGGACTAGAGAAATTCTTTCCCAGTAGGGGATAATTATCTCAGTCAAAGGAACCTCCTATGCCTAAGGAGAAAAATTAAAATGAATAGAATAATGATCTGTATCGCAATCCTGTCGCTACCCTGTTACACGGTGGCTCAACAAGATGTAACAGAGCCGTTGGAACCGGCAGTGTTTGTATTCACAGAACCTGTGCAAAATTCGAGCATCCCGGTAGATATCACTCTGCTAGAAACGGTAGACGGGTTATACACAGCAATCGGCATCAGGAAACCATCAGGTAAAGGACCTTTCCCTATCGTGATGTTTTTTACCGGGAATGGGGGAGGCGGAGTACCTTGGGTTCGTCATCAAATCAACAACCGCGCCTACACGATGGAACAATTTCTTGACGCCGGTTATGCAGTAGCGTGGCTCCGTTATCGAGCAGAAGTCTGGTTCGAATACACCCGAGTACCGCCTTTGGAGGTGGGCGTCCAGTTAGCTCACCAACTCATGAGCCGCCCACCACTGGAATACAACGATCTCATGACCATCGTCGACTACGTCAAGACACTACCCTACATAGATGAGAACAAGGTTGGGCTCGTGGGGAATAGCCACGGTGGCGGGATGATCCTCAAAGCAGCTGCCGATGGAATGGCCGTTGCTGCTGCGATTGCCTCTGAACCAGACGCGAGTGAGTTGCTGCAGGCAGACCCTGACGTATGGGGAGGGGCAACCGAGTTTCGCACAAAAGACTCGATTACACCTTATCTCAACAAAGAAATTGCCATGGAGCGTCTGCGAAGAATTGACATACCGATTCTCATGATGGGACGCGAGGACGATCACAACCAAGGCGTCTTTGAGGTCGCCTACGAATGGATGGTGGAAGCGGGTGCGGATGTTAAGTGGATCACCCATAATCATCCCATTCACGGATACCTAATTCGCATACCTAAAGGTAGTGACGGAATATACATGCCAGATGAGATCCAGTTGCAAGCGATAGAAGAGGCGCTGGATTTCTTCGGTGAGCACATGGGGCCCTGAGATATCTCAAGCTTGCCCACGTACCCAGCAATACGTATAAGGGATCCATTAAACCTTCGGACTACTGTTATTCAGCGGGGAGTTCTACATGATGCATCGATCCATTAGCCAAACCATGCTTCTCGCGACCACTTGCGCCCTGCTCAGCTCTTGTGCGCCTGAAATTATTGAAACGCCGGCTCCACAGATGGTCACTGTTGTACCGAACAACCTTCGCCCTCCTGTTATGGGCCTTAACGGAGGGGTCTCGGCCGGCCATCCTTTAACTAGCGCTGCTGCGCTAGAAATCCTCCAGGGTGGTGGCAACGCATTCGATGCGGGTGTTGCTGCACTACTTGTGGGTGGCGTTGTTGAACAAGATCTTTACAGCCTAGGCGGAGAAGCACTGGTTCTCGTCTACCCCCAATCTGAAAGGCGAGTAACCTCAATCGCAGGACAGGGCTGGGCAGCGCAAGGAGCGACCATTGATTGGTATCGCGAGCGCAACAAAAATCTAAATGGATACGGGCTCGACCCTACTGTTGTACCAGGTGCCTTACACGGCGCGCTTACCGTGTTGGAACGCTGGGGAACCATGAGCCTTGAGGAGGTATCCGCCCGGGCAATCGAGTATGCAGAATTCGGCTTTCCGCTTCGTTCTCGTACAGCGCAAGCTATTCGAAGGGAGAGAGAATTTATTGACCAATGGCCGGATAACAGACGTTACTGGTACCGTCCTGACGGCACAATGTACCTGCCAGGGGAAATCATTCGCCTACCGACACTAGCCGATACTTTAAAGAAAATGGTCGAGTCAGAACGTGAGGCTATACCCCAGGGGCGGGAGGCTGCGATCGTAGCCGCTCGAGACCGCTTCTATAAAGGGGATATCGCACAAGAGATGGTGTCTTTCCTGCAAGAACACGGAACCCCTTTTGACGAGGAAGACTTTTCGGAGTTCTACGCAAGGATTGAAGAGCCAACAAGCACTACCTATAAGGGCTACACCATTTATAAACAGTCATTTAATAGCCAAGGACCGCTGCTGCTCCAGACGCTAAACATCCTCGAAAACTTTGACCTTAAAGGTATGGGACATAATAGCCCTGACTATCTACATACGATTGTTGAGGCCTTTAAACTGGCCTACGCTGATCGAGATTCCTTCTATGCAGATCCGGATTTCGTCACTATTCCAGAGGACGGGCTGCTCTCCAAGGAATATGCAGCCCAGCGCGCTCAACTGATTGATATGGAACACGCCTCCGAGACATTTGTGGCTGGAAACCCATTTATCTTCGATGATGCGTTCGAAAGCGAAACAGACTGGGAATATTGGATGGCCGACTTCGGGGAATCTGCCGAACCCATACTGGCGGCAGTAGATCATCCAGGTTCGGAAAAGGATACCACCCACATTGCGATCATCGATAAGGATGGAAACGTTTTCGATAGCACGCCAAGTGGTGGTTGGATCGGAGGCTCAGTTATATTAGGAAACACCGGGATAGCTATGAGTGTCCGTGGTGAACAGTTCTGGCTTGATGAAAACCGCGCTGCACAACTTCGGCCCCGCTCACGCCCACGATATACGCTGACCCCCAGCATCGTGCTACGTAATGATGAACCCTTTCTCGCTATTGGCAGCCCAGGAGGGGACAATCAGGAGCAGACAATTCTGCAAACATTCCTGAACATCGTCGAGTTCCCATCGAACTGGTACCCAAACCTACATCAAGCCCTTCAGGCAGCGCGAGTTCAGACGCTCCATTTTCGCGCGTCGTTCTGGCCTCACGAATCCGGCTTTAATCGTCTCAATGTAGAAAATAATATCCCCCCGGAAGTCATTCTTTCGCTTGAGGACCGCGGGCATATTGTGAATCGTGTTCCGCCGTTAGCTATACCGGGCTGCGCAACCACTGTCATGATTAACCCGAACAACGACGCTCGCATAGCAGGAGCCGATGCACGACGGGACTGTTACGCCATAGCTTATTGAAATCCGGGTACCCTACTGTTAGCCAGCAAGCGGATCTGAAACACCAATCACCTGGATCGCGATAAGACCCAACAAGCCAGTAGCCACTAAATAGTAGAGCGTTGGCAAGACTGTCCTGCGTAAAGTCGCGCCCTCTTGCCCTAGCAACCCAACTGTGGCTGATGCTGCAACCACATTGTGTATGGCAATCATATTACCTGCTGCCGCACCGACAGCTTGCAGGGCGACAATCATCGCGGCGGAAACTCCCAATGCAGTCGCCACCCCGTGCTGAAAGAGGGAAAACATGAGATTACTCACCGTATTACTGCCAGCGATGAACGCTCCCAAAGCTCCAATAAAGGGTGCAAAAAATGGCCACACAGCGCCCACGTTCATCGACACCCACTCAGCCATGGCGATAGGCATACTTTGAATTTCAAGCGCATTGACATCGGAATTGATATAGATACGCACCATAGGAACAGCAAAAATAAGCACGAACCCCGCGCCCAAAAGTGTTCGTGTCGACTCAGATATCGCAGCTAAGAATTGCCGTGCGCGCATACGATGCAGAAAAAAAGTTGCTGTCGCAGCCACAAGCAACATAGCTGCGGGCAGATACAAGGGCGTCGTACTAGCAGTCACGGACGTCCCAAGAATTTCTTCCCATCTAAATACAACGGATCTCAATATAGAACCGAATGGCAATTGCGGAAGTCGCGTCAAAACCAGCAAAACAGCAACTAGCAAATAAGGTAACCATGCGCGCACAGGAGACATAGTGTTTTCAGGAGTCTCAAGACGCATCTCCAAACGCCCCATCCAGTCACTGGGCCAGGTTGCTCGAGGAGCGAAGTCCCATTGATCATTAGGTACTAAAAATCGCTTGCGAGCTGCTGTAGTCACTATGGCAAGCCCTATCAGTCCACCAAGCAAGGAAGGGAAAGCCGGACCGAGCAAAATACCAGTAAAATAATAAGGCACCGTGAACGCGACACCTCCGAAAAGTGCGAACGGCCAGACCGAAAGGCCCTCAGTCCACGAACGGTTCTCGCCGAAGAACCTAGTCATCATCATGATCATGAATAATGGCATCACGGTACCAACGATTGCGTGAAGAAGTACTACGTGGACGGTGATGAGTTGTAGATATTCGGAGAATTCAATACCGGCGCTCATAAGTTGCTGTGTAACGTCGGCGCTATCTAATCCCCCTCTCACACCAACCAGAATAGGTGTTCCCACTGCCCCGAAAGTCACTGGGGTACTTTGCACCATCATTCCAAGCATTACTGCGGTCAGCGCCGGGAACCCAAGCGCAACAAGCAGAGGCGCAGCAATAGCCGCTGGCGTGCCGAATCCGGACGCACCTTCGATAAAGCTCCCGAACAACCAGCAAACAATGACAACCTGGATGCGTCGATCAGGAGTGATGCTCGTAAACCCCGATCTGATCGCAGCAATAGCGCCTGAGTGCTTTAGGGTATTAAGTAAAAGGATCGCCGCAAAAATGATAAAGAGAATTTCAAATGCAATAAAGAGCCCCTGAATACTTGCTGCAACAATCTGGGCCAAAGGCATCATCCAAGCTAAACCACCTATGAGAACCGCAAGTGCATAGACAACAGGCATCGCAACTCGAGCAGGTAGCCGAAAACCTACGAGCAAAATAGCCGCAGCCAAAATGGGAAAAATTGCCAGCAACGCTTGAATCCAAAGTGGCATGGATCTCCTATTCGTTTGTGACTGTTGTTAGTGGGAGCGGCTTGGACGATAGCACAACCAGATGGGCTCTCGCTCGCCATCATTGAAAGGATTGTCTATCCTCCCTTCCCTACGAGCTTGCTGAGTTGCACGGCTGCTGATAAAGCCTACCGTTAACTGACTAGAGGCGTCGCATGAATGCAAAAAAGGTCAACGTTGTCGTTGTAGGCTGCGGAAATGCAGCCTTATGCGCGGCTCTAGCCGCTCAGGAGAACGGCGCCAACGTGACTGTGTTAGAACGCGCACCTGAGGATGAAAGCGGTGGCAATAGCCGTTTCACAGCTGGAGCTATCCGCTTCGCCTACTCCGGGCTTGAAGACCTAATGGAACTCATGCCAGACCTGTCCGAGAACGATATTGCCACCACAGACTTTGGTACCTATACCGAAGACAAATACTTCGACGATATGTACGAGGTTACGGAATATCGCTGCGATCCCGACCTGGTTGAATGCCTGGTTCGACAGTCTCGGGAAACTATGCTCTGGATGCGTGACAAAGGAGTGCGCTTTATTCCTATCTATGGTCGACAGGCCTTTAAAATTGATGGGAAATTTACCTTCTGGGGTGGACTGACAGTGGAATCCGTCGGTGGCGGACCTGGTTTGGTGGACAGCCTGACACAGTCCTGCCTCAGCCAAGGAATAGAAATTCAATACGATACCAGGGCTGTGGATCTCGCGTTCGACGGAAAAAACGTTACAGGTGTCATCGTGCGCAGAGGAGGTGAGAGACCAGAAACAATATCTGCCGATGCCGTCGTGCTCGCCTGTGGTGGTTTTGAGGCAAATCCGGAGTGGCGTACACGGTATCTTGGCCCCGGGTGGGAAATAGCGAAGGTACGAGGTAGCCGCTTCAATACCGGTGATGGCATCAAGATGGCGTTGGACCTGGGCGCTGCCCCCTATGGAAATTGGTCTGGTTGTCATGCAGTAGGCTGGGATCGTAATGCCCCCGAATTTGGTGACCTGGCTGTGGGGGATCAATTTCAGAAGCACTCCTACCCCTTCGCTATCATGGTTAATACAGAGGGTCGGCGTTTCGTGGATGAGGGAGCGGATTTTCGAAACTACACCTATGTCAAATATGGTGTTGAAATCATGAAACAACCAGGACAGTTTGTTTGGCAGATTTTCGACGCAAAAACAGCCCACTTACTGCGTGACGAATACCGCATTCGGCAAATTACTAAGGCTAAAGCAGACTCGCTAGAGGACTTGGTCCAACAACTTGATGATGTCGATGCAGATACCTGCCTTGCAGAAATAAAAGCATTCAATGCTGCCGTTAAACAAAATGTACCCTTCAACCCCAACGTAAAGGACGGACGGCGAACCGAGGGCCTTACCATTAACAAAAGTAACTGGGCCAACACGTTGGACCAACCTCCATTTGAAGCCTACGCAGTGACCTGCGGAATTACTTTCACCTTTGGGGGCTTACGCATCAATACCGACGCACAGGCTCTGGATACAGATCTACGACCCGTACCCGGTCTATATGCGGCGGGGGAGTTAGTTGGCGGTATCTTCTACAATAACTATCCTGGTGGTACCGGATTAATGTCTGGTGCTGTCTTCGGAAAAATTGCAGGAACATCTGCAGCACGGGGAAACGCTTGAGAAGAATGAACCGCAGAAGATTTCTCACTTCCGTTTCTCTCGGACTGGGCACACTGGGATTGCGCCCATCCAGAGGCCAGAGTCCAGACTTTGCAAACCAACTCGTTGAACTCATCATTCCATTTAAAGAGGGTGGCGGATCTGATACTTGGGGACGTTTTAATGCACCTTTCCTCTCCAGGTACCTCCCTGGTCGACCAACAGTGGTTGTCAGAAATGTGCCGGGTGGTAATTCGATTGCTGGTGCTAACCGATTCGCAGCACGCGCCCGGCCTAATGGACTTTCGGTGCTAGGCACATCGGCTTCCACACAATTTCCTTATCTCATGGGTGATCCCAGAGTAGATTATGACTATAGGGATTGGCGCGTGCTGATGGCTTCCGGCACAGGCGGGGTAGCCTATATTTCCTCAGATTTGGGTATTTCCAATGCAGCCGAGCTCGGTCAAATCATGGATCGACAACTACTCTATGGCAGTCAGGGCCCCACTTCTCTGGATCTGGTCCCAGTCCTGGGCTTCAAGCTTCTCGGACTCAACGTGAGGCCAATTTTTGGGATGAGTGGCCGGGGCGCGGGTCGACTAGCATTTGAGCGTGGCGAAATTAATATTGACTATCAAACTACCACGGCCTACCTGCGTAACGTTGTACCGCTAATCAATCAAGGGAGTGCTGTACCTCTCTTTTCCTGGGGCACACTAAACGAAGCCGGAGAACTAATTCGCGATCCGACATTCCCGGATCTCCCCCATTTCGGAGAAGCATATAAACTCCTTCACGGCGAGGCCCCAAGCGGTCTCAGCTGGGAAAGCTGGTTCGCATTTTTCACTGCAGGGTTCCCTGCCATGAAAATGCTGGTCGCACCGATAGAGACGCCGGACGAGATCGTACAGGCTTATGAAGATGCTGTGAGAACAATGAAACAGGATCCCGACTACCGTTCGAGAAAGCTTGCAGCGCTGGGTACCTACGAGCAAGTCACGGGTCCCGCTGCACAAAGACTCTACGAATTAGCCACAGATGTACCTCAAAGCGCACGCACCTGGGTCAGAACATGGCTGAGGGATGAATTCCGGGTCAACCTTGAAGGCTAAAATTGGCTGAGGCGCTACTAACCGCCCTTGCGAACCTCGCAACGCTCGAGCACATCTTCTATCTAGGCCTGGGTGTAATGCTGGGACTGGCCATCGGCGCCTTCCCCGGACTTGGCGGCATCGCCGGACTTTCCATCATGATGCCATTTCTCTACGGTATGGATACAGTGTCAGCACTGGCTACACTGGTTGGCCTGGTAGCAGTAATACCAACATCCGACACATTTACCTCGGTACTCATGGGTATACCCGGGTCAAGTGCAAGCCAAGCTACGGTATTGGATGGATTCCCTCTGTCACAGCAGGGCCAGGCTGCTCGCGCCTTAGCCGCAGCATTTTCTGCATCCCTGCTAGGCGGCATTGTAGGTGCGTTAATTCTTACGGTTTTTGTACAAATTGCGCGGCCACTCATTCTCGCATTTGGCTCTGCTGAACTCTTTATGCTGGCACTACTTGGACTCTCCATGGTGGGCGTACTGTCTGGGGAAAGTCTTGTTAAGGGACTATCGGCGTGTGGACTGGGTTTAATCTTCGGATCCATCGGCTCCGCACCTGCGACAGGCGAGTTTCGGATGACTTTTGGCATCGACTATCTCTACGACGGCCTGCCGTTGGTAATCGTGGGTATGGGGTTATTCGCTTTTCCGGAGATTACTGATCTCCTACGGAAAAACCGTGCTATTGCTACTGGTGGGATACTGGCAGGAAAGTGGCTTGATGGCATACGAGACGTATTTCAGAACTGGTTTTTGTGTTTACGTTGCGCTGGCATTGGGACATTAATTGGTGCTATCCCGGGTCTGGGAGGCACAGTCGTGGACTGGATCGCATACGGCCATGTTGTGCAAACCGCAAAAGACAAGTCGCAGTTCGGCAAAGGGGATATTCGCGGCGTGCTTGCACCGGAATCCGCCAATAATGCCAAGGAAGGTGGTGGCCTGGTACCCACGCTACTCTTCGGCATTCCAGGTTCGGGCGCTATGGCTGTATTCCTCGGCGGAATGGTGTTGTTAGGCATTGAAGCCGGTCCCGCAATGGTCTCTACAAACCTGGACCTGACTTACACGATCATTTGGTCTCTAGCAATCGCGAACGTACTGGGAGCGGGTAGCTGCATGTTATTGGCGCGACCCATTGCGCGCTTGACTACGATCCCGTTCAACCTCCTTGCCCCATTCATGATCATGGTCGTCAGCTTTGCAGCATTCCAGGCAACACGGCAATTCATGGATCTAGTGATTTTGTTCGCGGTAGGACTCTTGGGCATCATGCTTAAGCGTTTTGGCTGGTCACGCCCCGCATTTCTGATCGGATTCGTGCTGGCACCACAAGCGGAGGGTTACCTCAACCTGGCAGTACAATTTTATGGCTGGAACATGCTCACCCGACCCGGTGTCCTGAGCATTCTCGGAATTACTTTAATCTCTGTCTGGTTCGGCTCACGTAGTCGCAGAGGCGAAACCAAACAGGTGTCTCCCGATACAAAAGATTTCGCGGAAAACTCATCGAAACTGATACAGAAACCTCAACTTGCCTTCCTCGGTGGGTGCATCGTTTTCTTTCTCTACGCTATCCTGAGCAACCTGCAGTTGTCTCCGCTCGGCAGCATGTTCCCACTGAGCGTGGTAATAACAACCCTGGGGCTATGCCTGTACCTAATTTCTACTCTTACAGTCGGACGAATCAAGGCCCCAGCCAGCTTCGACCCGGAGCACGATATGGGACCCCCCCCAAGATCCATCCAAAATTCTATTTGGGCTAATGCGGGCTGGTTTGGCGTACTCGTCGCCACGACCGCCCTCCTAGGATTTCTGTTGGGAAGCCTCTGTTTCTTTGTGGCATTTCTAAAACTCAAGGCAAAGCAAAGCTGGAGGATGACTATGGTATTAGCAGCGGCAGCACTTGTCTTATTAGTAAGTCTCACGAACCTGTTATTGGTGGAACTGCCCTCAGGCCTGCTCTCGTTGTACATTGACTCACCATGGCTACTGGGGCGGGGATCATGACCCAACACAGCATTCCATGTTTGTTTATGCGTGGTGGTACTTCACGAGGCCCTTTTTTCGATCTACGCGATCTACCCGCAGACCCTGATACTCGCGATCGAGTTTTGCTATCTGCTATGGGCTCACCCGATGCACGTCAAATTGATGGACTCGGTGGGGCAACCATGTTGACGAGCAAAGTAGCCATGATCACTCCGTCGAAACGTCAAGGAATAGATGTTGATTATCTATTTGCACAAGTCTGGCTCGATGAAGCAATCGTGGATACGACTCCTTCATGCGGAAATATGCTTGCCGGCGTTGGGCCATTCGCCATCGAACGTGGAATGGTAAAAACGACCGGAAATGAAACATATATAAATATATTTAATGTAAACACACAGAGTCACATCGAGGCTATCGTCCAAACCCCACAAGGAGTGGTCACTTACGCAGGCAATCAACACATCGATGGGGTACCGGGCACGGGAGCACCAATCTTGCTCAACTTCACACATATAATGGGATCTAAATGCGGTACGTTATTGCCAACCGGTAAAGCTCAGGAAGAAATCGACGGCATCCCAGTCAGTTGCATCGATGTGGCCATGCCTATGGTAATTATGCGGGCCAGTGATCTTGGCATCACTAGCTACGAAGCAAACGCCATCTCTAGCAATAAAGCTTTGATGCAGCGTATAGAAAGCATAAGACTTGAGGCTGGACTGCGCATGGGTCTGGGAGATGTAACGCAGACAGTTATTCCTAAGGTCAGTATTCTCGCGCAGGCGCGTCGAGGTGGGGTCGTCTTTTCCTACTACCTCACACCTCATCACATGCACGCTGCCCACGCCGTTACCGGTGCAATCTGCGTAGCCTGTTGCACCTCAATACACAATACCGTCGCTGGAACTCTCACAAAGCGAGATCAAGATTCCCCCAGCACCATCCAGATAGAACACCCCTCGGGTGCCATCGATGTTCAACTGGAAATCTCGGGCAGTGGTAAAGATACTCAAGTCCAGAGCGCAGGTATCGTGCGCACAGCACGGAAAATTATGGATGGTGAGCTATTTGTGCCCGCAAATCTCTGGCCTTCATCTTCCTAAAAAACCATACCGGGCCTGAGCGTTAAGATCCTACTTAACAGGCCGCCCGATAATAGGCATCGGCCTGACTCTTACCCAGTTAGTGACTCACGCGTCATTATTGATTGCCGTCTGGAGTATTTCTGCGACCTCGTCAGAAGGAGTATTGTCGCTACTACCAGCCCGACCCAATGCCGCATCGAGCGGCGATACACCAAGCGCGTCTACAATATCGACTTCCGCACCGTGCTCGACTAAATATTCGACGGCACGAGCCCAGGCCCATTGCACCGCACCGAATAACACTGTCTGCCCCCCACGCTCCGGCAGCGTAGTGGAGCGCCCAATACGCGCAGTTCTGCCGTGGACATCGGTAATCCTTGAGTTCATCTCCGCACCAGCCGCCAACAGAATTTCGAACGTTAAAATCGCCCTCTCCTCCGCGTCACCACCGGAATTGAATCGCGGGCTGGGTTGTTCCATACCCAGCCCGGCAGCACCCATCAGTGGCGTTACGCCCATTACATTCGGTAAATCAACGAGCGCCCCGTAATCCAGCAAGAGACGCACTGCCTCGCTGTCTTGTCCAGAAGCAGCGCGCAGCAGAGGTGTGGCACCAGTCGTTATTATCTCGTCCGCGAATCGACCAGCATTCCCGCCGCGGCCAGGTCGATGCATATTCAACTGAGGGTTCGGGTTGACGCCCGCGTCCAGTAGCAGTCGTGCAATATCAAGCGCGCTCGTCTCCTCCGAGACGACCGGAGGCCCGGTACGTTCGTTATAGGCATCCAGGTTGTAGGTATTCATATCAACGGCTGTATGCAGCGGCGTGCGGCCCCACCAATCCCAAATATGCGGATTGGCACCGCGATCAAGTAGGAGTTTTGCTGTATCAAATGCAAAATTATCGATAGCCACGATCAGCGGCGTCACTCCGTCGGGGCTTGGCCGGTTGATGTCGGCGCCGGCATCCAGAATGGCTACCACGCAATCCTTGCATCCCGAGCGCGCCGCATACAGCAATGGTGTCAGCCCGCCCGTCGGACGATACTGGTTTCGCGGTTCGGAAGTTAGCTGGGTCGGCCAATCGTTGGCTATTGCACGCATATTGACGTCTGCGCCCCGGTCGATCAAAAGCTTCACCAAATCAGGGGAATTCGAGTCCGCCGCCCACATCAGCGCCGTCTGCCCACGCCATGTCTCTCGTACATTTACATCGGCACCATGCCCGATCAGCTGTTCGACAACGTCCATGGAACCCGCACGCGCGGCCAGCATCAGAACCGTCTGGCCCTCTTGATTCGGTGCCTCCACATCCGCGCCCGCATCGAGCAGCATTTTGACCAGGTGAGCATCGGCAACCTTTACCGCCTCTGCCAGAGGACTCGACCCGTAGTTGTTGATGACATCAGGCCTCGCCCCACGCTCAAGGAGCACAGCAACCAGTTCGGCATCAACATTGTAGATTGCCCAGTGCAGTGGCGTGGTGCCGTCTCCCTGCGAAATGTTCACATCGGCGCCAGAATTGATCAGCTCCAGTGCGGCATCGCGTTTCTCAGCCTGCACCAGATCGGCAAGTGTGCCATTCGCGGCAGCCGTGCTGATCACAACGAACCAATAAGCGAGTGCCAGTATTGAGCGCTTCATAGCAATATTCATTCAATCGTGCCCATCAGAGGAGATTCGGCGCCAGTGAATTGTGATGCGCCCAATAGCCCTTGTAGGCGTCATATGCAAACTTAAAGGGATCATCAAAAGTCCGATAGAGCCCCTCCATAAGCCCGGCATCGAGCATGTGTTGTGCGCTCATACCCTTCCTTATGAGCTCGAGCATGCGATCAAACAACACGAGGGTCATATCGTATTCGGCCTGCAGTTCGGTACGACCGACTACCGGGCCATAACTTGGCACGATCCGCGTCTCCTCATCACTGACTTCCAGCAGTGTTTCAAGCGCCTCGACGCGACCGCCCAGCCAGCCCCCGCCAAACCAGTCAAGCACGGGATCCAGGACAGGAGAGACGGCATCACCCACGGCCACCACATTGGAGTCGCGGAAGAAGATATAACTATCGCCATCGGTGTGGGCCTCAAGCAGGTGGCCATATTCGACCCGCTCGTCGTCAACGAGCGTCTCCCCGCCTGCAAAAAAAGTCTCGGTAGGATGAGCCTCAGAAGGTAAAGCTTTCTCGTAACGATCTTCAACAGGAAGATAGTAATCCGTGGCGAGATGCGCCCGGGTCTTCTCGTGCGCGATAATCGTCGCCCCCGACCGCCCAAAAGTTGCGTTCCCACCGATCTGATCTAAATGCCAGTGCGTGTTGAATAACATCTGGACGCGTCCGGCACTCGGCAGCTCACCCAGTGCCGCAAGTACCAGTTCAGTAGATTCAGCGGCGCCACTGTCGACGAGGACCTGGCCCCCGTTCCCGGGGCGCACCAGAATATTGCCCCCCGCACCCGTAAGCATGACCAACCCATCTGTCACTGGGACGATAACAGGGTTTTCTGCCGCAAACCCATAGCGCGCAAGAGGCGCCAGCGACAGGCCAGCAAAGCCACCTAGTGCGCGTTTCAGTAACACCCTGCGGTTCATCGTCCCGTGGGCCATGTCCTGATTAGTCCCCCCTCCTCGCAAAACCGGTGCTCAGACTCCCGCGATTTCTCCCGTGCTGTCCCCGAAGCTCTCTAGCTCTAGCCCCGCCTTGTTCAGCATTGTGAGGTGCAGATTCGAAACGGTTGTCCGTTCGGGCAACTCAATCTGCTGACCGCCTTTGAGCGCACCGCTACCTCCGCCGACCAGGATGTTCGGCACCGGATAATTATTGTGCAGATCGCTATTCGCCATATTTGAGCCGTACAGGAACATCGAGTTATCCAGCAGAGTGCCTTCACCGTCGGGGGTCGCGGCAAGTTTAGCAACGAAATCCGCGAACCGCTCCACATGATAACGCTGAATCCTGACGAGCTTATGCATCCGCTCGAGATAATTCGCGTGATGGGACAGCGAATGGAATGCGTCCGGCACGCCGATATGGTTATAGGTCCGATTAGTGCCTTCAGCAACCATAATGTAGGAGGCCACGCGCGTCAGGTTTGCCTGATAACCCAACGCGACCAGATCGAACATCAAGCGTACCTGTTCATCGAACGAATCCAGCTCGCCTAACGGCGCGTCCGGCACGTCCACTCCCGACAGATCCCGCTGCTCGGCCAACTCAACGCGCCGCTCGATCTCTCGTACCGTATCCAGATACCCATCGAGAATCACCCGGTCGCTCGCACTTAAATTCCGCTGCAACTCTTGTGTGCGGTCCGAAATTAGATCAAGAAGGCTCCTCTTCTGCAGGGAGATAGCCTCGCGTTCTTCCTGCGTATCGCCTTCACCGAATAACTGCGAAAAGACCTTGCGCGGGTTGAACTCCATTGGCAACGGTGAGTTCGGATTTCGATACGATAGCGTGGAACTGTAAAGGCACCCAAAACCACCACCACACGCGACAGCCTGCATCGTAGTTTCCGAAGAAACTTCCAGCGACGGCAGTGCAGTTTCCTGCCCGATGTGCCCGGCGATGATCTGATCAATGGTTGTCGTCATGCTGGGACCGGGAGCCTCGAGATCGGGCCTCACACCGCTGAGCCAGGTCGCCGGGTTGTAACGATGGACGGATCCAGCGCTGGCTTTGTTCTCCAGGTTCGAGAACGAAGTCACGAGGTGCTTATAGTCCTCGAGCGGTTCGAGAATTGGGCTCAGTTTGAAATCCGCGCCGGTGCCGCTCGGAGTCCAGTGATCCATGTCGGGACCATGGGGCGTGTTCCACAGAATTGCCCCATGCGGAATATAAAAGAAGCCCACCCGCAGTTTCGGTGCCGCGGCGGTCTGAGCCAGCGCAGTGGCTGCAGGGATCATCGCATCAAGCAACGGTAGCCCAACAGACACGCCCACCCCTTTGAGAACGGTCCTGCGAGAAAGATGCTTTTTCGTTAAAAACATGGCCTTCACTCCCCCAGCGCCTGCAGACGGAACGAGTCGCTCGATACGATCCCTGTCACGATCGTCGAGAAGCGGTAATTATCTTCCGCCGCTGCCCGCACGATCGCCCTGACCCGTGGCATGTCATGATACTCGAGCTCCCGACCAAGCGCGTACATCATGAGTTTCTCAGTCAGCGCCTGAACGAACTGATCGGGGCGGCGCAGCAGCGCACGACGCAGCTCAGCCGGACCTTTGATCGCTTCACCATCGGGTAGGACCGTGGTCGCGTCAATGGGCGCGTCGGCAACCCAGTCGTTGTCGCGCCACTGCCCGGTGGCGGAGAAATTCTCAAGCGCCATACCATATGGGTCGAACACGCCGTGGCAAAAATTGCAGCTCGGATCCGCGCGATGTTCCTCGAGCCGAGCGCGAACGGTTGTTGGCTGTTCGCCCTCTGGCGTGGTCAGGTCCGTTTCGACGTTGGGTGGCGGCGGCGACGGTGGCGTGCCGATAAGCTTATCAAGCACCCAAACGCCACGCAGCACCGGCGAAGTCCGATCGCCATACGAGGTGCTCAAGAGCACGGCACCCTTACCGAGAAGCCCATAACGAGCCTCATCCTCGAGACTAACGCGCCGGAACTGAGGACCGCGAACGGATCTGATGCCGTAGTGCTGTGCTAAGCGTTCATTCAAGAATGTATGATCGGCCGCCAGCAACTCCTCCACATTCTGATCTTCCAGAAGAATGCTGCGCAGGAAAAGGTCGATCTCCATCGCAAAATCCTCGAGCAACTCAAGGCTGAATTCGGGGAATAACTGCCGGTCGGGTTCGACTTTGCCGAGGTCATCAAGGTTAAGCCACCCGAGTGCGAAATCACTCACCAGGGATTCGGCACGCGGAGCACCCAGCATTCGCTGTACCTGGGCCTCAATCACGCCGGGCCCACGCAGTTCGCCCGTGCTCGCCAACTCGAGCAACTGGTCGTCGGGGCCCTGCCCCCACAAGAAGAAAGAAAGGCGAGAGGCCAACTCCAGATCGCTCAGCACATGAAACTCCATGCTATCAGCAGTCTGCGGGGGGACGATGCCACGATACAGAAAATCGGGGCTCACCAGAACCGCGGTCACCATCTGTTCGACCCCTGTGTCGAATCCACCGCCTCCTTCCCGACCGGAGTCGTAAAAAGCCATCAACCGCTCGACGTCCTCCTGGGTGATAGGCCGGCGGAAAGCACGCTGAGCGAGATTCGCGGTGATGCGCTCGGCGCAGGCACGCTCTCGTGCCGGGACCTCTGGCTCACAGATAAACAGCTTCGTTTGGCTGGGCGTGCGGTAGGCACCCGTCGCTCCGAACGGCCCCACAACCTCGATGCCGCCGATGACACGCGGCACACGCAGATGCCCGAGGTAAGCCCATCCAGGATAATGTTTGCCACCACGTACAGGGTCATCGGTTGCCACCTGCGAGCGTTCGATGAAAGTCACGACGACCTCATGGATGCCAGCGGTCATCTGCACGGGAATATTAGCGAATCGCTCCATAATTTCCGCTCGCGCCAGTGCGAGTTCGAGATCCACGAACGCCATGTCCTCGGGACCGCCAAGCTTCTCCCGAAAGACCTCCATGCGATCAATCAGGATAACCAGCGTTTGCTCGTGCTCAAGTGCACGAGGGTAGAGCCCGATATCGAGATTCGTGATATTGATCCGGTACTCCCCGTCTGCCGGGAACAGGTACTCGAACCTCGTACCGCCCCGTGTGCCGAGCGGCATACCGTCGACATAACCCTCCTGGTCACCAAGCTCCGGCGGAGGAAAATAGACGTTGGCAACCTCGTGCTCGCGTTCGCCGACCGCCAAGCGCGAGACCTCGCGCGCAACTCCCACGTACTGCTCCAGGAAGACAGGCGACACGGTCAACGCCGCGGCAATATTGGTGAAACCATCAACCTCGATCTCAGTCGGTAGGTATTCTTCGGGATCGATCTCAACACCCAAGAGATCCTTCACAGCATTGGCATACTCAGTCCGGTTCAGGCGCTGGATAGGGACGTGGCCCGCTACGGGTTCCTCAATACCCTGATCGATAGAACTCTCGAGCCAGCTAACGAGCTCGTCGATTTCCTCCTGATCGGGCTGCCGATTCCCGGGTGGCGGCATCAGGCGCCCGCGCAATTTACGCACAGCTGTTTCAAAGACTTCAGCTTCCCGGAGCACCGCTCCAGCGGCGAGCCGGTCGAACATAATGTCGCCAGCGCGATCCACGGAATTGTGGCAATCGACGCAATAGCGTTCTACTGTGGACCACTGCTGTCCAGTATGTTCCGCGAACTGGTTCGAGCGTTGGAAAAAGACGATGACGGCAACCGAAACGACGCCTACAGCACAACAAATGCCGATAAGAGCTCGCGAACGTTCGATACCAGACATCACGGGACTTAATAGTTAATTACAACGCAAGTTTATTACTTCTAGAAGCACTGAACCATCCTTCGGGGAAGGTACGGGTATCAGTCCTACATCGTTGTGTACGGTAGTGAATTTGGTGATGGACGCTGCGTCACCTGTTTCGCTTCTAATGGGGTATCCCCGCTACCGTAACCGCAACGGGTGCCACCACCACCACCGCCGCCGCAATCTACTCAAACTCTGGAATCGGTACGCTACCGGCTTTGTGATATTCTGATCCTCAGGTCTCCAAATTCGAACAAATAACAACTGCTGACGGGGGCCAGTTAAATGGGAAAACTTAATTAAGGGGCGAGTCATGCCGAATCGAAGGGACTTTCTAAGAGCATTGGGAAACACGAGTGCTGGTATGTATCTGTTAGGTCACGGGGTCGGTGCCACTGCGCAGGGAACCCGAAAGCGGATCATGGTAGGAGGCAACGAGATTAGGACGGTGGACATCCACGCGCACTGCGTATTCGAGGAAGTGGCGCCGCTGATCACGGGCACCACTATGAACCGGAACTTCCCAGACTGGTATGTCCTGGGCGATTTCCGACTCGGACCCATGGACGAACGGGGCATCGATGTCGCAGCGCTGACCGTCAATTCCTATTGGTGGTACGCGGCCAACCGAGATCTCGCGAGCCAGATCGTCCGGATTCACGACGAAGGCCTCGCAGAGTGGTGTCAGAGGCATCCGGACCGGTTCGTCGCCATGACCTCGCCCGCGTTGCAGTTCCCGGATCTCGCGGCGGAACAGGTGGAATACGCAGTAAACGACTTGGGGATGCGCGGGGTGTCCGTGGGTGGCACGGTCCTCGGAGAGGCGAACTCCCTATCCAAGTATGACGTCTTCTGGTCCAAGGTCGAGGAACTGGACGTTCCAGTGTTCATGCACCCCGACAATTCCACGCAGCTCTTGAGGCAAGGCGGGCTACCCGCCCGCGGTAATCAGGGCAATATCATTGGAAATCCTCTGGAAACCACCTTTTTCCTAAGCAATTTAATTTTTGACGGAACGCTGGATCGATTCCCGGGGTTGACGGTGTGCGGAGCCCATGGTGGCGGCTACCTGCCATCTTATCTGGGGCGGACCGAGGTGGCGTGCGAGCGAGACAACGCCAACTGTATCAACACTAGGCAGCCCAGCGAGTACATGCGCGAGCAGATCATGGCCGATACCATGGTCTTCTCATCTGAAGCACTGAGGCACCTGGTAGCTGAAATGGGTGCTAGCCAAATCGTCTACGGCTCAGATCAACCTTTCCCCTGGCCCGATACGATGGATTTGGTCGTGGAGGCAGATTTTTTGAGTGATGCTGAAAAAGTGGCAATTTTGGGGGGCAACCTCCACAGGCTGTTACGTATCGACGCGTAAGCACAAAAAACGACGCTTAGGATTTTGGAAATGCTCTAAGAGCTATAGCGCCTCCAACATCCGCGCTAGTTCATCTATGTCTGGCTCCGAACCTCTGGTTCCCAGACTGATGCATTCCCATGGACGCACTTCATCATCCGGCGCCCAAACCCAATCCCGCCCGAGCTTCACGGTCTCGGTATAGTTGATCGGATCGTCGACGAAGAGTTCCATGTGCAAGATACCATCTCCCGGTTCACGCCAATAACGCTCAGTCACGCGGCCCTCTTGACTGATCGGATAACCCCTATTCGGACGTATGACCCCGCCCATAATGTGTGTTGTCTCGACCAGAAGCTCGACTCCTGACCAACGCCCCACGGAATAACCAAACGCGGTGTGCGGATGGTCTGCAGCTGGAGAAGCGCCATCCATGTGTATAGTGCGTACTGTGTTTCTTCGCTCATAGCGCATCACAATCCGCCCATCCTCCTGAAGAATCTCCATGGGATCTCCCGCCCACAGAATCCCAGGCATATTCTCTGCTGCGCAATCGTCCGACTGATTCGGCGCTGAAACAAGCGGATCGTAGTTGTTAAAAAATCTCTCTCCCGCCGCAGTGAACGGAAAAATGTTGGGCTGGATAACCGGGGGAACACCTATGTAGACAGGAGCCACATAGATGCCTGAGAAGTCTGGTTGAGAATCCGCGGCTTCTGAACCAGGTGACTGTGCGCTTGCTGTCACCTGACCGATAATAGCCGCGATAAACACAAACTGTAGTGATACTCTCATTACCTTAATAGATCGTGTTAGTTGGTCTCCTTCGTTGGTTGTGATTTTTTTAGCGTAATGGGATGGCAATGGGTCGAATCGGCGCCGCGTCCGATCCACGCCATTTCAGCGAACCCCCGATGAACGCGAATTCATAGACGGCATCGTTCGAGAGTTCTTCTAGATACACCAATTCGAGAATGGGCGTGCCACGTTGCGCTAGAAAGTAGGTATGGAGCGGAACGTAGTCGTCTTCAAGTTCTGAGGGGCGAGACTCAAAACTCAGAGTGTCTCCGCCGACGACCATGGCGCCGCCCTCTTCAGCCACAAACCGGGCCGCCTCTATGCCAAGTCCGGGCGCATTGGCCATGTACGCGGCCGCATCCTCATAGAGTTGCATGCGTCCGGTTCGGACCAACACCACGTCGCCTTCCTCCAGGTCCACCCGTTGTCTGCTTAGCGCATCAATGAGGTCCTGGCGCGTGATGCGGTAGCCGGCGCTCAGCATGTCTACCCCCTTGGCGGCGGCAACGTCAATGAGCACGCCTCTTGCGATGATCGGCGGAATCGTCTCTGCGCCGGTGACTTTCCAACCACGGTCGCCGATATACTCATCCGCCGGGTATCCGTTCCATATCTTTCCGTTCAGTCCGAAGTGATTCAACGCGTCGATGTGAGTGCCCATGTGCGTATACATCGAAACTGCCGCGCCCGTCTTAACAACATGCTCATTCATCTCCCGGCCCATCTGACGTGGATCATCGATCACCGTACCTCTGGGCGAATGGGTCACCCAGAACTGATAGCGAGGACCACCATCCATCTGCCAGCTAGGCATACCGATGAAGTACTCCACGGAGAGATCATAAACAGCACTTCCGTCGATCCGCGAGAGAATGGCGGCACGCGATTCCGGCGTGATTAGGTTGAGGCGTCCGATCTCGTCTGTTGGCCCCCAGGGGCTGATTCCTACTTCTCTCTGTTGTGCATAAACGGACATCGTCGTCATA
The DNA here is from genome assembly GCA_036231525.1 of Pseudomonadota bacterium. Lineage (GTDB taxonomy): Bacteria > Pseudomonadota > Gammaproteobacteria > Steroidobacterales > Rariloculaceae > UBA6522. Next base: position 20,613 of record JAZAGZ010000081.1, on the reverse strand, counting down.
ACCGCCATTAGGATGCAGCCATGGATCATGCGTGTTTGCGACTTCCCTTGTTGAATGTTCGCGTTCATCTTGTGTCTCCGATTTTTCATATAAAACCCGGCCTCTTGCGCCGGGACAGAACCAGCATAATGGTGAAACCAATCGCCAGTACAACGATGATTTCTAGATTTATATTGTTAGTAATCGAGCGTCGGCGCCCTGCTCAGTTGGTCAGCAAGAAGCGCTGTACGCGACTCGCGAAGACCTCTCCAGCGTAGAGATTTCCGAGAGCATCTACGTCCGCCATGTGAAGTCCATGAAACCGACCTTCATTACCGCCGGCGCCGCTCACACGATCGATTACCTCTCCGTTGCCCACGATCACACGTGCGTTACCTATGACGAGGTTCTGGGCAGCAACACCATGCGCAAAACTGAGGCTAAAAAGAATCGCTAAGTACAAAGAACTCGCTGTTTTCATTGTTTATTAACGCTCACTATGCCGGCGCAGGGATCTTACTGTGAGGAGGGTGGCGTATCCAGGGGTTCCAGCTTGATTATCGAGGCCTCGTGGTTGGCTCCGATCCAAAACGCAACCGGATCTGATCGACTATCCACGAACACCCGTCGACCGTTCACGAAGCCAGGTAGTCGATAATCTGTCACTTCGCCGGTCTCCGGTACCAGTCGCACGATACGATCTGACGTCTCCCCACCGCCCCACACATGGCCGTGCTTATCTACAGCCACGTCGTACGGGTACGAATAGGGAGGCAGATCCCACTCCCGGAACTGAGAGGTCTTCGGATCAAACATACCGATCTTATTGCCGAAATTCTCCCCGAACCAGACGCGGTCCTGAGGGTCTACAAAACCTCGGCGAGGCCCCGAACCAAGCGTCGGCGTTTGATAGAGTGTGATCTCCCCCGTCTTGGCGTCGATGCGTCCGATGTGCTCGGCGCCCCAAACGGTGAAATATGCGTTGTTCTGTGAGTCGGACAGCACACTGTAGATGTTAGGTCGCGGGATTTCGAATGGCGCAAATTCTTCGAAGTCCCCCGTCACGGTATCCAGACGCAATACATTGTAGGTTCCGGACTCGATCATCCATACTTTGCCATCGACGTGACTCGCCTGCGGACTCAGCTGCGTGATCTGTGCATGGTCCGCGTTCAACTCCTCCGGAAGGATAAAGATCTGGAACGACTCCGTCTGTCGGTCGAATTTCGCCACGGCGCCCTGAAACTGCATCGCCAACCAGATGTTCTCGGAGGCGTCGAATTGCACACTCAGGACACCAGTCGGAGCCTCGGGTTTGAGGAGGGGAATCTCGTATTCCGTCAACTCACCGGTGTCCGGATCGAGCTTTGCAAGCACTTGTTCCCCGAAGCTGGCGTACCATGCCATGCCGTCGGAATCTACAATCACGTCGTGCGGCTGTCTTGTCGATGGTGATAGATCGTACGTTGTGTAGATGACCTGAGTAGCCTTCCCCGTGGGACGGGGCACGACCTTGAGAGGATAGTTGTGTTCTGAAGCTGAGCTCAGATTGACGCTGGCCAGGAACTGGGCTCGCCACCTGTCCTGTTGCGCCTGCCGCGCGAGGTTCGTCGGTCCAGGTCCGACCCGATCGCCCGGTCGTAGTTGGGGCATCAATGGAAACGCTAGCGGTGGATAGTGCCTCATCCGCTCGAACACGGACAGCCAGGTGTCCGCATCGTAGTTCGTCATCAAGGGGACCTTTAGTGCGTGGCAGCCTCCGCAAGTGCGCCGCAGAGACTCATTTTCTTCAGGAGTGCCTGGCATGCTGTCGACCCACTCAGCATTCGAAAGCTGAGATGCTAGATTGCTTGCTGGTTGCAGCTCGAGATCTATGGTGGCAGTAGATTGTGCCGCAATCTCCGTCGCGGCATCACCACCCAATTCATAGCCAGTCGCCCAGATATCGAGAAAATAATGCCCCGCCTTCAATCTTTCCCGCGGGAAACGATAACGGCCTTCCTGATCGGTGACCACCGTGGTCGTTATCGTTGAGCCTTGGCGCTTGGCGCTGACGAGCACGCCCTCCATCGGACCTTCTTCCATCGAAGTGACGTACCCGGTCAAGGCGACCGACCCCTCGGTTTGAGCTCGAAGAGACAGTCCTATCGTAAGAGACATCACGGCAATGACAGTCGTTGCCGCGAGCCGGAATAGAGAAGTTCGCATTGTTTGCTCCGCCTTGCTGCCTAAACGCCATGTTATCACCGATATCTGTTCCTATTGGCCAAACCAGACTCGGACTATCTAATCGCTTTCGGCCAACAGTCGTCGGCTCGGATCAACCTTTCCCCTGGCCCGATACGATGGATCTAATCGTGGATGCAGACTTCTTAAGTAATGCCGAAAAAACGGCGATTCTAGGCGGTAACCTCCGCAGACTCTTACGTATCGAACTGTAACGAGCGAAGGCGCCGCTTAGAACTTCACACTCTAAGCGCTATAGCGCTTCTAACATTCGCACCAGTTCTTCTATGTCCGGCGCGGAGTCTCTGGTTCCCAAGCTGGCGCATTCCCATGGACGGATTTCTTCATCAGGCGACAAAACCCATTCCCGTCCATACCTCACAGTCTCTGTATAGTTAATCGGGTCGTCGATCAGGAGTTCCATCTGCAAAGTATCATCTCCCGGTTCACGCCAATAACGCTCAGTTATACGCCCCTCTCGACTGATCTGATGACCTATATTTGGACGTATGGACCCGCCCGTTATGTGTGTTGTCTCAACCCTCAGTTCGGCTCCTAACCAATGCCCCACGGAATAACCGAGTTTGGTATGGGGGTGGTCTGCAGCTGGCGAAACACCATCCATGTGAATGGTGCGAACCGTACTTCTTCGCTCATAACGAATCACAATCCTTCCAGCCTCTTGAGCGATAATCATAGGATCGCCTTGAAACAGAACCCCGGGCATATGCTCCTCCAAACAGTCGTCTGTCTGATTGAGCTCTAAAACAAGTGGATCGTAGGCGTTGAATGCTTGCTCCGCTGCCGCAGTGAACGGAAACGTATCGGGCTGAGTATAGGGAGGAATACCTAAGTCTGTGGCAAAAACTGGAGCTGCGTAGATACCGAAGAAGTCTAGTTCAGAACCCGTGGCTTGCGTACTGGGTGCCTGAGCGCTTGCTGTCATCTGGCTGACAACACACATGACAAACACAAAACATAGCGGCACTTTCACCATATATTTTCCATATTGCCCACAATACTTTGAATCAATCATGGCATCACATATCCCATTTGACCCGGAAACTCTTCTTCAAGCGCGAGCAATGCTTGGGCATCTATTAGAAAGCACTCAGTTCTATTGTATCTTGCATCGATGATCCCACAGGTTGGAAGTCGTTCTCGGAGCCGACGCATGATCGGGGTATCGCCCCGGATGCCGTATGAGACAAGTAAGCGAGCAGTCTCTTCTTGGGTCTCTCCGTGCATCAACACAGCACGCAAACGGCCGCGGTTGGGTACGCTGGACTGGAGAGTTGCAACGGTCACTTTATCCCCAGGAAGAAACAAATCGTCCTCCCAACCCTCTCGCGCAAGTTGAGCTGCCGGGCTGAGTTCAAATAGCCAACCCTCAGTTGCGCCTGTCTCGTCTGTAACGTTTAGGATCAAGGCACCGTGAGGGTTCAGAATCTTAAAAACTCTAACAGTTCCCTCAAGAACCCGAATAGTTTCCTCCCCATCCGCTGTCAGTAAAGGGGAGAAAGAATGGTGCGCAGGGGTTAACCGCGGCCAGACCACGAGTACGGCTGCAAATACCAAAGTGACGAACCTGCATGTTGACCGCAGGCTCGTAAGACATTGTCGAACACTCATCTGATTTCTCCTTCTACTGCACCCGTCCATCCAAGACGGTAATCAGCGAAACGACTACACACGAACCACGGCGACTCGAAAGACGCTTTAGCGTGATTTTCCTCCAAGAAGAATGGCATATAGGCTCTCAAGTCCTTCATAAGATGAATTTAACCGATTTCGCACACTCAAATCGATACTTGTTACGTTAGACCGAGTCTATATAGTCGGGTCTGCAAATATGTTCTTTCGCGCAATCAGAAAGACAATTAGATAGGGTTAAAAGTTCGAGTAAACTCTAGAATAGGGATTCGAGATCAAAGAGATCCCCTCAAGAAGAAGCGGACGTTCAAACCGTACGGATATAAGATACGAATTGAGCATAAGAGTCTCGTCAGGGGAAACATATGAGAATCACTAACATCTTGGATAAACACGCACGGATCTTATTTACCGGATTTGTTTTTGCCGCCGTGTCTATGACTGCACTGGGCCAGCAAAGGATCGTGTCTCCGACTCCGTTAGAATCCACAAGCGCCCGACAAATGACCAAAGCAGCGGTTGTGTTCCTCTCAAGCCTGACTGAGTTACAGCGCGAGAACATCGTGTACGAATTCAATGAAGAAAATCGTACAAACTGGTCCAACGTACCAATATTTGTCCACCATCGTCCCGGACTACGTTTCGGGGAGCTTACGAATTCTCAGCGTCGGGCCGCGCACGAGTTACTGCGCGCCTCAATGTCAAGCCAGGGATATCAGAAGATAACAGGCGTTATGCGCCTGGATAGTGTTCATGGTTCTCGATCGCTCGCGGAACTTGATAGGGAGGGACCCGCTGAAGACGGGCGCCCTTATCAACGTGAGGAAGCTGAAAGCTTTGGCTCGGGTAGTTACGTATTAGCAATATTCGGGAATCCTGATTCGGACGCTAACTGGGGATGGGTCATCCAGGGCCACCATATGGGGGCTAGTTTTACTGTTGCTGACGGGCGCACTGGCTTTACGCCACTGTTTCTTGGAGCAACGCCGCTCGTGTTAGAACAAGGGATATATGCCGGTTGGTCAGCACTATCTCACGAAGTGACGCGAGGATTTGAATTAATACAGGCTCTAAAACCAGATCAACGCAGTATTGCGATTAAAGACGAAGATCCACCAAATGGATTGCCCGCTGGGGTTGGTCATAAGGGCAATCTTGCAGAACATCAAGGCTTACAGGCAAATGCAATGACAGCGGAGCAACAATATCTCCTACGTGTTCTCGTAGAAGAGTATGTTCGCAACTCAGATTTCGATGCAGCTGCAGCTCAGCTTGAAGCCATTGCGGAAACAGGCTGGGAAAACTTGTGGTTTTCATGGGAGGGACAAACAAATGATCCCACTGGACGGCTTTTCTACCGTGTACAGGGAGAACGAATCCTGATCGAACTCACGCAGCGCCCGAATCACATTCATACCATCGTCCGTGATCCGGCAAATGACTACGGTGAACACTGGCTCAATCAAATCCTTACAGAAGAATACAGCTCAGGCGACCGTTTTGAAGCGGCTGTTCGGGTTTATGAAACCGATGGTAGAAACCGTTAGCGTAGGCTCGAAGAGCAAATGCCTCCCTGCTCTCATCCTCGGTAGCAGTCCTGAAAACGCCCCCTTACCATGTAACGGTAGGGTGCCTACCTTTCAAACTCTGATTCATCCTCGTGTTTGACCTACCTTTAAGCACAACTTTTCTAGTCTTCGGGTTCCCTGTGTTCTGGGTTGCCTACACCCTAGCTTTCCTGTGGCTGACGCGGCACTGGAAAAATGAGACGCCCTCGGATTCCGAGTGATTAATTCCACAGTCGTCATCTTCCTGGGCCTGTACTTCATTGTCATTCTTGGTATTGGCGCCTGGACCGTGCGGCGTGGCGTTGCAAAAAACCTCGAAGGTTATCTCTTGGGTGGTCGTAAAGCTGGCCCCTTAGTGACAGCGTTAACGCTACAGAGCACATCCATGAGCGGTTACATGTTTCTCGGTGCTGGGTCCCTTGGCTATGCGCAGGGATACTGGGCGCTGTGGTATGCGGCAGGAGATATAGGCGGTGGTGTTCTGAATCTCTCCGTAATCGGACGGCGCATGCGAAAATTTTCACAACTTATGGGCGCGCTTACAGCTATCGAGTATCTTGAGAAGCGCTACCCGTCCCCTGTAATCCGTTTAATCGCCGGAAGTCTTACCGTTTTCCTGTTGGGTTGTTACGTGTTAGCGCAGTTTATTGCAGGCGGTAAGGGCCTGGCCTTGATCTCCGGACTCCCTTACCCGCTTACACTATTTATCTCGATCACCGTCATCCTTACCTACACTTATCTTGGAGGTTATCTTGCTGTTGCCTATACGGACACATTCCAAAGTATGGTTATGTTGGTTGGCGTGCTATGGATTCTGATCGCAGTACTATTTGAACTAGGCGGACTCGGCGCTGCCAATCGGATGCTCAGCGAACTTGATCCCACACTACTTTCCGTCTGGGGAAAAAATCTCATCTACGAAAACCAGTGGGGTATCGTTATTGGCGCGGTACTCGTATTTTCCATAGGTTATATGGGGTGGCCTCACGTCGTTACGCGGCACATGGCCATGCGATCACCCAGGACGGCACGACTCAGTGGCGCCTATGCGACCCTCTGGAATCTCTTTTTTGTACCTGCACCCTATCTCATCGGTATATTAGCTCTTTTAATACTACCTACCCTTGATGATCCGGAGCTGGCAATCTTTCGAGTTGCCGAACAGTTACTCCCAGCTGCCGTCACAGGCATCGTACTAGCTGCCATCATGGCAGCAATTATGTCGACTGCCGACTCGTTACTACTACAGACAGGTTCTATTGCGGCGCGCGATCTATACCAACGCTTTGTGGATCCCGCAGCTTCCGAACAACGGATGGTCTGGATCGCTCGCGCTTTGATCTTGATGATCGGTATGGTGGGTTATGCCGTAGCTCTGATTGAACCGCCAACGATCTTCGCTATTGTCCTGTTCGCTACTTCGGTACTCGGTAGTGCTTTTTTACCAGCTTACGTCTGCGCTGTATGGTGGGAAAAAGCTAATGCTGCCGGCGCCCTTACATCTATGATTGTTGGCGCTGGCGTAGCATTCGCATGGGAGCTTGCGGGGCTTGCTGAAAGTACTACCGTACATTCCATGCTGGCGGGCATCGTAAGTTCCACAACAACGATGATCGCCGTTAGCCTGCTTACCCAACGCCTGAATCCTGTTCCACCACACATTATTGCCACAATGCAAAGTGCGGCACAACACAATGCATGCTCAAAACAGCTTACCGCTAAATCCGATGCCTCATTGGCAATCGAAGCCATAGAGGTTAAGGACATGATAAATAGCAACAAAGATAATGGAAAACAAAAATGACTCAACTAATTCAATGTATTCGCGAACAGATCAGTCGAACAGATGCAGCACGCATCGTCGCCAATGCTAGTGGTCATCCCACACGAGTGGAACAAACACTTTACTACCCTTATTGGTGGTACCGATTCGGTTACAGCCTAACGACGCTCTTCGGCTGCCCACTATTTGAGATCGACTGCTTAGTAGATGGAAGAAAAGGTATAACAAGCACCGCTGATGTATTTGAGACGCTTAAAGCCAGACCATTTACCGAGGACGTGCTCGAGATTTGTGTGGATTCTGACTCTGGGATGTCCAACGCACGCCATACAGCGCGTCATGTGTTAACAAAAAAATACCGCACCATAATGCCATTTGAACTCAAGATAAAACGAAATCAACTTCTCTACAAAAAATTCTGGATTGTAGAGTGCGGTGTCAGAGGGGCAAAAGTTCTTATAGATAGCACTACGGGAAAATTTATAGCCCTAACCGGTGAGAACGATCGGGCAGCAGCTTAACTAATCGCTGCCCGGGAATGAGAATTTCGCTTTTTCGCGTACTCCACCAGATGGCCACCTCTGGGTAATTACTTTGGATCTCGTATAAAAACGAACAGCGTCAGGTCCATAAATATGCAAGTCACCAAATAAGGACCGTTTCCAACCACCGAAGCTGAAATAAGCTACAGGAACGGGTAACGGCACGTTGATCCCCACCATGCCAATCTGAACGTGATCACTAAAGTATCTGGCCGCCTCACCATCTCTAGTAAAAATACATGTGCCATTACCGAAGTCGTGCGTATCGATAAGATCAATAGCATCTTCAAGGCTATCGACTCTAACAATGGATAGAACCGGACCGAAGATCTCCTCTTTATACACGCGCATATGTTGCTTCACATGGTCAAACAAGCAGGGGCCCAAAAAAAATCCTGCCTCATCCTGCAGTTGAGCCCGGCCATCCACCATCAACTTGGCACCTTCTTCCACACCCAGATCCACGTAACCTTTGACGCGATCACGGTGCTCCTCCGTGATGAGTGGTCCTAGCTGGTTTAACTCATCGTTCCCGTTACCAACTGTTAATTCCCCAATCCTCTCGACTAGAGAAGCCGTCAACGCATCCGCGGTCTCATCACCGACCGCGACCGCAACAGAAATTGCCATGCAACGCTCACCGCATGAACCATAGGCTGCTCCAAGCAGCGCATTTACCGCATTTTCAAGATCTGCATCCGGCATAACAACGGCATGATTCTTTGCGCTCCCCAAGGCTTGAACCCGCTTACCATGTGCTGTGCCTGTCCGATACACTTCCTCCGCAACTGCTGTAGATCCCACAAAACTTACTGCCTGAACACGGCTATCCGTGAGCAAAGTCTCCACGGTCTGTTTATCGCCATTAACAAGATTAAACACACCGTTAGGAAGACCCGCCTCGCTCAAGAGTTCGCCGATAAACAAAGCTGAGCTCGGATCACGCTCAGAAGGTTTGAGGATAAAAGTGTTTCCACAAATCAGTGCTAAAGGGTACATCCATAGGGGAACCATGGCGGGGAAATTAGAAGGAGTGATACCGGCAACCACGCCCAGTGGTTGGTACTCCGACCAGCTATCGACACCACGCCCAACATTTCTGCTGTGCTCTCCCTTTAGGAGTTCTGGTGCGCCGCAGGCATATTCAATGTTTTCTATACCTCGTTGTAGTTCTCCACGAGCATCGTCCAGCACCTTCCCATGTTCTTCTGTAATCAAAGATACAATTGTTTCTGAGTGCTTTTCTATGAGTTCCTTAAATCGGAACATTACACGAGCTCGACTTATTGGGGTTGTATTTCGCCAACCAGGAAAAGCCTGCTCAGCTGCGGCTATCGCATCCCGAACAGTATCGGGTTCAGCAAGTACGACTTGCCGAACGACACGACCAGTAGCCGGGTCATAGACAGGCTGGGTACTCCCCGCATCGAGCACTCTCTGCCCATTTATAAAATGTCCAATGGGTGGCACGGACGAGATTTTTTCAGGTGCGGTGGACATCCGTCAAGCCACCTTACCAAGACAGTCACTTAAAATATTAAATGCCTCGTCCAGTTGCTGTTTTTCGCTAATAAATAGTGGAGACATACAGACCGTATCACCTGCCCAACGCACATAGAGTCCTTTCTCCCAACAAGCCAAAGCTATCTCGAACGGTCGACGAGCTGGTTCATCTGAGATCGGCTCTATCTGCACCGCCCCCGCCAAACCGATATTACGAATATCGGTAACATGCTTGGCTCCACTCAATCCATGTATTAACTCTTCGAAGTGAGGAGCAAGCTCACACGCTCTATCTGCAAGTCTCTCCTGTTCAAAAATATCCATTGCTGCAAGACCGGCTGCACAGGCTACTGGATGCCCGGAGTAAGTATAGCCATGAGGAAATTCAATCATATACTCCGGCGCATCAATGCTCATGAATGTTTCATAAATCGTTTCACTCGCGACGACCGCTCCCATGGGAACGGCACCGTTCGTTAAACCCTTCGCCAGACACATAATGTCCGGTAAGACACCGAAAAAATCTGCGCCAAAGGAGGCTCCTGTGCGACCAAAACCACTAATCACCTCGTCAAAAATCAGCAAAATGTCATGTTCGTTACAAATCTCGCGCAGCCGTTGAAGATAACCCTGCGGCGGCACAACAACACCAGCAGAACCAGAAAAAGGTTCAACGATTACAGCCGCTATGCGCGCTGCACCATGCTGACTAATTAGCTCTTCTAGAACATCAGCAAGTTCAATACCCTTCTCCGGAATCCCACGAGAAAAGGCATTCTCTGACAATAGTGTATGCGGCAAATGATCAGCTGGCATCAGCTCACCATAGGGCGACCGGTTTGGCTCAATACCACCAACAGAAGTACCCCCAAAATTAGCACCGTGATAACCCTTAACCCTACCGATTAACCGAGCTTTGTCTGGCTGTCCCTTTTTACGCCAGTAGGCTCTTGCCATCTTCAAAGCGGTCTCTACAGACTCCGAGCCAGAGTTCGTAAAAAACACATGTTCGAGACCCGCGGGTGTTATTTCCTTAACTCGGTTTGCTAAGTCAATTACGAGTGGGTGTGCAAACTGAAATGCCGGAGCATAATCAAGCTCCAGGAGTTGGCGGTTAACAGCCTCGGCAATTTCGGGACGATTATGCCCAAACCCACAACACCAAAGCCCAGACATGGCGTCGAATATTTTCCTACCATCCGAGTCCCGGTAATAGCAGTCCTCCGCAGACACTATTACTCTGGGACTATCTTTAAACTGCCGATTACCGCTAAAAGGAAGCCAATATGCCTGCAGGTCGTACTGCGCGGCAGTCATTGGAAATATTGAGCGCTGTTGAGTGTCCGGCATGGCCATATCTGCATTAATGGATCAATTTAAACAGGTATACAGGATACCGTGTTCTCGCAGCAGATGTGAGCAGTCAATAAAATTCTGTCAAACACTTCCATTTTAGGACGTGTAATAAAATAGGTTACAGTGGTGATATGTTGAAGAAGTCTTCCATCACAAAGCAAAAGTTTCTTTCTTTAACTAGCACTGGCTGACAATTGAGCATGATCCAGGAAGCCGTAATCGTATCAACTGCACGGACGCCTATCGGCAAAGCGTACCGAGGCGCGTTCAATAATACGTACGGCGCGACATTGTCAGGTCACGCTGTAAAACACGCCGTCTCCCGCAGTGGGCTTGAGTACGGCGAGATTGAAGACGTCATCTTGGGTTGTGGCCGTCCGGACGGCACAACCGGAGGCAATATTGCTCGCCAAGCCGCATTACGAGCGGGGTTACCCACTGAGGTCGCTGCTCTTACTGTCAGCCGACAGTGCTCTTCGGGGTTACAGGCCATTGCAACTGCCGCGCAACGGATCATCGTAGATAGTGTTCCCGCCTGCGTTGCCGGAGGCTTGGAATCAATCTCCCTGGTCCAGAACGAGCATGCCAGTACGCACTATCTCAAAGACCCGAAGCTACTGGAAATGCAACCCGATATTTTCATGCCCATGTTAGAAACAGCCGAGGTCGTAGCCGAAAGGTACGCAGTATCCCGTGAAGTCCAGGATGAATACGCCCTAGTTAGCCAGCAGCGCACCGCCGCGGCCCAGGAAGCCGGGCGCTTCGATAAGGAAATCGTTCCCCTGGCGACGACCAAACTCGTGAAGGACAAGAAAACTGAAAGCATCATTGAAGAACGTGTTGAGTTAACCCAGGATGAAGGCAACCGACCATCCACGACACTTGAAGGGCTCGCTAATCTGAAGCCGGTGGTGGGGAACGACAAGACTGTAACCGCCGGCAACGCATCACAACTCTCTGACGGCGCCTCGGCCTGCGTCCTTGTGAGCGGTACCCTTGCAGCAAAACGTAACCTCCAGCCCATGGGCATCTATCGGGGTTTTGCAGTAGTGGGCTGCGATCCTGACGAAATGGGAATTGGCCCCGTCTTTGCGGTACCACGGTTATTGAAACGGCACGGACTCAGTGTCGACGACATTGATCTCTGGGAACTAAACGAGGCATTCGCCGTACAAACGGTCTATTGCCGGGACCGGCTTGGAATACCTATAGACAAGTTCAATGTTGACGGTGGCGCAATTGCCATTGGGCACCCTTATGGTATGAGCGGCGCACGGATGACTGGGCACGCACTGATCGAAGGTAAACGCCGAGGCGCAAAGTATGTGGTCATCACCATGTGTATTGGTGGCGGTATGGGTGCAGCCGGATTATTTGAAGTGGTTTGATACCGGATGGAAGTATCGCACTCTTGCCATCATCAGTGCTTCAGTCTCTAAAGACGCCTAACTCTGCGCCAATTTTGAGTGGGTGAACGCTGCTGTCGCCAACCATGATAAGGGTGTTGCGCCAGCAAATCCTTATCCTTAAATATCTGAATAAGAACCGCTCCCGCGATAAATCCACCAATGTGAGCCCAGAACGCCACACCACCACCTTGAGCACCAAAAGATGAAACTCCACTAAAGACCTGGACCAAAAGCCAATACCCGAGCATTAACACAGCCGGTACGGCGACAGTGGTAACCAAAAACCCCAGAAAGATGAACATGTGAACATGGACCCGAGGATAGAGAATGATGTAGGCGCCCATGACTCCACCAATGGCTCCGGAGGCACCGACCATAGGCACTACCGATTCCGGGTTTGATGTGATTTCTGCGGCCGCGGCCGCCACCCCGCATATTAAATAGAACACCGCAAACCGTGTGTGCCCCATCGAATCTTCAACGTTATCGCCAAAAATCCACAGAAACCACATATTGCCGATGATATGGAGCCAGCCACCATGCATGAACATCGATGTCACAGTGGTGTGCCACGTTGAAGTGTCTCCGAGCACACAAACCATATTCGGCCCCACCTGGAAACGTGTGCCTGCCGGGATGGTCTGCAGAAGTTCGCCGGGAATCAGGCCTAATCTGCAAATCGAGCCAGATAGCGTTGGGTCTGACCCAAGCCCCTGTACCACAACCCAAACGAGCACATTGAGAGCAATAATTCCGTACGTAACGTACGGAGTTAGGATTTGAGGGTTGTCATCACGAATCGGGAACATCGTTCTACCTATGGAGTATGGAGTAATATTAGGTGTAGAAACAGAACCTAGCTAGGCAAGGTGGTATTTGGATGAAAATAAAAAAAGCAATGTTGGCGGCAATCAGTGGCGTGGTGACATTTGGATCCGCCTTGGGCGCGGAGCGCGGCACCACCAATGGAGAGTGGACTACATACGGTGGCGATCTCTCCAATACCCGGTACGCCCCTTTAGACCAAATCAACGCCGAAAACTTCTCGGAATTAGAAATCGCGTGGCGCTTTAACACCGATGCCTTCGGTCCTAGACCCGAGTTTAATTTCCAATCGACACCTCTGATGGTAGACGGTGTCGTCTACACGACGGTTGGTAGCCGACGTGCGGTGGTAGCACTTGATGGTGCCACCGGCGAACTCCTATGGATGCACCGGGAGAATGAGGGTGCGCGCGGCGCCGGTTCCCCGCGCGGACTGTCTGGGCGGGGACTAGCTTATTGGAGCGACGGAGAGGAAGCGCGCATTATCTATATCACTCCTGGTTACCGACTGTTATCACTTGATGCAGCTACAGGTACTCCGGTACGAGGTTTTGGCGAAAACGGTGTCGCAGACCTAAAGCTTGAGGCGGATCAAGATATGGACTTGATCACCGGTGAAATAGGTCTTCATGCAACTCCCATCGTGACTCGCGATGTCATCATCATAGGTGCTGCCCATCTGACAGGATCCGCACCGAAGAGCCGCAGAAACGAGAAAGGCTACATTCGCGGCTACGATGTACGGACGGGAGAGAGGATGTGGATCTTTCACACTATCCCCTTACCCGACGAATACGGTTTTGATACCTGGGAAGGGAACTCAGCCTCTTATACGGGCAATACAGGCGTGTGGACCCAAATCACCGTAGATGAAGAACTCGGCCTAGTTTATCTGCCCGTAGAACAACCAACGGGCGACTATTACGGCGGGCATCGACACGGCGATGGGCTCTTTGGCGAAAGTATTGTGGCCGTCGATCTATACACTGGCGAACGACGCTGGCATTACCAACTTGTCCGTCACGGTCTATGGGATTTTGATATCCCTAGCGCCTCTATCCTGGCAGATATTATTGTGGATGGCCGACCCATCCAAGCGCTGATACAACCAACGAAACAAAGTTGGCTCTACGTACTCGATCGTGTAACGGGTGAACCGGTTTGGCCCATTGAAGACCGCCCAGTAGAGCAATCAGATGTGCCGGGAGAAAAAGCAAGTCCTACACAACCCTTTGTTACCTGGCCACCACCTTTCGACCGTCAAGGTGTTTCGTTAGATGATCTGATCGACTTCACTCCTGAACTTAAGGCAGAAGCAGAAGAGGTCGTCTCACGATATAAGATTGGACCTTTATTTACACCGCCTGTTGTGAGTCGCTGGGAAGGACCACTTGCAACACTGATGCTACCGTCGACTGTCGGCGGCGCCAATTGGGCAGGCGGATCCTATGATCCAGAGACCGGAATGCTTTATATACAATCTTCAACAGTGGTCTCCCCCTTGGGTCTCGTCGTTCCTGAAGAAGAGCAGTCAGACATGGATTATATCCGGGGCATGGCGACTGACCCCGCGTTAGGGGGAATTCCAAATGACGGCAGGCGAGCCCCGACCGTACAGGGACTACCTCTTATCAAGCCACCTTACGGGCGGATCACCGCGTTCAATATGAATACAGGGAATATCGTCTGGCAGGTCCCACACGGTGATACACCGGATGAAATCCGAAATCATCCGATACTCAAAGATCTTGATATCCCACGCACTGGACGTCCGGGGCGAGGGGGCGTGTTGGCTACCTCCACACTCTTGATCGCAGGCGAGAACGGTTTTGTCACAACCCCATTTGGCCGAGGCGCTATGCTGCGTGCCTACGATAAAGCTACGGGTGATGACATCGGAGCAGTCTATATGCCAGCTCCACAGAAAGGCGCACCAATGACCTATACGCTTGACGGCAAACAATACATCGTAGTTGCGGTTAGCGAAGCTGGCTATAGCGGCGAACTTCTAGCGTACGCCCTACCCGATGAAGATACGGGAGAATGATTAACAGAGAGATAAGTAGGGCCTTCTCAGACGTGTAAGGTTAAAGGTATAGGGATGTTGCATGTCCAAATGAGGTTGCGTCTTTGCGCTTGGATTAGCGCTGTCTTTCTGACAGCAACCTCTTCAGTATGCGCACATCACTCGGTACTAGGTCAGTTCGATCCAGAGGACCGTGTGATGTTGAGCGGAGTTATTTCAAAAATCGACTGGATAAACCCCCACATCTACGTACATGTTGATGTGGAGAACGAATCTGGCGAGACCACTACCTGGCGCCTGGAATCCGTACCCCCAGCTTATTTATACAAAGCCGAAGTCACGCAAGGAATGCTCATGGGTGGAGGAAACCCCGTGAGAATAGAAGCATTACGCGCTCGTGATGAAACCCAATACTTAGGATTTATCATTCGGATTTATTATCCCGAAGGGCACCACTACCAGTTATCAATAGACTATTAGCCCGCCATAATCAGGAGGGATTATGAACATCGTCCGCAACCTGTGGATTTCGGTAGTCGTTATGACGATCAGCACAACTGCGTTGGATCTGCACGCACAGACAGCTGAAAGCGTGCAGCGCGGGCCGGATGGTCATCCGGATCTGAACGGTACTTGGTTTAATGGCGACGGGGTCACCCACGTGAGGCCTCTTCAGAAGGGAAACTCCTTGTGCATTCGAGGCTGTGAGGCTGAAACCCCAGGGCCTCCTCGGCTTACACCCGACCGACCGAGTTATAAAACCGGGTTTCTCTCAATAGTAAGTGACTTGGATAACAGACAGGTTGAGGAGGATCCGGCGTTACGATGTTTTCCACCGGGTGTGCCTCGTATCGGTCCACCGGACAAAATTATTCAGATACCCAGCCAGATTATATTCCTCTATAACGACATCACAGGAAGTCACTTCCGTATAGTTCCAACTGACGGGAGGTCACACCGAACAGATATCGGGCCAAGCTACTTGGGAGATGCAGTAGGCCACTGGGAAGGGGATATTCTCGTAGTAGAAACTACAAACTTTAATGAGGATACATGGCTGACAGATGATGGTTCCTTTCACACCCCTGATCTGAGAGTTGTAGAACGCCTCTCGCGCGAAGGTAGTTCACTACACTACCAGGCAACAGCATTTGACCCAGCTGTACTCACCGAACCTTGGGAGCTACGACCGAGAGTTGCGACGTTAACCGCGCGGGAATTAGTCCCTGCACCACCATGTATCGAACAAGATATCGATCATATCGTTGACGGCACACATCACGATAATGTGCGCTAATACAAAAACGACAGGTCATCTACTGATGAAATGGTGATGTAATATAGAGCCATCGAGAACAGCGAAGTTAATAAATAACCGGAAAGATGGAGAGTATTAGAGTGAACTTAAAGCATCGATTTATTCTCTCTGCATTGACGCTTCTCATAGTGTCCCGAACAGTACTTTCTGCTGGAGTGCAAGCCGATCTGGATGGAGTGTGGAATCTTGCACATGAAACAGCCCGAGAGAGTGTAACCACCGGATCTCCACCAATTCTTTTTACTGGGATTGGTCAGGCATTCAACGATTCATATGATTACTTAACCGATGACCCTCATATGCAATGCATCCCAGCAAGCGTGAGTCGTATCATGCTGACACCATCTCCACTATTTGAAATTAAGCAACATCCGGATTACATCGAGATAAATTACGAATTTATGGACGTAAAGCGAGTCATACCGCTCGATCCAAATCTAAGTCTGGAGGACGCGCCTTTGAGCGTACCTGAATTCCCGCATCTAGGCCGATCCATTGCCTGGTACGAAGGGGAAGAACTCTTCATTGAGACCACTGATATCCAAGAAGGGGTATTCTCAACACATGTCTTGGTCGGCTACCCGCAATCTAACCAGATGCATACGATCGAACGTTTCATTCCCAATGGCAATCATTTAGAAACACGCATCGCTCATACCGACCCCGTCTATTACAGAGAGCCATTCGAGATTGTGTATAGACATGTACGAACCCCCCACCCACTACTCGAGTGGGGGTGCGTACCCGAGAAGGCGTGTGTCGACCCTCGAGAATGCGGTGAATAACAAGGACTGGGAGCTGAGATGGCGTTTCTCCTAGGGGAAAAAAAGAAACGTAAACTCATTTTCAGAATCTTGCAGGAACGGGTCCATGCTGCTCCAGTTTGGAGACGAATGCTGGAACAGCAGCCACCGGATAATCGGAAAAATTTAGTGGCCACTCATTTTCTGATTTCAACAACCGCATTAGTGGTGCTGATCGTGACATACACTGGGCTTACCGTTTCCTCTGTTGCCCATGCACAGAGCGAGCAGCAGCCTTTAGCGGCAGCTGAGAACAGTTCGAATCCGGGACCTGCGCCACATCGAGATCTTTCTGGTATATGGACGCCCGTAGGCGGGACAAGGGTTGGAATACAGGCGGGTGGTGTGCAGGCGATGCCAAACGACGGGAAACAGGAACACGCATTACCTTACACACCGTATGGCCGGGAGGTTTACGAGAGTCACAGGGCACTTGAAGGCGTCGATGCCGTTCTTCCCGCGGAACATAATGACCCGCGGAATAAATGCGAGCCGCTGGGATTCCCGCGCATCAATCACTACAACGTTCGGATGACACAAATTTTCCAGAACCCCTATAAGATCGCTGTGCTGTATCAATATGGTAACCGGTGGCGAAACATCTGGATCGACGGACGAGAGCTCCCCGAACTGGTTGATGGGGGCGTGATCGCTGGCGGAACGTATAAAGCATCGAAATGGTATGGGTATTCGGTTGGCGAGTGGACTGATGACTACACGCTGGTCGTACGAACGGTGGGGATGATGTCCGAAGATCGAGTCTGGCTCGATTCGACCGGTCGACCGATTAGCGATGCAGCCACTATTGAAGAGGTTTTTCACCGACTGGATAGCGGACACATGGAGTGGACAGAGACGATCGATGACCCAAAGCTCTACACCGAGCCGTGGGTATCCATGAGAATCCTGTTCGAATCAGCGGATCCTCGCACCGATATTATCGAAATGTATTGTTCGCCCGTAGAGATGGAATATTATTACGAGTCCTTCGGTAACGCCGCCAGCGGCGTTGAGAACGAGGGCGATTGACTTAAAGGTGTTGGTCTTCAGGGGAATTGTCAATCACTTCGGAGGTTATGTGTGAAAAACAGCATCGTCGTCTCCGTGCCCGCGTGTCTTGTTGCGTTGACCTTGGTAAACCCGGTGTTTGCACACCATAGCGCGTTTGCATTTGACACAGAAAACACGACGATCATCGAAGGGACGGTCACTGAATGGTTCTGGGCTAACCCGCATTGCCTCCTGATGATTGACGTCATGACTAACAACGGTGACATAGTGCACTGGGTCACAGAAACACAGGCTCCTGCAAATATGATTGACGCTGGCTGGAGGAAAAACGACCTGAAGCCCGGGGATGAGGTTACCGTCACAGTACAACCGGCCAGGAATGGCAATCCGGTCGGGCGCATAGCACGCGTTGAGTTCGCCGATGGCAGAACTTTAGATGCAACCCAGGATCGAACCGGGTCAACAGGGAACGAATACCACTTGTCGGGCGTATCCGAGAAGGATGAGCCCTAACCCCGAAGGGTTATTAATCTATTTACTTCCTTTGCTATTGTCCCTGCAGGGGGGATGCTTATGAGTCCTGACGCGCTATACCGCTGGCTCTGTTGATAATGCGACTACTCCGTACAGTTAAACGGCAACACTCTGTCCCCTGGCACCCAACGCCAAGACTTTCTTAACACCACCGGCTCGGTGAAAAGCCCGGGATCAGTGACAGTCAACTCATAATCGAGCCGACTACCAGCGTCATTCAGGATAAATCGCTCGAGCGTTTCAATCGCATCACTTTGTTGATATCCGTTTTGGTCGAAGTAGGGCCAATCAATTCCACTTGTCCTCACTACCAGTACTCTACCTTCTACTTCCCAACGACCAAATGAATGTCCAAGTGGGGTTGGAGCTTGCTCAGAAACACTCTCTCTCATAGAAATTACACGTACAGTGTCGAACTCTTCCATCCTCAAGAGAATCTCGTTTCCAAGATTTTGGAATTCAATGGGGTTAGGCTGCTGCATGATTATCGGCATCCCCTTTGGCGTGCATGTAAGAAAAGGATTGTCTGGAGCCAGAGGATCCCAGACCGCTTGTGCAATACGTGCCTGCTCCGTTAACGGGTAGCTTAAATTACCTCCCTCGGTGAGAAACTGGGTCTCCGTCGCCAGAAAACTCCCATCGGTGCTCCAAACACGAAATATTCCTAGAGAGGGATCTGCTCCTGCTACCCCGGGAGTCGCATCAGTGCCAGTACCAATAGTGTTATCAGTCCAATGAGCAACCGGTGTATCTAGTAAGATCTCTCGTCCATCCTCTATCAACATGTTGACAGCGTAGACGCCCCTCCCCGGTCGTCGCCCAGGATACCCAGCAATCCTGACCGTAGCACCTACCTCTAAGAGATCGGACGTCACGCCAACTCGAGATAACCGTGCTGCCGGGATAGTCTCAACGTTCCATAAGACCTCATCACCACTTACACCTAACTCTCTCAACGTGAAAAGGACATGAGGATTACGCCAGAAAACACTAGTAACTTGGCCTTCAACTTCAATTAGTTGCTCCATGTCATACGTAATACGGGCTGAGTGATGTGCCTCAACTTTGAAAGGAATAGCGATAAACAACATTCCGAGTAAAGTGAATGCGCCTCTAATATTTAAGTTTTTACTCACAAGACTTCCCTCCCCTACTCAAGTGTATCTGGAGCGTAATGTGCCTCGGTCTCGTCACAAGTCGCGTAGTACCTGTCACCTCTATAAATCCCCCCACCACATCCAAGAATGACAGAACCGTCTGGAAGACTTGCATCTCTGAAAAATGCAACGTAGGGAAGCAACCGATGTCGCCTCGCAGTGATCGTTACTTGTTGCCCTTCGACAATCTGATCGACCGCGGCCCCTCTGCGCCGAAGTACGTTTGCATCCTCCCAGTGGACCAACCATTCTGCCACCGTACCATCCTCCTCGATGACCTCGATGAAAATTGAAGAATGGGGGTTACGAATAAGCAACTCTTTTACTACACCCGTGAGACGCAACGGAGCCTCTTCATAAGGTAAGTAGTTTACGGGGACCGAATGATGGGCCAATGCCCCTTCTGCACCGACTGCGAGAGTAATGGTCAAGAAAGCCACAGAAAACAGACTGCTGAGATTTGATTCTCTCACCCTCAACAAACCTTGCTCATCAGACTAGCTCCGCAATTAGCTCAGTGTAGCCCAAGACTTCATTCTACAACCCAAAACACCTGTCTGTTTACAAGACTTCCTGATTTTTAGCGACGCACTACCGGGTGGTCAAGAAGTTGTTGATCTGATAGCCTCGCCGGCCCTACCAACTAAACTGACGGTCTAGTCACCGCCAAGGCGGTCCGAAAGCGCACTATGACCATACAGCAAACGCGAATAGTCGGAGGAATTAGGATATACGGCAACTCTCTCGAAGCTGCCTTTTATATAATTGATTATGCTACGTTTTTATCAAGATCGGGGTGTAGCTCAGCCTGGTAGAGCACTGTCTTCGGGAGGCAGGGGCCGGAGGTTCAAATCCTCTCACCCCGACCAGTTTTCTTTCGCCAATTCAATTGAATATTGGAGAATCAGCCATGTCTAGGT
>JAZAGZ010000080.1:0-20386 GCA_036231525.1 Pseudomonadota bacterium | reverse complement strand
AATGCCGTAACGTCGAGCAACGTCATCAAGAAGATCGCGATGTTCGGTGAGACGGCGCTGACCCTCTTCAATGCGTCCGGTGGTGACAACGCGGTCGATATAAGTCCAGAAATCGAGCCTAGATTCGGCTTGATTACGATCGCGCTCAACAACTCGTTCAACAGGTTCGATACCAGTCAGCGCTACGTCCAGTACTTCTGCCGAGATGCCGCTAGCTAGTGCCTCGGCGCGAAATTCTGCAAGCCATTCGGGAAAGGGTTGTGTTTGCGTCTGGGCTGGAATAGCCCAGCCCAGTAACGCAAAGCAGAGAGTTACAAATAGAGTGACCTTAATTGTCTGCACTCCTGCCCCCCAGTAAATTCGTATAAGGTGCGTGTTGATCATGGGTCGGAACCACTAGTGATCTACGGTCTCACAGGGCACCATCCCAACGGCCCCGCCAGAAATCACGGTCTCGCAGAGCCTGGCCCCATCACCCATAGCTTCAACAAAATCTGAATAGGGCACGGGCTGACCGTGTGACGGTGCAACCGTCTCAATATCCAACGACATCCGTTGAATCTGGTTGAAGAAACTTTGCATGGCAGGCGTCGGTTCGGCCGGAGGGGGTTCATGCGTGTTGAAGAGGTCCGCTTGGAAGGCGATCTTCTCTTCGGGCAGGTACGCCATCAGCATCCCGGTAGCATGACTCAGGGGCTGGACGTAGTAAACGCGCATAATGCGTTCGTTGTCAGTAATCACAAAGTTCTCGTTGATTGCTTCGTAGTTGTAACCCTCCGCCAACTCAGTTGGTGGCCACAGCGAAGTGATATCGGGATCGACGCCTTGAGTCCGGTAGTTCAGCACGTCTCGGTTCAGCATCCCGATATTCTTTCGGTGTGTGACAATCGTAGATCCGATGTGCAGGTAGGTGCGAAGTCCTCCGATGTGGTCGAAGTGCACGTGAGAGTTGATCAGCCACCGGATCGGCTTGTTTGGGACTAGCTTCACGACCTCTTCAATGACCGCCAGGCTACGCTTTTCGTTGATCGGTGCATCAAACACTGCTACCCAGTCCTCGAATTCCACCATGTAGCTATTGGCGGGTCCGCCACCCAGTAGGTAGACGCCTTCGGCCATTCTTTCGACGATCACCATCTCCGGGTCCGGTCTTGGGGACGGTTGCAGGTTCGCAGGCACTGGAACTGAATCCGGGCAGACGTTTGGCTGTACGTTCGGGAACGTACCACCGTAGGCATTGTGGCCGGTGCTATCGCTGGCGAACTGCCAATTGTCGTCCCAGCCCTGATGAGAGTGCCAGTTGGTCGGCCACTTCACATTGCCGAATTGCTGCTGGTTTGTGGATTCTTGCTCGATATTGAAATCGCCGAGCGCTGGTTCGCTTACCATCACGTGGATGCGCTGAATCTGGTTCTGCGGGTTGATGGTGGCATTCACGCGGTACTTGCCCAGCATCGTGATCGACACGACGTGCATTTTCGTGAGGTTGACGACGTTGCCGTCGCGTCCCATCTCGATTTGCTCCCAGCGCCAGAAGGCCTCGGGGTTAGCACCCGGCATGCGAGCCGCTTTAAGAAAGCCCGGGGGATTCAGCCAGACGTCCAATTGCCACCGTTCCGCGTCCTCAACTGTGGCAGCCACCGGCGGTCCGTCACCATCAATCGCCCACCCGGTATCGCCGTTCACGATAAAGGTCTGGCGCGTCTGTTTCTGGGTGGGCGTGCCGCCCATCCAACCGAGTCCGTATTTCCAGGAGGCGGGGTTGAGTCCTGGCGTCCGGTCGAAGGTTTCTATGCTCGTTGCGGTTTCCCAGTTGATAGTGCGGGTGTAGTTAGCCATCTCAATGCGATCCCAGTCGATATTGACGGCATTTTCATAGGTCTGTCCTACCCCGCCGCTGTAGCCGGTGCCTGAGAATGTGACGCACTGGAAGTTCTGTTCACCAATCTCCTCAGACGCCGCCGCTAGCAGAGGCATCGGATCGACGAACCCGGGCGGAAACTGCTGCGCGTGCACCGAAACGCCCAGGAATAGGAATAGCACAGAAAGGATCCAGAACTTCTTCATTATCTTCCCTCCACAGAGACTTCTTATTAGTGCAGGCAGCCTGCTGAGCGAGACGACCTGCCGGTCGCAATCTTAACGCGGTTTGTAGGCTGAATGTCCGCTTTTGGCCGAAAGCAGACGCTCAACTACTCAGACCCGAATCGGCGCCACTTTAGGGTACGCATAACGCGTGCTAAGCGCAGCTTAGTGAGCCAGGGTTGCGAGAACGGCTCGCGGCTATTGCGCAGAGGAACTCTCCCAAAGTCGCTCGCCCGTGTTTGTCATAGTGACCGTAGTTGCGTTTCCGGTATTGGTGCCATCCCTTGCGCCAAACCCTTCAACGTCGACGATGTCGCCTGCATTCACTGTGTCGCGTGTCCAGCCCCGCCGGAGCAGCCCGTTTGTACTGATAAGTTCAATCGCCCAGTTCTGAACATTACCGTCGTCGTCTTCGGTGTCGATGAAGAGCCACGAGTGGGGGTTCGTCCATTCGATTCTCGTGATGGTGCCCGTCAACTTCACGGGTCGGTTGACGTCGAACTCGGCGGCAAACGAGTGGTGTGGTGCAGCGGGTACAGCCGCCAGAAGCCACGTCGCACCGACGAAACCCATGAACAAAATTCTCATGACCGGGGTCCTCTTATAGATCAAGTGCTAAGTCAGCTTACGTAATAGTGGGCAGCGTAGAGATAGGCTACGATGCAGTCAATCTTAGTACTGGTTTTGATTCTGGGGGCAGCATGAAACGTCAACTCGCGACATTGGTTTTGTTGGCGTCAACCACGCCATTGGCGGCACAGTGGCTGACCCTGGCTACACCGGGTATTCCGCGCACAGCCGACGGCGAGCCGGATTTATCTGCACCCGTGCCGCGTTCCGCTGATGGGCACCCTGATCTGGCGGGATTATGGGTCCCCAGGGATGTGAGCGGCGACCTGTTCGATCCGAGTAAGGTCCATGAGTGGGCGCGCACGCTGATGACTGAACGTGAGAGACACTTCTTCGATGATAACCCTCGTTTTCATTGCCTGCCCACTGGACCTGCTTACCTCACGTTGAGTAACACTGCGACAGCGGTGCGAAGGATCGTGCAGCACTCAAACCTGATCGCAATCCTTAACGGTGACCTGACCTATCGCCAGATTTTCACGGACGGTCGTACACTTGAGCCGAATCCGCATCCAACCTGGACGGGCTATTCCGTTGGTCGCTGGGACGGTGATGCGCTGATCGTGGAGAGCAATGGCTTCAATGACAAAACCTGGCTGCACCGCCGGGGTCTGGGGCACACTGAGAGTCTGCGCATCACGGAACGCTACCGTCGATTGGCCTTCGGGCACATGCAGCTGGAAGTCATCTACGAGGATCCCAATACGTTCGATTCACCGCTACATGCAAATGTCGAGATGGAACTCGCGGCTGACGACGAGATGCTCGAGGAGGTGTGTAACGAGGCTTCTGAGGGACGCAGCCACTGGGGTGGTGCGGTCACGGATGCTGAGGCCGCCGCTGTGGAGGTGGCGCCGGAGATTCTTGAAGCATACGTCGGCACGTACAGGGGGTATTGGTCGAATAGCCTTATCACCGTCGAAGTCATTCTGGAAGACGGTGCGCTGGTGATGCAGCGGAGCGGTCGTGGGAACAGGTTGAGGAACGGTGATGGGCAACTGCGGCTCTTTCCTCGATCCGAGACCACGTTCGAGTGCAGCTGTGGTTGGGGGTACATCTTCACTCGCGGGGACGAGGGGATGGCGACCCAGGTTGCCGAAGTTCATGTTACGGGCGCATATACCTTCATGCGCGTGTTTTAACAATCGTTAACGAATGACCGCTTTTGGCCGAAATTTGAGGGCAGCATGAAACGTCAACTCGCGACATTGGTTTTGTTGGCGTCAACCACACCCCTGGCGGCACAGTGGCTGACCCTGGCTACACCGGGTATTCCGCGCACAGTCGACGGCGAGCCGGATCTATCCGCGCCCGTGCCGCGTTCTGCTGATGGTCACCCTGATCTGGCGGGATTATGGGTCCTTGTGGGCGTGAGCGGTGACATGCTCGATCCGAGTAAAGCCCATGAGTGGGCGCGCACGCTGATGACTGAACGTGAAAGGCGCTTCTTCGATGATAAGCCTGAATATCAATGCCTGCCGCATGGGCCAGCGCACCTCACCAGGGAGCGACAGATGCAAAGGATTGTGCAGAGTTCGACCGTGACTGCGATCCTTCACCACGACCTGACGTATCGACAGATTTTTATGGATGGGCGCACACTTGAGCCGAATCCGCATCCAACCTGGATGGGCTACTCCGTCGGCCGTTGGGACGGCGACACCCTGGTAGTCGAGAGCAATGGCTACAACGATAGAACCTGGCTGCACCGCCGAGGGTTATCGCACACCGAGAACTTGCGCATCACGGAGCGCTACCGTCGCTTGGACTTCGGGCATATGCAGCTGGACGTTACATACGACGATCCCGGTACATTCGATTCACCGCTGCATGCGTCCGTCGCGATGGAATTCGTGGCTGACGACGAGTTGCTCGAGACCGTATGCAATGAGGGCTCCGAAGGAAACAGACATTGGGTTGACGAGAATACGGACGCCGGGGCAATCGTCGTGGACGTCCCTCAGGAGGTTCTTGCCAAATACGTTGGTACATACAGAGGGCGCTTATTCAGCAGCCCGGTCACAGTCGATGTCACGCTGGAAGACGGTTCGCTGTTTTTGCGAAGGAGTCCGCCAGATACACAATACACTGAGTCTGGGAAATCACTGCTTCTTCCGCGGTCCGAGACCGTGTTTGAGTGCAGCTGCGGTATTGGGTTCATCTTCACAGCCGAAGGCGAAGGGATGGCAACCGAGGTCTCTGAGGTTCATGTTTCGGGCGCATGGACCCTTAGGCGCGTGCTTTAACAACCGGTCTCCGTTTTGTTCTGGAGGTCGGGGGCATTGCTGTTTTGTCCGACTAAAATTCTTAATTACTACAGACTGAGAATAAATTCCGCGTTACTCAAATAGCCACTGTTATCTGTATCGAGTGCGGCGAACGCACTCTCAGCCTCCGTCTTTGTCTGGCCGTCTTTCGCTTCTATGTAGGCTACGTACTCGCTCAGCGATAGTTGGTCGTTCCGATCGATATCGTATTGCACGACGGGTCCATGCAGACCGTCATGCGCTCTGACGATTGAGACAACCAAGACGAGGGGGATGATTAGGGCTGATTGACGGATATTCACGAGATTTCCTTAGATTTATCATGTGGCACTGTTTTATTGGAGCCAGATTTTACTCATTTATTCCACGTTAGGCTCAAGAAGCGCTAAAATTTATCTGTTGACGATAAAAACCAAAAGGAATCTGATATGAAGCCGATCAAATATGTCTCTGCAGTTATCGCGCTTTGCGGGGTTACAGTTCTGGGCTTAGCTCAGCAGCAGGAATCCATGAGCTTTTTCGTTACCAGTGAACCCATAGGTGATGGGGGCAACCTGGGCGGTCTGGCTGGAGCGGATGCGCACTGCCAAGCTTTGGCGGCAGCGGCTGGTAGTGGTGACGGGACTTGGAGAGCTTATCTCAGCCAGGCGTCTATGGCCGGGTTGCCGCAGGTTGATGCACGAGATCGAATTGGAGACGGTCCTTGGCATAACGCGAACGGCGTTATCATAGCTGGCAATATTGCTGATCTGCACGAGGATCGCAATAACGTCCGTAAATACACGGCGTTAGATGAAAATGGCAATGAAGTTAATGGTCGCGGAGATCAACCCAACCGTCACGACATACTGACAGGATCTGACTCCATGGGGCGGTTACCTCAGGGTAATGCTGCAGACACAACGTGTAGCAATTACACGAGCAATAGTGACGGCCATGTCAGAGTGGGTCACCACGATAGGGATGGAGGTCCTAACGCTTCATGGAATTCTACCCACAATAGTAGATCTTGTCGGCATGCTGACCTTCAGGCTACTGGTGGCGATGGGCTCTTATATTGTTTTGCAGCAGATTGAGCGCGACTGGCTGTGTCTTAGTTAACCCACTCACATAGTGGAGAGGGGTTTCTTGATCGCTAGACGAAGGAAGTTTGTATCTCCTTCGTCTAGCGACTTTCCAACAATCCAAACGATGTATCTAATTACAAGAACATTGCTACCCATGGTGAATTCAGGGTAAGTGTCTGGTCTAAATGTGCTCGATTAGGCCCCCTTTTGATCTCACTCCCTCCGTGCAAGAAGCTAGCCGCCGTGAGTACATTCCACATGAGCGTTTTACTAGATTAAAAAAACTTAAGTTGCCCTCACCCAAGGCTACCTTGGTTGGATCTTCTATTGTGGTTATTTGTGCGTGGCTCGTTTCAGGTTTTGTATTTCGAGAGCCATCGACGATCTTATTTGCCCTCATAACACTTGGCTCGGATTTTCTGGTCAGGAATTTAACAAGTGGGTTTTTTGTGGATAGATATTGGCCAGTTGTCGAAGCCACAAAGGTATTTTTTTGCTTTTCTTTTTTCTTTTTCCCAGCCCTTGGATTTAAGTGGACAGGTAGTAGATGGTTTTCATCGGAAGGTGTTTCAGCGCTGATTTTTTGTTGGTTACTTTTCTACCTTGCTGCACTAACTTTTCTTTTTGAACTGGGATTGATTTTGCGGGTGTTATAAAACGAGGGTGGGAGGATTCTCCAGAGTTTATGCAGAGGCAATAATCTCTTTAGCGATCCTTGTGCCGGATTCCATGGCACCCTCCATGCCCCGGCTGGCTAGCCCTAAGTGCTCGCCGCAGAACAGAATTCTCCCATGAGGTGCACCCATGCTGGCGCCAAAGCTGGTGACCTGACCGGGTCGGAAGTATGCCCAGCCACCTTGGGCGAAGGGATCGTTTCCCCATGATTGAAGCCCCAAAAATTCTAGTTGTCCCCGTGTTGCTGGACGTACCGTCTCAATCTCTTGGATAACCAGATCGGCGGCTTGTTTAGGGGGTAGTGAGTCAAGTCGTGCAGCGTTAGGCCCCATGGCCCAAGCGGTAAAGCTGGTAACTTTCTTCGGGTCTTCGCCGTTACGTGCTGCAGCTAACATCCCAGCTACGCCGTCAGTAAACATGCTGGGGTTGAAGCCGTCCGCTTCCCAGAAGTCTGATTTGTGTGCGAAGTAAAGTTGGGTTACGGACTGTGATGGTAGTTTTTTAACGGCTTCATGCTGGAGTCCAGTTAGCGTTGGGTTGATCTTAATGTTACGTAAGACCCCAAACGGTAGTGAACAGACAATTCGAGGTGTTTTATAAATTGTGCCATCTGTACAGTGAACCTTGGCCTGTTCTCCAGAGTCATCTATGTTTGTCACAATCTTCCTATAATGTACTTCGTTATAAAGGTTTTCAGCCATAGCTTCTGGAATGCGCTGTACTCCGTTCAGTACCGTGAAGCCGACAACTCCTTTTGATGCTTGTTTACGTTGCTCCAAGGAGAAGGCTGCACGGAAGAACATTAGTAACGCCGAAACGTCTTGAGCATTATCGCCAAAGCTCACATTCATGCCGTAGCCAAGCTTGATCGCTTTATCACTAAGTCCGAGTTCTTTCATCCATTGAGACAAAGAGACATCGTTATGTGCTTGGTGCGGGTCAAGCCAATCTTCCGTTTTCTGTAGGGGATTTTCTCGTGCGATGAGAATCCGACTGTAGTTCCATGGCATCAGTGCTTTGTCTTTTTCAGGAAAGGGATTGTCTGAGTGTGTTGGCCATTCTGACTGTCGGATTATTCTGCCTCCAAGCACCAGCTCTTGCTCACGAAAAAATTCAAGCGTAGGCGTAACGTCGATGAGTTTTACTCCATAGCGTTTTGCTGCGCCAATGACGTGCCGATATCCAGCGCCAATATATGCCCCTCCAGCTTCCTTGTTACTACCCAACTGACGCATTGAATGCACACGCCCACCGACACGGTTCTGAGCTTCTATGACTTGGGTATCAATGCCGTGCTCCTGCAAGTGCAAAGCGGCGGTAAGTCCTGCAAGTCCAGCCCCTATTACCAAGACCTCGCAACGGAGTGGTTCAGTCATGTCTCAGCTCCGCAGAGTGAGGGTTTTAGTGCGCCTGGTTTGCCTGAGAGGCAACAATTTTTCGCACAGTAATCGGCACTAGCCCCTTGTGCGCCTAGCCAGCGGCGTTTGGGGTTCGCGCTCATTCGTTCCACGATGAGTTCCCGTACCATTGCAACATAGGCCGGGTGAATACCCACAGTGCTAGCTCGAGCCATATTCAGGCCGAGCGCGTCTACTTTCTCCCTGGCTTCGACGTCGAGATCTAGAATCACCTCCATGTGATCACAGACGAATCCAATAGGCACGATGACCACATTGGTTTTTCCTTTCTCCTTCACTACCTCCAACGCATCATTGATGTCGGGTTCTAGCCATGGTTCACCGTAGGAAGCGTTATTACTTTGGTATACCAGTTCCCATGATTTGGCTCCCAATGCTTGACCGACTAGGCCACACACTTCCCGGAGTTGCTCTTGGTAACGTGCGCATTTGGCCATAGATAACGGGAGGCTGTGTGCGGTAAAAAGCAGCGTACTGTTTTCTGTCAGTCCTGTTGCTGGTTCAAGAGCTTCGCGTACCCTATCAGTTACAGCCTCAATAAAACCCGGATGGTTATAGCTCATGCGAAGCTTGTCGATGCGCGGCGCATTTTCAATTTCCTGCACGGCCTCGTAAAGATCTTCTCTGTATTTTCTACATCCGCTGTAAGAACTGAAGACGCTTGTTACATAAGTGATGGCATTTTTAATTCCATCGTCGGCCATCTGGCGTAAGGTATCCGGTAGAAACGGATGCCAGTTGCGATTTCCCCAATACACGGGAAGCTGCGGCCCATGTATCTCCAGTTCAGTTTCAAGCGCTTTGATAAATGCTCGGGTTTCGGTGTTGATGGGGCTGATTCCGCCGAAACGATAATAGCGTTTTGCAATACGCGTTTTAATTCGCTGAGGAATGTTTAATCCCTTGAGAACGTTGTCTAAAAACGGCATGACATCGTCCGGGCCTTCAGGGCCACCGAAGGACACAATCAGAATGGCGTCGTAATTGCGCTCATTATTATCAAGGAGATCCGACATTGGAATATCGGCCCACTTAGTCTGTCTTCGGACTCTGCCAGGCAACCTTGCCGACGAAGAACGGTCCGAGGCTATCGAGATACTGTGATGTCTGTTCCGTTTTGCGCATCTCTTGTACCACGGCAGAAAGAGGAAACAGGTTGGGCCCTAATAGGCCTATGATGAAGTCATTGTCATGTTTGTCGAGACCATGGCAAGCGAGCCGAATGTCAGCCGCAAGTCCCGCAAAACCGTAACGCTTACCGATGGAACCATGCTCAGCCAGAATCTGGCGTTGTTTTGTTTCTGGCAAAACGTAAAAATCTTTGGAGCGCTGTAAGGGATACCACACAGCCCAAGAAAACTCAGGGTTCAAGATCTTATAACGTGGTTTCTCGAATAGGGTATCTTCCAGATTGGGCTCGTAGCCAATGGAGTACGTACGTCCCAACATGTCAAATTCGGGTTTATGTGTCATCGAATGAAATGGCTTTTGGTTAAAGATATTTCGTAGCACGGTTACGAAATATTCTGGGTCCTCAGAGCAAGCGATTACACCAATTCCAGCTGGATCATTGGTGTCGATATAAAGAGCGCCCTCAACACCCGCTTCAGATAATGTATGGATTGCCCTCGCAGTGTCACCGCAGCCGCCGAAAGCAGTGAACTTCATAAAGAGTCGGCGATCCAGCGAAACGGGGCGACCCTCTTTCATCCCTTTCTCGCTTAGATCTACCGAAGCCATCTTTTTTCCTGATTCGGAATTTGGTTTATTTGTTTCTGTACGTTTATTTGTCATTAACGCTTCTCACTGTGCACAACGTCCACCAGAGCATCGACACTTTCCAGTGGCGTCTTTGGCAGAATGCCATGACCCAAATTTACGATATGCCCTTCGGGTTTCACACGTTGTAATAGATCCTTTACTGCTACTCGAGTGGGCTCAGCGCCGTGGAGCAAAATGGCTGGATCGATGTTGCCTTGCACCGCATGGGTTGCGTGGCGCGCCTGCACGTCAGCTATATCCACGCGCCAGTCTACGGCCAGCACCTCCGCAGGGAGACTCGCGTACGCTTCCATCAAGTGGGGCGCATTTTGTAGGAATAAAATACGCGGTATTCCAGCTTCCCCGACGGTCTCAAGCATCTTTTGCAAATGCGGGCGAATCAGTCGCTCCCAATCACTGAGAGACAAAAGGCCAGCCCATGAGTCGAATACCTGTACTGCGTCAGCGCCAGCGCGAGCCTGATTAATAAGATAAGTTGCCATTGCTTCTGAGAGTTTTGCGAGCAGCATGCTTAAAGCTTCGGGTTGTGCTGCAGCGAAGGCTCGCAGCGTAGGGAAGTCCTTGATACCTCTACCTTCCACGAGGTAGGCGGCTAGAGTCCAGGGTGCACCGCAAAATCCGAGTAGGGTGGTTTCCTCAGGGATCGCCGCACGAGTTTGCTTTAGAGCTTGAATTACCTCAGGAGCGAGTTTTTCCGGATCCAGTGGTATAAGCGCATCTACGCCGACCTGGTCGCGAATAGGGTTTTCAATGACGGGCCCAGGATCGAAATCGAAATCGATGCCGAGCGCCGGTAATGGGCTCATGATGTCAGCGAAAATAATGGCAGCATCTAGTGGGTAACGCTTTAAAGGTAGCAAGGTAACTGTCGTGGACAACTCCGCAGATCCAGACAAAGCCTTAAACGAGTACGCCTCGCGTAATTTTCTATACTCGGGCAGATATCGTCCTGCCTGGCGCATGATCCAAAGGGGGCGGCGTTCCGTGGGCTCACGGTGTATAGCCTTTAAAACCAGTCTGTCCCTACTCATGCTCTGACGTCTCAGGATCTTCGGTGAAGCGATAACCAACGCCACGCACGGTATGAAAGTACTCTGGCGCTTCTGCATTTCGTTCGAAACGTTTACGCAAGCGGACGATAAAATTATCAATGGTTCGGGTAGAGGGAAATACCTCGTAACCCCAAACCTTATCCAGAATTTCCTCCCGTGGCACGATTGCGCCAACCTGGTCAGCGAGAACCTTTAGGATCATCGCTTCTTTGTGCGTCAGTGTGTGTTCGGTTCCGTCCCATGCTCGGGCGTGATACGTCTGAAAATTGACCTCGTTATCACCGAAACAGAGTGTTGCCTTGGCCTCACTGTACCAATCGGTGCGCCGCAGAATGGCTGCTATGCGTAGTAATAGTTCTTGCAGATGGAATGGTTTTGCCAAGTAATCGTCGCCGCCAACCTCCAGACCACGGATGCGGTCTTCCGGATCACTTTTTACGGTGAGAAATAAGACAGGCGTCTGTAGCCCCTTGCGGCGTAGTTCTTCACAAGTCTTCAGACCATCCATGTGCGGCATCATCACGTCGAGAAGGATCAGATCAAACTTTTCTGCTAGTGCCTTTTCTAACCCTTCGACTCCGTTGTGTGCTACCGCAGTATCGTAGCCCTCCTCCTGAAGACTCTCGCGAATGCCGTCAGCAAGATGTTCTTCGTCGTCAACCACGAGGATACGAGCCGTGCCTATGCTACTCATGGAGCCTCCGCTGCAGGCCATCTGACAGTGATAGTGGCTCCCATGTTGGGCCCGGCACTCTCAGCTTTGATTTGGGCTCCGGATAGCTCAACAAGCTGGCGTACAATGTAGAGCCCTAACCCGGTTCCAGGCGTGGATCGCTGTAGTTCGTCTCCGAGCCTGTGGAATTTTTCGAAGATCATGGATGCATCCTCTGGTGGGAATCCGAGGCCGTCGTCTTCCACCGTGAATTTGACGAATTCACGAAACCGTACAGCGCTGACGCGGACGGTTTTACCATTTCCTGCAGCACATGCCTTAATGGCATTGTCCATGAGATTGCGTAGCACTGTTTCAAGGGTAGCGCGGTCGGCATGGACATGGATGTCTTTTGCGACCGCCATATGAATCTTTATCTCGTTGAGGAGTGCACGGTCTTGTAATTCAGTTGCGCCCGCGTCAGCAATCGTTCGCAGCGAAAGGGGTTCCTTTCTCAACTCAAGCCTTCCTTCCTCCAGCCGTGCCGTGTCGAGCAAGTTGTCCACCATTCGCAACATTCGGTCACCGTCATCCAGAATCCGTTGTCCGAGACGTTGTGTAGCTGGGCCGTGCGCTCTCATCATGAGCATCTCAGCGGCAAGCCGCATGCTTGCTAGTGGGCTCTTGAACTCGTGAGAGACGGCGGCAAGAAAATTCTGTTGCCTCTGTCTAAGGTTTGCGTCGTGACGAATCGTACGTGTCAAGACTGCCATACCGCCTAACAGTACCAGCAGGAAGAATCCTCCTTCCCAGGTATAGCGATTTATATGTGAAGCAGCGTCATTACTGAGGGCTTGAATGGCATCTTCTCGAACGATAGCTGTGCCCGTACCCGGGTCGATATCCAGATGAGGCATGAGAATTGGCAGACCCTCTGTCGCTCGGGCAAGTACTGCTGTGACCGCAAGCGCATCGGCTTCGTAGAGTGTCTCAATTCGATCCCGATAATCGCGCGCCATCGTTGCCTGATCGGCGATCCACCAACCCACCTGGGCTGTAGAGACAGCTAGAAGTGTGAGGAAACCGATCTGTAGCGCCTTTGTAGGGTCACGCTTTAGAATCATGGGGTACTCCTAGTGAGTTCTTTGGGCTCTATCTGCATTTTTTGTGAATTAGTTTCTGAAAAGATTTCTTCCAATACGTCAGTAAGGCTCTCGGCCAGGTGATCCACATCAGTCTTAGTGTGGGCCAGTGAAAGAAAGCTCACCTCATAGGCAGATGGCGCGAGTGCAATATTCCTCTTAAGTAAACCGTGAAATACTTTGCTGTAGTGGAGTTCAGCATTTTCATTTATGTTTTCTGCGGTGCGAGGGGGGGTTTTTGATCCCCAAGCGATCCAGAAAATCGAGCCGATACGTACCAGACTTGCCTGCATTGGGCTTTTCTCCAGTACCTTACACAGACGTTCCTCGGTGTAACGGCCGAGCTCTTCCAACGTGCGCCAGGCGCGCTGCTCTTTTAAGTACCGCAGCGTTGCTAGTCCCGCTGTCATGGCAACAGGATTTCCGGACAACGTACCGGCCTGATAAACCTTTCCTTCGGGGGCTAAGTTTTTCATAATTTCCCGTGGCCCACCAAAGGCACCCACCGGCATTCCGCCGCCGATGACTTTGCCGAAGGTGGCTAGGTCCGGTTTAAGTCCGTAGTGCTCAGCGCCACCACCTGCCCCTAAGCGAAATCCAGAAATTACTTCGTCAAAGATCAAGAGCGCCCCGTGCTTCGTGCATTGCTCACGTAACGTTGCAAGAAATTTTGGGCGCTGTAGTAGCAACCCATTGTTTGCGGGCACTGGTTCAATTATGACAGCTGCAATTTTGTCACCTTCTTTGGCAAAGAGCATCTCTACAGCTTCGTTGTCATCAAGGCAAAGTACACGCGTAAGTTCTGCAAATGCCTCCGGTACACCATCGGAGGATAGCGTACCGAAGGTAGCTAGCCCCGAGCCCGCTGCTACTAATAGATAGTCAACGTGGCCGTGATAGCAACCAGAAAACTTGACGATGAGGTCGCGCCCGGTAGTGCCACGCGCAAGTCGTACAGCGCTCATGACGGCCTCAGTGCCTGAAGATACAAATCGGACCTGCTCCATGCCGGGGTAAGAAGCCACTATGGTTTCTGCTAGTTCGATTTCCGGGCGAGAGGGCGCCCCAAAAGAGGTGCCGCGTTGTGCGGCGTCGCGTACCGCCTGAATCAATACAGGATGCGCGTGGCCTAGGATCAGAGGCCCCCAGGAACCCACGAAATCAAGATATTTGTTCCCATCCTCGTCAATCACCTCGGCGCCTCCGGCGGAGTAGATGACTCGTGGTGTGCCCCCGACGCCTCGGAATGCACGCACCGGGGAGCTTACGCCGCCAGGTAATGATTTAAGTGCTCGGGTAAACCACTGTTCGGACTGCCCGCCTTCTGGGGCACCGTTCATAGCCAACCCCCTTTGATGGCATCCCGTGCGTGGTATGTGATGATTTGATCAGCACCGGCACGTCGAATCGCCATCAGGTTTTCTCTCACCACCCGAGCTTCATCCAGCCAACCGTTTGCAGCGGCGGCTTTTACCGCGGCGTACTCGCCAGAGACGTTATAAGCAGAGAGAGGAAGAGTAGTGGCGCTGCGTACTGCCTGGATAACATCTAGGTACGCAAGCGCGGGTTTGACCATCAACATATCCGCACCTTCTTGTTCATCGAGCTCGGCTTCGCGCAGCGCTTCGAGAACATTGCGTGAGTCCATTTGGTAGCTTTGTCGGTCTCCCTGACTCGGCGCGGAATCGGCTGCATCCCGGAACGGCCCATAGTATCCAGAGGCGTATTTAACAGCGTAGGCTAACAGGATGACATCCTCGTATCCGGCGGCATCAAGGCCGTTGCGAATGGCTGCAACGCGACCGTCCATCATATCGGAGGGAGCTACTGCGTCGGCGCCCGCTTCGGCATGACTCAAAGCTGTCTGTACTAGTGGAGCAAGGGAGGCATCGTTCGCTACGTACCCGTCCTGGACAACCCCACAGTGCCCATGATCAGTGTAGGCGCAAAGACAAACATCGGTCATGATGACAAGGTCGTCACCGAATTCTGATTTCAATCGGTTGGTGGCTTTTTGCACCGCGCCGTCTGCTGCCCACGCGGCTTTACCATCTGGTGTTTTGTGTGCCGCATCATCGGGGTGCCCAAAAAGCAGTACAGACCGAATCCCGAGCTTCAGATCCGAACTGACTTGTTTTACCAGATTACCGAGACCGAGTTCTGCAATGCCCGGCATGGAGGGAATGGGGATTTCAATGTCTTCAGTCGGAAGTACAAAATGAGGGACAATGAATTGCGATGGTGCAATGTGCGTCTCGGCTACAAGATCTCTAATCACCTGGTTGCGGCGTAATCTTCTCGGGCGTATTCGTCCCGGTGTTGTCAACGTCACATCACTCATCGCATCGTCTCCATTAGTCCTTCTAGACTGGGGTTTGTGGCTTCGGCCGCTACAGTCAGCTCGGCAATGCGCACCGCGCGGCTGGTTGATGGGCCGATTGTGTAAATATCTACTTTTGTGTCGAGTTCGATTTGATTTAAGAGTCCGGTCACAGCGGATGGGCTCGCAAGAAGAATTTTGTCCGCACGGAGTTCCGAAAGAGGTTGTTTTGTTCGGCACGCATTGACTGGGACAGTACGATAGACATTAAGGCGTGCGCACTCACTACCTGCTGCAGTGAGGTTGTTTTCAAGAACAGAGCTAGCATTTTCCGCGACAGCAATGAGAAGTCGAGACGTGAGTTGCTCGGGGGAGGCATTCTCCTTTACCTGAAATGCCAGAGTCTGAGAAAGAGATTCTGCTGTACCAACCTCCGCTGTAAGATCGACCCGTCCCAGTAGCTTGAGGGCAGCGTCTGCAGTCGCAGGCCCTACCGCGGCGATTTGCGTCTCCTCCAGCAAAGCGCCGCACTCTGTTTTCTTGACGAATCGTATAAATGCTTCCACACCTCGGCGGGAAGTAAATACCACCCAGTTCATTTTCAGTAATGTTTCTATGAGTTGTTCTTTGGTCGTAGGCTCGTCAATGAATTCGCACGAGATACAGGGCAGGATCACGGGTATAGCGCCCACGTTCTTTAGTTGTGATGCCCAAACATCACAATCCTCGGCGGCTCGTGTAATCAGTACTCGTTTTCCTTTCAGTGAGTCCATATAGGTGTATTCATTTAAGCCTTCGCGCGAAGGTTTCCCAAACGGGTTCAGCTAGTGTGATCGGGTCCGCGCCTCGTGCCTTACTCCTTAGTAGCTTGCCGTTGTGTTCTAAAAGTGAGATGAGTTGAAACCCACCGTCAAAAGAGTTATCAGGAGTTGCGTAGGCGCCAAATGCAAGGTCGCAGCCCCCCTCTACGCGCTCAAGTAGTACGCGTTCAGCGTAAATACAGCGTCGGGTATCTGCATCGTCCAGTTTTTGCAAAACATCTAGGAGTTTGGTATCCGCGTTACGGCACTGTACTGCCAGAGCACCCTGTGCTGGTGCTGGTACAAAAACATCTGGAAGGATGCGTTTTATAACCACATCTTCCAGATTTAGGTCGGGCGCATCAGTGAGTGTGCTCGCTTTTAACCGCTGGAGCCCTGCAGCCGCAAGTACTACACCGTCGAAGCCCTCCTTCAATCGTCCAATGCGCGTCGGTACGTTGCCTCGCGTCGGCTCCACGGTGATATCTGGGCGTAAATGCTTAATCCAAGCCTGGCGACGTACCGATGCCGTACCAATTTTCATGCCCGGTGCAATAGGTAATTCCTGATCGTCCTTGGTGACGGCATCTTTACGCATGACGAGAGCATCTGCGGCATCAAGCCGTGCGGGGACAGCCGCGATTGTCAGTTCATTTGGCGATTGTGTTGGCAGGTCTTTGTATGAGTGCACCGCAATGTCTACCACTTTGTCTAGTAGTGCCTGTTCAATCTCTCGGACAAACACGCCTTGTGGACCAATATCACCGAAAGATGTTGCGGTGGACCGATCACCGGCAGTTTTAATAATGATTAATTCGATTTCGTGTCCAAGCCTTTCAAGCTCACTTGCAACTGTCGTGGACTGTGTTCGCGCCAGATGCGAGCCACGTGTGCCAATACGAATCTTCATGACTCTGCTACTTGATTTTGTTCGCTTTTGGTTGGTCCTCGGTTCAACGCTTGCCGTAACTCATCGGCGAATTCAGCATCGAGACCTTCGAGAAAAGCCTCCAGTGATCCGTCAGGACCGTGGTGGAGTAGACCTCTCAATCCAAGTGTTGGTATGTGCGCAAAGCGTCGCGCTAGCACTTCGGCCCAAGTCTCTATAGCCTTGCGTTCGGCAGCACCGAGACCCTTCAATTCCTTACTTAGCAAACGGTCTACGCCCATCCGGGCAGTGTGCCGGTAACGATTTTGCAGTGCCCCAAAAAGTGGTCCATAGACGCGTTCAGCAAACTGATCGTGAAGTCGCAAGAGGGCGCTGTCCACCCGTTGGCGGGCCTGGGCTGCCTCCATCAGTCGTGCCTGACGGTTGCTTTCTGCTTCGTGGACGATGTCATCCATACTGAGGCATTTGAAATGAAGCTCCTTACACGCGCGCTTATCAATATCTGGCGGAACAGCCATATCAATGAAAAGGGGGGGCTGGCCTGAGAGTGATTTAGCAGCTATTCGTTCCAAAACAGATTTCGTTAGTAGTGGAGTTTCTGAACTAGTTGATGTGAGAATCGCCTCAATAGCAGGCGGTTCCTTCACAAACTCCTTGAGTGACATTGCCTCCGCACCTAATTTGTCAGCGAACGTTTTAGCTTTCTCGGTTGTTCTATTAGCAATAATCAGCGATGCTTTTGTATCTAAACATTTTTTCGTTAGTGATAGAGCGGTACGTTCGGTCATAGGCGAAATTCCAACGAGTGCGACCGCTCCTGGCGTGTGCTTCAGACGTTCGTGAATATGTTGCACTGCAATTTCCGCCAGTGATACACGCCCTTCGCCTAGGTTGGTTTCGTCCCGCACTTCGGCTGCGATGCGCAGGGATTCTTTAAAGAGCAGCTCAAAACGATAGCCGCTCAGGCCGAGATCCAATGCAAGCTCATGACAGGAGCGAACCTGCCCGACGATTTCGACTTCACCCACTACGGCGGAATCGAGTCCAGCTGCAACAAGGAATAAATGCTCGCAGGCACCTTCACCCTGCCAAGCTTTGAGTGAACGTTCCGCTTCGCCTGTTGCGGGAGTCTGGCCGGTCAGGAGTTCGTAGGCTAGTGGCCGAATGTCTTTAACCGGTGTGTCTGACGTCCGGGAAAAAATGAGCTCTACACGATTACAGGTTTCAAGATAAGCGAGCTCGGAAAGTCCTGCATGCTTGGCAAATCGAGCAAGGGGTTCTGCTTCTTCGCCCCGACGTAGCGCAAAGCGTTGTAACGCCTTGCTATCGCCATGGCGCCAGGATATACCGACGATGCCCAGATCTTCTAACACAGGCTACAGGGTAGAGACCAGAAGCTGTGAATTGTCACGGTAGTGTCACATAAAAGTGTTGCCGATCAATTGATGTCTAGCAGGATTCTTTCAAGAGAGGGATAGTTTATATTTCCAAACTAGCTAACCGTTTCAATAAATCACCTGTAGAAGCCACCCTCCTATAACATCAACTGCCAATATTGGCTCTAATCACATCTTCCAGTGCTGTCCATTGTGCGCGAATGCTATGTGCCAGGCTGATCTGACTTTGGGCTCGGACCTGGTTGTGTTCACTGGCGTCCCTATACCGTTCCGAGTCCCAGCTGAAATGGCGTTCCATCAGCGCGTCGGCCGTAAACCGTGCTGCTAGTTCGATCGTAATTGTAAGAGTCGCGTTTGGTAACGCACGCCACTCTTCTACGGTTAGAAAGTTACGCGCTTCTTGCATGTAGCCTATAAGCGCAGAGCGAAACAGTGGGAGTGAGAAAGTCGCTTCTTTATTCTCCTCTCCGTATGGATTGCACCAGGAACGAAAGGCATCACCCATTTCAAAAATAATGGGCATGGCGGCAATAGTATCTAGGTCGATCAGGCAGGTTGCGTCGTCGGTAACCTCATCAAAAACGATATTGGATATTTTTGGATCGCCGTGCACGATACGATCGGTGGATGCTGGTAGCTCGGGTAGTGTAGAAGCCATGCCGAGAATGAGTTCGCCCATTGGTTTGATCTTATTAAATTGAGCATGAGTTTTATGATTCTCTAGCGCATTTTTTAACGTTTCTAGATGTAGCGGCGTGTTATGAACACCCAATCGAGTATTTTCGAAGGTGTGTTCGAGATCAGTTAGCGCAAGATGAAATCGAGCGAGTAAGGCACCTGCCTCGTTCGCCTGGCGAGGGTTTTCCAAGGTATCTCGTGTTATGCCAGGTATGAAAGTCATCAGGCGCCAAAGTTCACTGGAAGTCACTAACACAAGTTTTTTTTCTAATGTTGGTAAAATTCGTGGTGTGAGAATGCCCTTATTCTCCAGATGCTTTGTCACAAGGTTGATGTCATCATTAATGGCGACAGGAAAAATAGGGTTGACGCGCTGTACCACCACGGTATTTCCATCTGAGGTATCTGCACGCCAACTGTCGTTAATGAGACCAGATTTGAATAGCGTGAGCTTGGCTTCGGCCAGTCCAAGAGCCTCAAGGACCTTGGCACTAGGCTTTGCTGGATCAGGCATGGCAGAGATCATACTGTCTCAATAGGAATACATATACTGTGTAAGAGAATAAGGGTGGTTTTATTGATATCAGCGCAGAGCCTTAGAAAAATCAGGAATGAAACATAAGCTTAAAGCTGAGACACTGGGACCTATGGTTGTAAGGATCACTGTTGCATTAATGCTGGTTTGTGTAGGTGCTTGGCCAGGAGCCTCGGCACAGCTTCCAGCGGTTCCGGTTCCTGCCGAGAACCCTATTACTGAGGCTAAACGCGTACTCGGAAAAGTGCTTTTCTGGGATGAACAACTCTCAAGCAATAACACCGTGGCGTGTGGGACTTGTCATCGACCTGCGGCTGGTGGCGCCGATCCCCGGGTGGGAAGACACACGGGTACGGACAAGGGAACCATTGATGATATCTGGGGTTCCCCGGGCGTTATTTTAATGAACGAGGCTGGTGAGCCGTTAGAACACCCAATTTTTGGTCGCGATCCGCAAGTAACAACACGCATCACCCCGTCAAATTTCGGAGCACTTTGGGCGAATGAAGTCTTCTGGGACGGTCGAGCTAGATCTGAATTTATCGATCCGCTTACCGGAGATGTAGCGATTGCCAGTGGAGGAGCTCTGGAGAATCAAGCGCTCAGTTCGTTGTCTAATACAGCCGAGATGACTCGGCCGAATCGTACTTGGGCCGATCTAACTAGGAAACTTGAGAGTGCTCAGCCTCTAGCGCTAGCCCAAAACCTCCCAGCTGATGTTGCTAGTGCTATTGAATCTAATTCGGACTATCCGTCTTTGTTCCAGGCCGCTTTTCATGACCCTGAAATCACGCCTACAAAAATTGCGTTTGCCATTTCAACTTACGAGCGCACTCTAGTTGCGGACCAGACACCCTGGGATCTTTATATGGCAGGCGATGAAACTGCACTGACAGAGCAGGCAGCCTTCGGCTGGCGGGCTTTTCAAAGGCTACACTGTGTTAACTGTCATGAGCCACCACTCTTTACCAATAATGATTTTTTAAATATTGGCCTG
>JAZAGZ010000079.1:0-6528 GCA_036231525.1 Pseudomonadota bacterium | reverse complement strand
ATATCGCAGCACTGGGTGATGTCCTGCGTCGACACCTCAAGCCTCTCAAGCTCTTTATTTATAAAAGCGACATCGAAGTCAGCGTTATGAATTACCAACTCAGCACCGGACACAAAACTGAGGAATTCCTCAGCTACGTCCTGAAACAGTGGCTGCATGGATAAAAAGTCATCATCAATCCCATGTACCTCCAGCGCACCGAGATCGACAGCCCGTTCGGGATTCACATAGCGGTGAAAAGACTGTTGAGTAGGTCGACGGTTAAGAAGTTCGACACAACCGATTTCGATAATACGATGGCCCGCCCCGGGCTCAAGACCCGTCGTTTCTGTATCAAGTACGACCTGTCTCATCAGGATAGTAAATTTAAACCAGAGTCTGAATAAACTGTCCGGTATCTTGCCTTAGGTCATCACGAAAACAAACCTTTCCTGCACAAAGCTAGTGCTCGGCAAGCGTCTGATCCAACCCCTGGTTCGCCAGCGCATCCGCGCGCTCGTTGCCCGGATCACCTGCATGCCCCTTAACCCAGTGCCAGCTGACCTCCTGTTTCTCGACTAACTCTGCTAGCTGTGCCCACAAATCCTGATTCTTTACAGGTTTCTTTGCGGCAGTTCGCCAACCCCGCTCCCGCCACTGAGCAAGCCACTTGGTTATTCCATCCCTAACGTAGACTGAATCAGTGTAGATCTCCACAAAACAGGTCTCCTTCAACGCCTCTAAAGCTTTGATAGCCGCCGTAAGTTCCATACGATTATTGGTTGTC
Organism: Pseudomonadota bacterium; assembly: GCA_036231525.1. GTDB lineage: Bacteria > Pseudomonadota > Gammaproteobacteria > Steroidobacterales > Rariloculaceae > UBA6522. Next base: position 5,762 of record JAZAGZ010000079.1, on the reverse strand, counting down.
TCTAACTCTCCGCCGCAGAGCTCTCTGACATGGTCTTGATATTGGAGTATGACCCCCCAGCCACCGGGGCCAGGATTGCGGCGGCACGCTCCGTCGGTAAATATTTTGATCTTCTTCATCAGTGCTGACAGTGGTTGGAAGAACGTGTGGTCGGCTCTGCCAAACCACCGACGACTTTCAGACGTGAGGAGCGCCATCGGCGCCTCACCGAAGTCATAGGATGTACACGTTTTTGAGCACTTATAAATACCCCGCCACTAAGTAGTGGCAACCATCGTCTCGCCCACTCTTCTTTCGGGAACGAGGCAAACCGTTGAACCTTTTCTAGTGGCAATGTGTGGCAATAGCGTCTTCGATTATTAATCTCAAAGCTTAAAAGCTGCAACCAATCCCGCAAACGAGTCTCGAAAATAAGGCGCTTATGGCCAGGCGGGTAACCGTTGGCAGCCAGTAAGTGCCTCAACCCCCAGAGTCCACTTAACTTGAAGCCCAGAATAAGAACCTGTCCATCCGCCCGAACCACCCGATCAACCTCTCTAAGCAACGCGTGGGGCGAAGGCGCTAATTCAAGTGTATGGGGCAACAACACCACGTCTACGGAGTCTGTTGCAATAGCCAGCGCGTGGGGATCACAAAGTAGCTGGGCACCCACATCAGGTCGCCAATCAACAAATGTAGCGCGCTGAGTCCTCGCATACCGCAAAAATGCGTTCTGATGACCCCAGAGACCAATCTGGAGAAATTGCTCCCCGAACACGCGCTCAAGAGCATCCTTGGCCAAACGCTGCTCCTCAACAAGGCAACGTCGCCCTAAAGGGGTACTCAGCCAACCATCCAGCATTTGCGGTTTCATTTCCACGGTCGAACTCTGAGACAGGGTCAACAGAGAGTCAATTACTAGAACACCGCCCCCAAGCTTGCACGTGGGTAGCCAATCAGTAGCATAGCTAGGCTGCAGTAAGCACATGAAGACGGGTTATATGAAAAACAATGGCCGGCGCGACCCCCGCGGCGATATTTTAACAAGCACATCTCAGCCAGGATTGGCCTGGATGCTCACCTTTATTGCTGCGCTACCCGGATGCCAAACAATAACTCCGGTCACTCAGAACCTTGAGAACCCCGGGATAGCGCCCCCCGAGACCTCGCAGGCAAATGTGGTGCCCACAAAACCTTTAACTATTGAAGTACCTCAGGAACCCGAGACGGACACCCAAGAAATCGAACCCAGTCCAACGATCACTCATACTGAACAGGAACTACTCGGCCGGATTCGTAGCGGTTCGCGACTGCCCCAAGACCAAGATCCCTCGATAGACGCGGAACTCAACTGGTTTACTACCCACCCGGACTACCTTGAACGGGTGTTGTCACGCTCAGAAAGCTATCTTTACCATATCGTTGAAGCATTGGAACACAGGGAGATGCCCCTGGACCTGGGACTCCTCCCAGTGGTGGAAAGCGCTTTTGATCCTTTCGCTTACTCCCACGGTCGCGCTGCTGGGCTCTGGCAGATCATCCCAGGAACAGGCAGACACCTAGGACTCAAACAAAACTGGTGGTATGACGGCCGACGAGATGTTCTGGAATCCACCCGCGCCGCCCTTGACTATCTTCAGTACCTGAACGACTTATTTGATGGTGACTGGCTACTGACCGTTGCTGGTTATAACTCCGGCGAAGGTAACGTCGCTCGAGCCATTCGTCAGGCAGAGGCAGCAGGCGAGCCGACGGACTTTTGGCACATCAGACGCTATTTACCGGTAGAGACGAGAACTTATGTACCCCGGCTTCTCGCACTCCAACGGGTGGTTATAGCACCCCGGGACTATGGCTTATCTCTGCCAGTGATCGAAAACGAACCCCACTTTGAGGTCGTGGGCATTGATGGACAAATCGATATGGCGCTGGCAGCTGAGCTTATAGGCATAAGTACAGATGAACTTTATCGGCTCAATCCTGGTGTCAACCGCTGGGCCACTGACCCCGACGGACCCCACCGTCTTCTCGTACCTGAAGAGCGAGCTGCAAATTTCGCCTCGGCCATGAGTGATCTGGGCGCACAAGATCGAGTTCGTTGGTCCCGACACCAGGTTGAAGCCAGCGAGACGTTAGGCCATCTAGCCCTTGCCTATCAAACAACACCCGCGGTGCTTAAGAAAGTCAATAACCTTGGCAACGATATGATTCGTGTCGGGCAAAGCCTGATGATTCCTCATGCAGTGAAAAATCTAGAAAACTACCCCCAAACTCTGGATGCAAGGAGAGCTCGAACTCTGAATCAGACCCGCGATGGGCAACGTCACTCTTATACAGTTCAATCGGGAGATTCACTCTGGAGCGTATCCCGTCAGTATGGTGTTACTACTATGGAACTCGCTCGCTGGAATGCCATGGCTCCCGGCGATACCTTAAGCATTGGTCGCGAGTTGGTTATCTGGACACAGTCGACTGCGACGCTTGTGCCTACTCAGCACGAAAGAATCCGCCGCCTAACGTACACCGTACGTAAAGGCGATTCATTGTCGCGCATCTCCACACGTTTTCGAGTGACGGTTTTAGAATTACTTGAGTGGAATAATTTATCGGCTAACAGGTATCTTCAGCCTGGCCAACGGCTGGTTATGTACGTTGATGTGACTGAGCAAACTACGTAATTAGGAGCGCTATAAAACATGGCAACACAAACAACGACTGAGGACATAACATGAGTTTTCTTGCCGGCAAACGAGCAGTCATCATAGGGCTTGCAAGTAACCGTTCAATCGCGTGGGGTATTGCCCAAGCGCTCAGGGCGCGCGGCGCAGAACTTGCGTTTAACTACCAAAACGAAAAGCTTCAAAACCGCGTGGAGAAAATGGCCGCGGAACTCGATAGCACAATTACCTTGCCTCTGGACGTCACAGAGGATGAACAAATCGAGAGTTTCTTCGGAAATCTTTCGGCACACTGGGATGGCTTCGATATTCTTGTTCACTCCGTCGCCTATGCCCCGTCAGAACAGCTCGAAGGCCGTTACCTTGAGACGATAACTCGTGAGGGTTTTCAAATTGCCCATGACATCTCCAGCTACAGCTTTGCTGCCCTGGCAAAAGCAAGTCGCACGATGATGAAAGGACGTAATGGCGCGCTGCTCACTCTGAGCTATCTAGGTGCCGTGCGATCCATGCCAAGTTACAACGTTATGGGCCTTGCAAAAGCTAGTCTGGAGGCCAACGTTAGATTTATGGCTTTCGATCTTGGTGTAGACGGAATCCGAGTTAATGCTATCTCAGCTGGCCCGATTCGAACGTTAGCTGCATCAGGTATCAAGGGAATGCGGCAAATGCTTACACACGTGGGTGAAGCATCACCACTAAAACGAAACGTAACCATTGAAGACGTCGGCAACGCAGCAAGTTTTTTGGTGTCCGATCTCGCGGCTGGCGTGACCGGTGAAGTCCTATACGTTGACTCTGGCTACAATACCGTTGGCATGCATCTCGATTCGACGTGACTAACGCGTAGAGACGGTTTTTCTATTTGCTATACGAACAGTGATTCAAAATAGAGGTCGGTTTTATTTCTAAATAAGAAAACTGGCCATACCAAACTAGTAGATTGATAGTGGGTCTAGCACCACTTCAGGTATACGCACGGTCGCTTGACTGCGGACCTGTCCAGCGTAACTTGTCAATTCGTACATAGCCAACTGTTCTGCCAACTGGTTTATCCGTTGACGCTGCTCTTCCAGCGTCATGCTGTCCACATTTCCGGGCCGTATACCCGAAATCACAGCCACAGCCTGATCGCCGCTTGCCAGTGCAATTTGCTCACGGGCAGTTTCATCTTGAACTTGTTGCGCACGAAATGCCGCTGCCAGAATTTCCGTTGGTACATTCGGATCGATCCGTTCCACCCACTGTGATGCCGTCCAGACACCGTTATGATCAGCAACCAATGCAGCAGGCGAGCTCTCAGAATCTACGGGAGCTTCCCCTTCAGCGTTTGCGATAACTGCCCCTTCAACTATGTCTTCCGTCCCCTCGTTTCCAGCTACCTGAAAGCTCATTACATCTTCTACCAGATATCTTTCCATCTGCGACGAGAATTCCTCAGCAGCCGCAACTGCCAAGGTCTCTGCGGCGGCTTGGATTAGTTCTTCTTCAATATCAGTTCTCACAGCATCTAGTAGCTGTTCTGCTGGTAGATGGTGAGCAGCAACCCGAAGTACAACAACGTGGTCGTCTGCAATCTCCACGAGTCCACTATTCTCACCTTGTCCCAAAACCTCGGGGCTAAATGCTGTTTGTGTGACCAGTGCGCTAGCTGCAAACGGGCTCCCTGAACCTGTGCGTGTAAGACCCTCGAATGACTGGAGCGACAACCCAATTTCATCCGCAACGCTTGCTAGCTCATTAAAAGCGTCGAAAGCCTGATCCGCTAGTTCGGTGGCTCGCTCGAAAAACAGTGCCTCCGTACGGCTGCTTTGATAGTCACCGATCAACTCCTCTCTCACCGACTCAAACGTCTGTACATCACCCGCACGAATTTCTTCAAGGAGAATTATGTGATAACCGAATGCCGTCTTGATAGGACCCTGCAAATCACCCACCTCCATGGCGAAAAGTGCATCCTCAAAAGGACCCACAAGGATCCCTCTAGTTAACCAACCGAGGTCACCACCTTGACCGCGAGTACCAGCATCTTCTGAAAGCTCACTAGCAAGCTCCTGGAAAGCCTCTCCAGCTTCCAATCGTGCCAGGATCTCCGCGGCACGGGCCTCAGCTTCAGAATTCTCCTCCGCCGAATTAATTAGGATATGTCGCGCCCGACGCTCATCCTCCGTCTGGAAACGATACCTCTCATCTTCATAGTAGTTCTCAAGAATTTCGTCAGTAACTTCGATCCCCTCGGCAAGGTCGGCTTGCAATACTTCAATGTATTCGAGATCGACGCTTTCTTCAGTATAGAATCGGGCTTTGTTAGCTTCGTAGTAGGCGAGGATATCAGCTTCGTTCAACGCAACCTGGTCACGAAAGTTATCAGTCTCAAACAGTGCGTACGCGAGCTCACGTTCTTCGTTATAAAGCTCAATGTAACGAGCAAGTTCGCTAGGAGTGTAGAACGCAGAAGTTGCTATACTATTTTCTAGTTCGATAAGCGCTATTTGCTCACGCTGCTGATCCAAAAAAAACGACTCTGGCAGCCCTTGAGAGAGAAGTCGAGCTCGCAAGAGGTCTAAAGAAAACTCACCATTCACCTGAAACTCCGGTCTCGATTGAATGGCCTGTATCAGGCGCTCGTCGGATACCCTGTAACCTGATGATTGCGCCCGCTGTAAGAGTGCCCGGGTCCGCACAAGATTCTCAATGACAGAAAGCCTCAGCTCTCTCTGCAGGTCATCCGTAATCTCCAAACGATAGAGCTCTTGATATTGGCTTCGTTGTGCCTGTAATGCTCGCTCGAAATCTCCTAGCGATATATCTTCACCATTCACCTTGGCGGCAAAGGTTGTTCCCATCATTGTGGGATCAACCCCCCAAAAAATAAACGCAACAGCTAGCAGCGCGAGAACGATCCCCGCAACCCACCGGCCACCACCTTCACGAATCTTTGTCAGCATAGTTGCTTACACTATATTGTGGAAAGAAAAAGGACAGATCTACTTCCCGTCAAAGAAATAAACCTGTCCTCCACATCTGGCGGAGTGGACGGGATTCGAACCCGCGACCCCCGGCGTGACAGGCCGGTATTCTAACCAGCTGAACTACCACTCCGGC
>JAZAGZ010000078.1:0-5773 GCA_036231525.1 Pseudomonadota bacterium | reverse complement strand
CTTATGTATACCGGGTTTAATTATGCAACCCGTGCCGGAGTATCCTTTGGCGTTAACGATATGGTTGTTCCCAAGGAGAAACCGGGGATCTTGGATATCGCCGAGCAAGAGGTGAAGGATATTCAGGATCAGTACGCATCCGGACTCGTTACGGACGGAGAACGTTATAACAAAGTCGTTGATATTTGGTCGCGAACGAACGACCAGGTTGCTAAGGCAATGATGGAGAAGTTGGGTTCTGAGACAATCATCGACTCGAAGGGTGACGATGTTGTGCAAGAATCGTTTAATTCTATTTACATGATGGCTGATTCCGGTGCTCGGGGATCAGCTGCTCAGATTCGTCAGCTCGCGGGTATGCGTGGCCTCATGGCCAAACCAGATGGGTCTATTATTGAGACACCTATCACGTCGAATTTCCGCGAGGGTTTGGACGTCTTGCAGTACTTCATTTCAACCCACGGTGCGCGAAAAGGGCTCGCCGATACAGCCTTGAAGACCGCTAACTCCGGGTATTTAACACGGCGCCTGGTAGATGTTGCCCAGGATCTAGTTGTAACTGGTCCCGACTGTGGTACCGAAGAAGGCTTGATGATGCACCCGCTCGTTGAGGGTGGTGACGTCGTAGAGCCACTACGAGATCGAGTGCTTGGCCGTGTGGCCGCAGCTGATGTTCTGATTCCCGGAACCGAAAGCAAACGGTCCCCCACCGTACTGATTGAGGCCGGCACGTTGCTGGGTGAGGAGGAGGTCAAAGAGCTTGAGGCGGCGTCCATCGATCAATTGCTGGTCCGTTCGCCAATCACCTGTAAAACCCGTTATGGGGTTTGCGCACAGTGTTATGGGCGTGATCTTGCGCGAGGCCATCGTGTTGATAAAGGCGAGTCGGTAGGCGTAATTGCTGCTCAGTCCATCGGTGAACCGGGTACACAACTCACTATGAGGACGTTTCATATAGGTGGTGCAGCGTCGCGTTCGGCAGCAATCAACAGTGTAGAGATAAAGACAAACGGTACTATCCGGATGCACGATATGAAAACCGTGCAACATGAAGAGAAAAAGCATTTTGTGGCGACTTCCCGGTCAGGTGAACTTGCAGTCCTGGATGAATTCGGGCGGGAGCGAGAGCGCTATAAGGTGCCCTATGGGGCGATACTTAATATCTATGACGGCGATGCCGTTGAGCCCGGGCAGTTAGTTGCACATTGGGATCCTCACACGCATCCGGTGGTCACGGAGGTCAGCGGTCGTCTGCAATTTGAGGACTTTATCGACGGTGTGACGGTGACGACCCAGCTTGATGAGATCACTGGGTTGACGAGCATAGTGGTTTTGGATCCGTCAAAGCGTGGTGCGGGAACGGAGTATCGGCCAACAGCTAAGCTGGTTAACAAAAAGGGTGAGCCCGTGTTTTTCCCGAATACGGATATTCCAGCCGTTTACGCTCTACCTTCCGGTGCGGTGCTCAACATGGAGGACGGCGCAACAGTTCTAGTCGGCGATGTTATTGCCCGGCTCCCCCAAGAGACCTCGAAGACCCGTGACATTACTGGTGGTCTACCTAGGGTTGCAGATCTATTTGAGGCACGCCGGCCCAAGGAAGCAGCAATTCTCGCCGAGTACACGGGTACCGTGAGTTACGGAAAAGAAACTAAAGGCAAACGTCGATTGGTTATTACGGACGAGGATGGGGAGACTCGTGAGGAGTTGATTCCGAAGTGGAGGCATCTCAATGTTTTCGAGGGTGAAACCGTAACTCGCGGTGAGATTATTGCCGATGGCGAGCCAAACCCCCACGATATCCTGCGCCTCAAGGGTGTCGAGGAGCTGGCAGATTATCTTGTACGTGAGATTCAGGATGTCTATCGGTTGCAGGGAGTTCGAATCAATGACAAACATATCGAAGTAATTATTCGACAGATGCTGCGCAAGGTAGAGATTGATAACCCTGGTGATTCACGATTTTTGCATGGAGAGCAGGTCGACAGGGCTAGAATATTGGAGGCCAACGAGGAGTTTAAAGCTAGAGATGAAGAACCGGCCACTTTCGAGAATATATTGCTAGGCATTACTAAAGCCTCGTTGGCAACAGAGTCATTCATCTCAGCGGCTTCTTTCCAGGAAACTACGCGGGTACTTACCGAAGCAGCCGTTCGTGGGATGCAGGATGATTTGCGCGGGTTGAAAGAGAATGTGATCGTCGGTCGGCTTATTCCGGCGGGAACCGGATTTGCTCATCACGAGGAGCGCCGGCGAACCCAGGAAGACATACTGGCGGAGGAACTTAAAGGGCTGGAATCTGCGCTTGAACAGAGCGTGGAGGCTTCGGCGGCTGTGGACGATGAGTCAACGCAGTCGGTGGAGGGCGCTGAGACAACTGATGAGGCCCGAGAGGCGCCTGCGAGCTAAGGAAAGTTTAGGTTTTTAGTTGACAGTTCGTTAGCCTGAACCCTAGAATTTCCCGCTGCCAGACCGGTCAGCACCGGTCGAGACAATCTCGCGCCCTGGGGAATGTTCCTCGGGGGGTAAGGATACTGAGGCCCGTATGCCGAGAAGCCGGCAGCGGGCCCGATTTTGTATGTGGGTAACTGATGTCGACAACGAATCAATTAGTTAGGAAGCCTCGTTTTACGAAGAGGGCTAAGAGTAACGTGCCCGCACTGGGAGCATCTCCCCAGAAGCGTGGTGTGTGTACTCGGGTCTACACTACGACGCCGAAGAAGCCCAACTCGGCGATGCGTAAGGTTGCGCGCGTGAGATTAACGAATGGTTTTGAGGTCACCAGCTACATTGGTGGCGAAGGTCATAACCTGCAAGAGCATTCGGTCGTGCTCATTAGGGGTGGTCGTGTTAAGGACCTTCCTGGTGTGCGTTACCACATTATCCGTGGAACCCTCGATTGCGCTGGTGTTGGAGATCGACGCCAGAGTCGTTCCAAATACGGTGCCAAACGGCCCAAGAGTTAGCAATCCCAGGACCTGATTCATGTCACGACGAAGCCAAGCTCCCCGCCGAGCCGTATTGCCAGACCCCAAGTACGGTAACAGCATGCTGGCGAAGTTTATTAATATGGTCATGTTGAGCGGAAAAAAATCTGTTGCAGAACGAATTGTCTATGGTGCACTGGATCGAATTGCGGAGCGTTCGGGCCAGGATGGGGGTAAGGCGTTAGAGTTACTTAGTGAAGCGCTGGATAACATCAAGCCTGCGGTAGAGGTTAAGTCGAGGCGAGTGGGTGGGGCAACCTATCAGGTACCTGTAGAAGTGCGTGCTACCCGTAGAGAAACACTCGCTATGAGATGGGCGATTGACGCCGCCCGCAAGCGGTCAGAGAAAACGATGGCCTTACGTCTCGCGCATGAGTTGCTGGATGCAGCAGAGAATAGAGGGTCTGCGGTTAAGAAACGAGAGGACACCCATCGAATGGCCGAAGCCAACAAGGCCTTCGCCCACTATCGGTGGTAATCAATGAGTTTGAGGCAAGGACGTGGCACGGCAGACCCCCATAGAGCGTTATCGCAACATCGGCATCATGGCTCACATCGATGCAGGCAAAACGACAACGACTGAACGAGTTCTTTTCTATACCGGGGTATCTCATAAGATGGGTGAGGTACACGACGGTGCTGCGGTTATGGACTGGATGGAGCAGGAGCAAGAACGCGGTATAACCATTACTTCCGCTGCCACTACTACTTTTTGGAAGGGAATGGATCAGCAATTCCCTGAATACCGAATCAACATCATCGATACCCCGGGTCATGTGGATTTTACCATCGAGGTTGAGCGTAGTTTGCGTGTTCTGGACGGCGCGGTTGCAGTTTTCTGTTCGGTTGGAGGAGTCGAGCCGCAATCAGAAACTGTTTGGCGTCAGGCTAACAAGTATGGTGTTCCAAGGTTAGCGTTTATCAATAAAATGGACAGAGCGGGCGCTGATTTTTTCCGCGTTGTTGGTCAAATTGGCGATCGTCTTAAGGGTAATCCCATACCGCTACAGATTCCAATTGGTGCTGAAGAGCACTTTTCTGGCGTGGTTGACATTATAAAAATGAAAGCTATCGCATGGGATGATGGGACCCAGGGCATGAGCTACTCTGAACAGGCGGTTCCGGAAACTCTCCTGCCGATGGCGAGAGAATGGCGAGAAAAGTTGGTAGAGGCTGCGGCAGAGAGCAACGAGACGCTGCTCGAAAAATATCTTGAGTGCGGTGAACTGTCTGTTGAAGAGATAAAAAGCGGACTCAGACATCGCTGTCTCAATGGAGAAATAGTACCGGTGCTATGTGGTTCGGCGTTTAAGAATAAAGGTGTTCAGGCTGTGCTTGATGCGATTGTGGAGTATCTGCCGTCACCAGGGGAACGTCCCCCTATTCGGGGTCTTTTGGAAGACAATACTGAGGCTGAACGCCCTTCGACGGACGATGCGCCATTTGCGGCGCTGGCTTTTAAAATCGCAACTGATCCCTTCGTGGGGAACCTGACGTTTTTCCGAGTTTACTCTGGAGTATTGAAATCAGGTGACACGGTATTTAACCCGGTTAAGAGTAAACGCGAACGCATTGGAAGAATATTGCAGATGCACTCCAATGATCGTGAGGAGTTAAAGGAAGTTCGTGCGGGAGATATTGCCGCGGCGGTAGGACTTAAGGACGTTACGACCGGAGATAGTCTGACTGATCCTAAAGACATCATTACTCTAGAGCGCATGGAGTTTCCAGAACCGGTGATATCTGTCGCCGTGGAGCCAAAGACAAAAGCAGATCAGGAAAAGATGGGTGTTGCACTGTCTAAGCTGGCTAAGGAGGACCCCTCCTTTCGCATGCATACGGACGAGGAATCTGCTCAGACTATTATCTCCGGGATGGGGGAGTTGCATTTGGAGATCATCGTTGATCGACTCAAAAGAGAATTCAGGGTTGAAGCGAACGTTGGGAAGCCCCAGGTAGCATATCGTGAGACCATTCGCACGACAATTGAACAGGAAGGTAAATTTGTTCGCCAGACGGGAGGTCGCGGGCAGTATGGGCATGTGTTCCTGCGTATAGAGCCCCAGGGTTCAGGGGCTGGTTATGAGTTCGAAAATGCGATTGTTGGTGGAGCAGTTCCCAGAGAGTACATTTCGGCTGTCGATAAGGGTGTCCAGGATCAGATGGGTAATGGTGTTATCGCCGGCTATCCTGTGGTGGATTGTAAAGTGACGTTGTACGATGGGTCGTACCACGATGTGGATTCGAGTGAAATTGCCTTTAGAATAGCGGGTTCAATGGCCTTCAAAGATGGGGCGGCTAGAGCAAAACCGGTTCTTTTGGAACCGGTAATGAAAGTAGAGGTTGTAAGCCCGGAAGACTACATGGGTGATGTTAATGGCGATCTGAACCGTCGTCGGGGGATACTCCAAGGTCTTGATGACTCTCCTATGGGAAAGATCATCCGGGCGGAGGTGCCACTGGCTGAGATGTTTGGATATGCTACGGACCTGCGTTCCATGAGCCAAGGGCGTGCGACATACACTATGGAATTCAGTCGTTATGTTAACGCGCCCTCTAGCGTAGCAAACGAGATTATTAAGGCCAGGACTTGAGTTTACAGTCATAGAACATGTTCCTTATCCAGATCAAGAGGTAGCTGATCGTGTCCAAGGAAAAATTTGAACGAACGAAGCCACATGTGAATGTGGGAACGATAGGTCACGTGGACCATGGTAAGACGACGTTGACGGCGGCGTTAACGAAGGTGATGTCTGCCAAGCATGGCGGTGACACGATAGCGTTTG
>JAZAGZ010000077.1:0-13607 GCA_036231525.1 Pseudomonadota bacterium | reverse complement strand
TTTAAAAAATGATTGAACTCGGATTGAAGTTTACCGTTGCCTATTTAATTGGGTCCATCCTTGGCAGTTTGTTGGTGGGGCAGGTGCGAGGTGGAATTGACATTCGTAAGCTCGGTAGCCGTAATGCTGGAGGGACCAATGCTCTTCGAACCCAAGGGAAAACATTTGCGTTTTGGGTAATGGTGATCGATGTAGGCAAGGGGGTGCTCCCTGTGCTTGTGCTACCGCAGCTAGAGATACCCGGCATTGGTATTGATACGCAGGCAAGTCGAGAGTTTATTATTTTTGCTGTGGGATTCGGTGCGATTCTTGGGCATGTTTATCCGCTCTGGCACGATTTTTGTGGTGGCAAAGGAGGGGCAACGGCTGCTGGTGTTATTTGTGTGGTTGCTCCGGAAGTCGCCTTTCTGGTGATTCCCGTTTGGTTTGTCGTTGTATTAGTGACGCGTTATGTTGGACTGGCCACGATGAGTGTGGTCGTGGGCGCCTCAGTTTATATTGGTGCGACGCAGTTGCCGCGGCAGATAGAGCTTTTCGTATTCTCGATCATGGTTGCCGTTTTGATTCTTTACACCCATCGGGAAAACATCAAACGCATGCATCAAGGTACGGAATCCCGTACGGAGTTCATTCGACTCGGTAGGTAGCCGGGCGCACTGACAAGTGAATGCAAAGGCTGAACGTGCTCAGGTTGCTCACGGATGGGAAACGCCATTCTGGGGAAGCATTGGCTAAGCAACTGGGCGTTACACGTTCTGCGGTTTGGAAACATGTGTCAAAGCTTAATCAGTGGGGACTAAAAATAGATTCTAGACGAGGGAGAGGGTACCGGTTGAGCCGTCCTATAGACCCCCTGAATCAGGAGGTGATACTGGCTGAGCTTAATAGGAGCATTGCCCAGAAAGTTGTGTCACTTGAAGTTTTCCCTGAGCTTGATTCCACTAATAATCATCTGCTCGCATCACCGCCTCCTCCATCGGGGTTTCTCTCGGCTTGTCTCGCAGAGTTTCAGCATGCCGGCAGAGGGAGACGTGGCAGACTTTGGACTGCTCCTTTTGGTAGCGGGCTCTGTCTTTCTGCGGGGTGGTGTTTTGATGAGATGCCGCGAGATTTAGCGGCTTTACCTCTAGCTATTGGGGTAGTCACACGCGACGTTATTCACTCCATGAGTGGTCGTTGGCTTTCCCTCAAGTGGCCCAACGATCTCGTTTGGGATGATCGAAAACTAGGAGGAATACTTGTTGAGGTATCTGCAGAGTGCCAGGGGCGCTGTTATGTAGTGATAGGGATTGGGGTGAATGTTTCTGTGGGATCAGACTGGCTTAAAGTGGTCAGTGATTGGCCGGGTGGAGCTACGGATCTTCGTCAAATGACAGAGGGGAATCCACCATTGCGAAACGCACTCGTCTGTCGAATTCTTGAGGAGTTGGTTACATTGCTGTCTAGTTATAGTTCTGGTGGATTCAAGGACTATCATGCCGAGTTTATCAATGCGAACTACCTGCAAGGTCGTGAGGTTGCAGTATTGGACGGACAGCACAGTTTTGTAGGGCGCGTGGATACAATCGATTCGGACGGGACACTGATCTTGCAGACGGAGACGGGCAGCCTACGCATCATTTCCGGCGATGTTAGCCTGAGGCTGACATGATTCCTCGCGAAATTCTGTTTGTTGACATTGGTAATTCGCGTATTAAGTGGGCTCGTGCGAGTGAAAGGGGCCTAGTTGATCCTTGTGAAGACTTACACATTGAGTCTCCTGCGACCGCTCTCCAGTCGATGGTTGAGGTTCAGCCAAATAACATTGGCCGACTCGTGGCCGTAAATGTAGCTGGCCCTGTTCTCAGATCACTTTTGACAGAGGCGGCGATGAATAATTGGGGAATTGCACCAGAATTCGTAGAACCGGTCCGGGATGGGCATGGCATTCGATGCGGTTACTCAGATCCTTCACAGCTAGGCGCTGACCGGTGGGTTTCCTTGATTGCCGCGTATCAATTAACGAAAGGTGCCGCGAGTGTGATTGATGCGGGAACTACGGTAACTCTGGATTCTGTGGATGCCGAGGGCCAACATCTGGGCGGGCTTATCATGGCGGGACCGCAGATGGTGTGTGCCGCACTTCACCAGGGGACAGATGGCATTGGAAAAATTAGCGGGGCGTTACGCCGACCTGCCGATATTAGTATGCTCGGCACTGATACAGATAAGGCGGTAGCAAACGGCGCAATGTTAAGTGTTGCCAGTGCTCTGGATCGAGCCATAGCAGTGCTGGGAACTGGAGCCAAAGAACAACCGACGGTTTATATTACTGGGGGTGACGCACGAATATTGTCTGATTGGCTGGAAACCAAGACGCAATACCGTGCAAACTTGGTTTTAGAAGGACTCGCTTTCGTTGCCGTGGGGGGATAGCACTAAAGGGCGCGAGTACACTAGATTGGTAAAGTTTTGTTATGGGAGAGCAATAGTATGCATGCATCCAAAAGAACAGAGTGGTTTGCGCTCGGACTCTTTATGGGTATCGGTTTCAATACCACCGCATTCGGGGAGTTGGCCGTGGGCTTTCAGGCTGCCATGGCCTCGGCAGAGCGACCCGCTGAGGAAAAGGTGCGTGACGCATCCAGAAAACCCGAAGAAGTTCTTAGTTTTGTGGGTATTGAAGCCGGTATGACGGTTCTGGAGTTGTTTGCCGGCGGTGGCTGGTATACGGAGGCGTTATCGGCGGCAGTCGGACCCGAGGGCATGGTATACGCCCAGAATCCAGAGCGATTCCGGGAGCGCGTTGCAGAGGCAGCTGCTGCGCGCGCAGCTCGGTTAGAGAATGTTGAGGTCCTTTACACGGTCGGTAGCGACATCTTCGCCGTCGGCGACATCGGGCTGCCCGCACAGGCGGATGCTGCTTTCACTGCCCTGAATCTTCACGACTACGCGAATCGTGGCGACGAAACAGGACTGGCTTTTTTGCGAGGGATCTATGATTCAGTCTTGCCGGGCGGCACGCTGGGCCTGGTGGACCACGTGGGGGTTGCGGGTCAGGACAACGCCGAGCTGCACCGGATGGAGGCGTCTAAGGCTCGAGAACTCTTGATTGCAGCAGGCTTTTTTATTGAAGCCGAGTCTGACATTTTGATGAATTCTTCTGACGATCACACCTTGGGAATTAGAGATCCTTCCATTCGGTACAATACGGATCGAATGCTGATTCGAGCCAGAAAGCCAGAATAAACTTTTCTAATGGACGCTGGGGAGCTGCTCCAGAGCCTGAGTCCCCGTTTCTCCCGTTAGAATACTTTGGCCTCTTTGTTGAGGTTGGTTGTGTTCGGGGCGAACTCGTTAACTCGCAAAGAAGTGCCGGTATAGCTCAGTTGGTAGAGCAGGGGTTTTGTAAACCTCAGGTCCGCGGTTCGAGTCCGTGTGCCGGCACCACCCAACTACCCCGGTGGAACGTGGTTCACCAATAGGAGACTGACAGTGGTCCATACAGAAACGTCGCCAAAAAAGTCTTACCGATTTGGAGAGGACTTTAAGCTCGATACGATGGATATTGTGACTGCGGTCTTATTGGGTGTCATCCAGGCCGTCATTGAAATTGTTGGGCTTCTCGGGTTCTTAGAAAGAACTGTTTGGGCGACTGGGCCTGTAGGGTTTGTTATCTATGCTTTCTATAACGGCACCACCTGGATTTTGTTCTACGCGGGTACGTATCTGCGAAAACGAGCTGTTGTGGTAATGCTGGCGGTTACAGTCACTGCGCTGGTTCGATGGTTTGCTGGTGATCCGGATGGACCGGTTCTGCTGTTCTATGGGCTGTTTCCGGCCACGTTCGGTGCCACGGTACTGGCTCTGATGCGCTGGCGGGGCGGAAGGTTGTTGTTTGCACTGGCACTTGCCGTTACCTCCGTAGCAAATCAGGTTGCGACTTTTATTGGGCAGGGCGGATTTCAACTGGCAGATGGTACCTTCTGGGCACTAGTCTCTATGGCGGTAGCTGCATTTGGCGGGCTGATGTGGGGAGTAGTAGCTTGGTATCTGGGGCGAGGTCTTGAACATGCCGGGGTTCCCTCGCTTGATAGTCCTCCTGCTCTTGGTGAAGGTGCGGAGACCAGACACGCGTGAAGACCAGCACGTCTGCGCTAGTTCTTGAGGACTACAGCTTTTGGTTCAAGCCCCCGGCGGGACAGCCTGAGGGCCCGCCAGCTTTGGTTGATGTCTCGTTTGAGGTTGAGTCTGGAGCATTTGTGCTCATCCTAGGGAGGAGCGGTTCAGGAAAAAGCACACTTGCTTTGAACCTGGTTGGTATCTACCCAGATTACTTCGGGGGAAGGAATCAGGGCCGGATGCTTATTTGGGATCCGGAGCGTGGTCTGATCAATCGGCGGGAACTTCCGGCAGCAGAGCGCTTCAGACGCGTCAACATGTTATTCCAGAGTCCTGAAGAGCAAATTGTCACGCTCACAGTTGAAGAAGAGATTGGTTTTGCGCTGGAGAATTATTTGTTCAAGCCGGTCGAGATCCACCGTCGCGTAGATCAAGCGCTCGAGCTAGTTAATCTCGGTGGGTTTCGTGAGCGTCAGATGCTTGAACTCTCTGGTGGCGAGAAACAAAGAGTGGCATTAGCAGCAATGCTTGCTTTGGAGCCGTCTGTACTGATTCTTGATGAGCCGACTTCCAATCTTGATCCTGCTGGTACCGCCGACGTGTTGGCAACGATTGATCGTGTCAGATCCCATCTCGGCTTGACAGTCATGGTGATAGAGCACGAAGTCGACGAAGTTTTCGATTTAGTTGATTCTGTGCTTCTGGTCGAGGATCAACGTGTGTTAGGACCATTCACGCCTCGCCAGTTTATTGAGGAGCGCGGTCTTTATGTGCGAGACGAGATGGGTCTTTGGATACCACAGGTGTCGGAGGTAGCACTTGAACTACAAGAGCTGGACATCGATCTGGGCGTCGTTCCACTTAATGAAGATGAGTTAGTTGTTGCCATCAAGGCGCAAGGTTTCGGTGTTCCATTTTCCTCTCGCTTACCTCAACACCCAGCCGGAATAACCGAAACGTTGTCTCCTGGGGTTATCGAGGTTCAGGATGTTCACTTTAGTTACGATGACCATCGAGTTTTGAGTGGCGTTACTTGCACAGCTCATCGGAACGAGTTGCTCGCCATTATTGGTCAAAACGGCTCCGGGAAATCGACCCTTGCCTCATTATTCAATGGTATTGCTCAGCCGGACTCGGGTTCGGTATTGATTGACGGTATCCCTACTACAGATTATGACTTTGCCCATCTCGCTAAACGAGTCGCACATATTTTCCAGGTGCCAGAGAAGCAATTCGTTTGCAACACAGTTTATGATGAAATTGCTCATGGACTTCGGGCGCTAGGATTAAAAGAGTCTGAGGTGAAAGACCGCACGGTCGAATTCTTAAAATCTGTTCGGCTTTTTGAACGACATGATGCGAGTCCTTATGTTTTGAGCCATGGTCAGAAGCGACGGCTGTCCGTGGCGGCCATGGTAGTAGGGCAGCCTGAGGTAGTGGTTCTTGATGAACCCACTTTTGGTCAAGATTATTATCAGGCCAGAAATCTGATGCAGCTTCTTAGGCAGCTTGCTGATGATGGTGCTGCGGTTGTATTTATTACTCATGATATGCGCTTGGTGGCGGAATACGCAGACCGTGCAGCAGTCCTCTGCGACGGAAAAATTATTTTCAACGGAACTCCGTCGGGGTTATTTGCCGCGAAGAATGTAATGAAACTCGCACGACTGAAGCCTCCGTCCGTCTACGAGTTTTCTTCCCGGCTACTGGATAAGCCGGTTCTTACGACCCCCGCTCTTGTAGAAGTAATGAAGGAGAGGATCAGTGGCTAAAGTCGAATTATCCTTCAGGAAAGGGGATTCACTGTTTCATCAAATGACACCGTTTTCTAAATTGTTATTAGCTTTAAGCGTTTCGTTTGTAGCTATTTTCAATACTAATCTTTATGTGGGAGCGGCTCTTTTCGCTTTCTGTTTTGTCATTGCCGTATTTTTCACAGATATACCACTGAAAAGGTATTGGGCACTGGGGAAGATTATTGTTCCCTTCATTCTTATTCTGGCTGTGGTGTTCCCATTTTTCTATGGAGGCCAAGCTACGGTGGGTTCAGACTCGATCGCGCTGCGTACGCCGTTCAAGGATTTGTCATGGGCCGCACTCGGATTCGGCGCGCTTCTTGCGTTGAGATTTCTAGCTCTAGCCACAATCGGGTTGGCTTTTGCCTTCACCACGCACCCAACAGACATGGTGCAAAACCTTTCCAGGCGAGGATGGGACTACCGTTTAGTGCATGCTCCAGTTCTTGGACTTGTTTTATTCCCTTCATTCTTGGAACTTGGTCGTGAGATTTCAATTACTCAACGTATCCGTGATCTCGGGCAGAACACGAATTGGTTTAAGCGTAAGTGGATCCGCATAAAGCACCTGACGTTTGCCATGCTAGTTTTGGGATTGCGCAATGGGCAAACTCAGGCCATGGCGCTCGACATACGAGGTTACGGGGCGCATAAGACCCGGACCTTCATGCGTGAGGTTCCGAGGCACAGGGGTGGAGAGATATTCGCTTGGGTGTTCTTTGTGTTATCAGTAATTTATCTGATCTATGAGTTTAACCCGGCTACGATGCAATGGAATATGGAGTTGTAAGGCAAATAACCAACTTTCCGTTCATGCTCATATGGGTACTAACGTTAAGGGTTTGGTTCTGAAACCGTGGGGACAATAGTTTGCTGAGGACGAGTTCCAAAGCGGATTAGAAAAAGTTCCAGATAGCCGAACCTTTCCTGCTGTCTGTCGACCTGGAAAATATCTGGTAAGCGTCTGGCTGGATCAGGATCATATAGTGGAAGGAATCGTGTGGTTAAGCGACTTTTTGGGGGGGGATCATTTGCCAGGCGCCACCTAGAGCCCAGGTCTGGGAGTCGCCATCGATTCTCGACGACAACTACAATCTCCTCCATCACCATTTCCTCGTCCTCCGAGAATCGAGCCAGATTGGCTTGGCCCGGTTCATCGTTAAGAGTTTGCGGGGGTAATGGTGGATTCATTTGGCTCCAGGCGGCTCCCACTAAGGTGAGAGGAATCCATATGCTGAGTTGTCTACTCGGTTGATGTCTCAAGTTGTCTTCTCCAACCGAGAGATTCAAACCAGTAGTTGTGGATTGCCGGGAGCCAGGTATCAGATTCTCGAGCCGCAATCCACGCATTCAGAAAAATGATGAAATCAGCATCCCCTTTATTGACCGCAAAAGCGTTCCGGGTCTGGAGTAGAGGTTCTGGGAGTGGAACATCGACTTTGGTTAGATTCTCCAGCGCCAGGAAAGTAGGTA
Organism: Pseudomonadota bacterium; assembly: GCA_036231525.1. Taxonomy (GTDB): domain Bacteria; phylum Pseudomonadota; class Gammaproteobacteria; order Steroidobacterales; family Rariloculaceae; genus UBA6522. The sequence goes on along the minus strand of JAZAGZ010000077.1, from coordinate 6,237 downwards.
TGGGTTCGTCTTCCAGATAAGCATCCACAGTTCCTTCTATTAATGCTGCACTAGCCATCTCCGGGTTCTCATATAGTTCTAGCTGAGCTCTTGGAAAAATTCGGTCAACGAGTTCTTCGGCAACAGTCCCAGTGATGGCGGCAATGGTATAGGTGCCATCATTAAGATCCTGGAGATTTTCTACCAGCGCTGTTTTTTCAAGGTTTGTCGCGAGTGTGGTGCCACTGCGAGCGTATGGTTGGCTAAAATTAACATGCAAAGCCCTTTCCGGTGTGATTGAAAGGCCTGCAGCAATGACATCGATTTCCCCTGATTCCAGCCGCAAGATGATTTGCTCCCAAGGGTATATGCTGAATTCAACCTCAACTTCCATATCTTCAGCCAGCTTTTTCGCGACATCTATTTCGAATCCTATTAGTTCGCCGTAGGAGTTTCGCATGGTCCAAGGGGTGTAGAGGGCAACGCCTACGCGCAAAGTCCCATCGTTCAGCACCTGCTGTAGTGTTCGCGCCAAGCCCGATGAGCAGAGCAAGCTGAGCAAGAGTGCGCTAAGAAGAATGTTCCGCTTGAGCAATGACGACCTCCGTGCGGTATGGCTTCCGGTTAAAATCTAACAAGCATCCATCGTGGTCGAATGCTCGGGACATGCCGGAGTAATATAGGATCACGGCCTTCTTGGCACAATCCTAACCTATCTCACTTCCCGGTGCTGGATAGCTTGATACTAAACTTGAGAGATTCGATCGGCGGTATATAGGATTACCAGTCTGGAGCTTGGTACTGAGAGGTTACTTGGGATGAGGCTACCAATCTCTACTGACACCGTAGGGACAGGTTTAGTTTCAAGGCTCTTGATGGGACGGGTCATTCGGTTTTAGTCCTCTTTTTTTGGTGGTCTGAAAGTGTTTTGATCGACCTCCTTTCTAAGCGTGTTTTTGGATTTCATCCGTTCGCTGGACTTGGATTTTCTGTGTGCCCCACCTTTGCGCAGTAAGGGGGATCGAGCAGCTGGGTTGCGGGGTTTTTTTGCCATGTTTAAAATCTCGAAAGGTTGCTCAGATCGGTTATGATCGAGCTCCATAAGCAGTTTAACCTTGGGGAGAGACCCATGAAAAGCAGCCGAAATATTTGTCTGGCCTTCCTGGTAACCACATTTGTTGGGGGAGCTTTTGCTAACCCTCAGGAAGGTGAGCCGGCGCCAGCATTTCGCTTACAAGATCAAAACTTCGTTTGGCACGAGTTAGAGGATTTTGATGGTCAATGGCTGGTTCTCTATTTCTATCCGAAGGCGGACACGCCGGGTTGTACCACAGAGGCTTGTGAGTTTAGAGACAATATTTTCGCGTATGAAGAGTTAGGTGCGGCCATTGTAGGTGTGAGTGTGGATGATGTTGCTTCGCAAAAAGATTTCGCAGACAAATACCATCTCCCTTTCCCGTTACTCTCTGATGCTAGTAAGGTTGTAGCGGAAAGTTACGGCGTCTTGCGCGAGTCTGGAGTTGCAAATAGGCAGTCATTCATTATTGATCCTCAGGGTCGGGTAGCAAAACGCTATTACCAGGTAAATCCTGCAGATCACTCCGCGGAAGTTCTCGAGGACTTAAAAATACTAATGTAGGTTTGATGGGCGCTGCTTTGACGACTGCTAGTCTGTCTGACGGGTAATGAACCCGATCGAGAATGATTAGAGGAGCACAGTCGCGCTCACCGAGCCGATTGTACGAATAGGTGGGGGACTTATAGGAGGAGAGCCGGTCAGTCCGAGTCCTCATCAATAATGGTGTTGCGCAGGACTCCCACGCCCTTGATATCGATTTCTACGACGTCGCCGGGTTTCATCCAAATAGGGGGCTTTCGGACTCGGCCTACACCGCCTGGTGTGCCACTGACGATAACGTCGCCTGGTTCCAGGGGGGTCCAGGATGAGCAATATTCAATGAGTTGGGGGATGCTGAAGCAGAGATCGCTTACGGGAGCATCCTGAAGAACTTGTCCGTTTAGGCGCGTTTGCAGATGGAATCCACTGGGATCTGGCTGCTCGTCGCTCGTGACCATCCACGGCCCAAACCCGCCGCTTTTGTAGAAGTTCTTCCCCGCGGTGAACTGGATCGTGTGCATCTGAAAATCGCGAATGCTGCCCTCGTTAAAACAACTGTATCCGGCCACATAGTCCATCGCCTCAGCTTGGGAAATGTGCCGGGCCCGTTTTCCAATGATGACGGCCAGTTCTCCCTCATAGTCGAAGTCTGTTGAAACCTTTGGACGGATCAGCGGACAGTTGTGACCAACAATAGAATCTGCGAAACGCGTAAATAAAACCGGGTGTTTAGGTACATCACGGCCGGTTTCTTTTATATGGCTGAGATAATTGATCCCCACGCATAGTATCTTGGAAGCGTTGGGGATTACAGGCAGGTAAGTAACATCCGCCTCCGCAATGTCGGCATCCTTTGTTTCAAAATGTCTGAGATCTTCAAGAGAATGGGTATTACGCTCCATCATGGTGCGTAGATCTAAGTCCGGTTCAGGGTAAAGGCTGGTTCCACTGAGTCTTGCACCTACGTCGATAATGCCTTCCTCGGTGAGCAATCCGAAACTTGGCTGTTTAAGTTCCGCGATTTTTTTTTCGAAACTGATGACGCGCATTTAACTTCCTTGACCTAAGCATCAATGATGCAGACTAAGTATGTGGTCGGGATTCCTTGGAAAGGGTAGCGATCGCTTCGGTCAGTGGCACGATTTTCTGGTCTTTCTCACCCAGTCTACGAATGGATACTGTGCGTTCCTCTACTTCTCGTTTACCTAGCGCAACGATCACAGGTGTTTTCGTGAGGCTATGTTCGCGGACCTTATAGTTAATTTTCTCGTTTCTAAGATCTGTTTCCGTGCGTAATCCAGCGCTTTGAAATTGTTGAGCAACCTCAAGCGCATATTGATCCGCATCTGAGGTGATTGTTGCGACCATCACTTGTTGAGGAGCTAACCAGAAGGGGAGGTTACCTGCGTAGTGTTCTAACAAAATGCCAATAAATCGTTCTAAGGAGCCAAATATCGCACGGTGGAGAAGTACCGGAGTGTGCCGATTGCCATCTTCGCCTATGTAAGTTGCGCCCAGTCTGGCGGGCAGATTTAGGTCAACCTGAAGCGTTCCGCACTGCCAGTCACGGCCGATCGCATCCCGTAGCACGAACTCAATTTTTGGTCCGTAGAAGGCGCCTTCACCCGGGTTATGGGTATAGTTGAGATTTAAGCTGTCCATAGCTTTCAGCAGCGCATTTTCGGCTCGATCCCATACTTGGTCTTCGCCGACTCTGCGTTGTGGACGATCAGCAAATTTTATGGTCACGTCTTCGAAGCCCATATCGCGGTAGATTTCCAATAGAAGGCTACAGACAGCACCCGTTTCTGCCGTGATCTGGTCTTCTGTGCAGAAAATATGGGCATCGTCCTGTGTAAATGCCCTGACCCGCATGAGTCCGTGTAATGCACCAGATGGCTCGTATCTGTGCACTTTTCCAAATTCGGCCAGTCGAAGTGGCAACTCCCGATAGCTCCTAAGGTTCTTTTTGAATACCTGAACGTGGCCAGGGCAGTTCATTGGCTTAATTGCCCAGACTCGGTCATCTTCCGTAAGACTCGTAAACATATTTTCACCGAATGTATCCCAGTGACCTGAGGTTTCCCATAGGCTGCGATCCATAAGTTCAGGTGTGTTGATTTCTTGGTAGTCAGCGATATTCTGGCGCTGACGCATATAGTCAACGAGTGTTTGAAATAGCGTCCACCCTTTTGGATGCCAGAAAATTGCGCCGACCGCTTCGTCTTGGAAGTGGAACAAGTCCATTTGCCGCCCTATTTGACGGTGATCTCGGCGTTCCGCTTCCTCGATCCGGTGCAGGTACTGCTTTAGATCCTTATCGTTGGCCCAAGCTGTGCCGTAGATTCGCTGCAACATTTCGTTAGAAGAATCTCCGCGCCAGTACGCCCCCGCAAGCTTAGTGAGTTTGATCGCTTTTCCCAATCGTCCAGTAGAGGGCAGATGTGGACCACGACACAGATCAACGAACTCACCCTGTCTATAAACTGTTACATCCTCATCTTCCGGAATATCGGCGATAATTTTTGCTTTATAAATTTCCCCCTGGTCCTTAAAAAACTCAATTGCTTGAGCACGCGCCCACACTTCTCGAGTGATTTTCTCGTCCCGTTCGACGATTTTCCGCATTCGTTTTTCGATCAGTTCCATATCTTCGGGGGTGAAAGCTTCATCGCGTGCGAAATCATAGTAGAAGCCGTCCTGTATGGCGGGCCCTATGGTCACCTGAGTATCCGGATAAAGCTCCTTGACGGCTTCGGCCATCGCGTGGGCGGCATCGTGTCGTAGTACCTCTAACCCCTCATCCGTTGTTCGGGTCACGATTTCTATGTCTACGTCATCCTCAATATGTGTGGTGAGGTCTCGGAGTACCCCATTGATGCGTATTGCCACTGCCGCTTTTGCTAACCCGGGTCCAATGGACTCTGCAACGGCCAAACCTGTTATAGGTTCAGCAAATTCTTTTTTGGATCCGTCTGGTAGGCTAATCGTTGGCATTGCACTCCGCCTTGCGCGTTCGGCTCCGCATTGTACGATAAGAACTCATAGCCGTTGTGCTTGGGTGGCAGGTTACACCGAGATGGTTAAATACGAGGACCGAAGGATGCAATCGATCAAGATACATATGTTTCCATGTTTGCGCGACAACTACGGATTTCTGCTCCATGACGAGGAAGCCGGGGTTACAGCTGCGGTGGATACCCCGGAGGTCGAGGCTATCTTAGGAGCGCTTGATGAGAAAAACTGGAGGCTCACGCACATACTGAATACGCATCACCACTTTGATCATGCAGGCGGTAATATCGCCATAAAGGAGGCGACGGGCTGCAAGATTATAGGCCCTCGCGCTGATGCGTCGCGGATTCCTGGCATTGATGTATTAGTTGGGGAGGGAGATGAGTTCAAACTAGGCGATCATCCGATCAAAGTTTTTGACACCCCGGGTCATACGAGGGGGCATATTGTCTACCATTTGCCCGAGGATCAAGCGGCTTTTGTTGGGGATACTCTTTTTGCTATGGGGTGTGGGCGTTTATTCGAGGGCACACCTACACAGATGTGGACATCCCTCCAGAAGTTAATGCAATGGCCCGATGAGACTCGCGTATATTGTGCTCATGAGTACACTCAGGCTAATGCGCGCTTTGCGCTTAGTGTGGAGCCTGGCAATAAAGTGCTGTCAGAGCGTGCTCGAGAGATCGATGAACTTCGTGCGCGGAATGAATCAACAATTCCAACAACAATAGGCATGGAAAAGGCGACGAATCCGTTTTTAAGGCCGATGAGTCCAGAGATAGGAGCCGCGGTGGGAGTACATGATGTTGATCTCAAAGAGGTTTTTGCACGGACCCGTGCCCTGAAGGACGCCTTCTAAAGTCTGATTGTCGTATTCTTTGGTGGTGAGGAGGGGGTTAATTTCGGGGGCGGTGCTCATTATTGGAGATCTTAACTTTACAGTGTCGAGGCGCCGTACCGGAGTTATAGTAGTGTGGTGGTGTAAGGCTCGAAGTTGACACCTTCTGGACCAGATCAGACAATAGCCGGCTAATGTCCGCGGAGGGGTACCCAAGCGGTCAACGGGGGCAGACTGTAAATCTGCTGGCTATGCCTTCGTAGGTTCGAATCCTACCCCCTCCACCAGTAGAAGGGGGGGGTAGAAAGCGGAGAAGGCGGGTGTAGTTCAACGGTAGAACCTCAGCCTTCCAAGCTGATGATGGCGGTTCGAGTCCGCTCACCCGCTCCATTGGGTACTGGTGGGTGGCCGGAATGGGTGGGCGTGAATTGCGGAGGGATGAAATTTCACGCCCACATAGCTCAGTGGTAGAGCACTTCCTTGGTAAGGAAGAGGTCACCGGTTCAAGTCCGGTTGTGGGCTCCAGGTTGTACGGTATCACCGACACAAGTTGACACATATATATAGGCGTATGACGGCCACCCCACTGTGGGTGTCCCACGGATTGTCGAGACTAGGGTTTAGAGAGATTCAGGAGCATTCCGAATGTCCAAGGAAAAATTTGAACGAACGAAGCCACATGTGAATGTGGGAACGATAGGTCACGTGGACCATGGTAAGACGACGTTGACGGCGGCGTTAACGAAGGTGATGTCTGCCAAGCATGGCGGTGACACGATAGCGTTTG